>NZ_CP045504.1:300000-600000 GCF_013376455.1 Desulfolutivibrio sulfodismutans DSM 3696 | reverse complement strand
CGCAGGCGCGGCATTTGCCCTTCTGGATGTAAATACAGTTCTCGGCGTCAATGGCGTACTTGAGCGGCACGGCCTGGCCGTACAGGATGTAGGCCGCTTTGCGCTTGTCCAGCCCTTCGTTGTACTCGTTGCCCACCTTTTTGGGGCATTTCTCGGCGCACAGGCCGCAGGCGATACACTTGTCCATGTCGATGTAGCGCGGATGCTGTTTCACCTTCACGGTGAAATCGCCCTGCTCACCCTCGACCGCCACCACCTCGGAAAGCGTCATCAACTCGATATTCAAGTGCCGACCGCACTCGACCAACTTGGGGGAGATAATTCACATTGCGCAATCGTTCGTGGGGAACGTCTTGTCAAGCTGAGCCATCACCCCACCGATGCCCGCTTTTTTCTCGACCAGATAGACGTAGTAGCCGGAATCGGCCAGGTCGAGCGCGGTCTGCATGCCTGCGATGCCGCCGCCAACGACCATGACCGAACCGAGTTTTTTCGCCGACATTGAAACCCCCTTTCGCTTTGGGTTGAGCCGCCCCGTCTTCCGGGAAAGCCCTGTTCACCGTTACCGACCGTCTCTTCTCGCGGCCCCGAAGAACCAACTGCATTTCGACCGAACTCCACCCCTCGCCCGTCCTCCCGACAAAAATCGGCGTTGGACATGGTGTGGATAAAGCCTCGACCATCTTGTTTTCTGTGGATTTGAAACTGTCGACAGGCACAGCCCTCAACAGCACCCTCTCCATCCGGCAGGTGCGGTAGTCCTGCCGTCGCACGCCGGTTGCGTAAACGACTCCCATCCACAGGCCGCCCCTGCTCAGGGCTTCCGGAAACCATGATCCATCCGGGCCTGGGATGGGTTTCACCCATCCTCTCCACCTGGCCGTGGCGTCTGCCCATGGACAGGTGAAATTCTTCACATCATCTTTTCCGATTGCCCCTATCGATGCAATTTATACATAAGTATTGAGAAGATAGATGAAATCAACAAACGGGTCAACGGGGATTTTCAATAAGAGACTGCGGCATGTATCTGTTTTTGTCGATGTGTACTGCAACACCTTATCGTGCTACGTATTTAAATTTCATGCCACATCGCGCAAAACCGTCATTACGAAATCCCTCGCGCCTCCCGCCTCTCCCTGGAGGCCCCAGGCCGTCCACATCACGCAAAACGGCCGTCCATGCATGTCGCATGGACGGCCGCCGGTCGTGACACCAGTTGCGCCATCACGGGAAAATCGCAGCCAAGGGTGGTCCGCTTCCATCAGACCCCGGCATCAGGGGCCCTTGCCCTTTCTTGCATATGACCGATCAGAAAACTCCCGGGGATCATGGGAAGCACGCCCCCGGACGCGCCGGATCAGTTGGCCTTGGCCCTGCCCAGGGCATCCCGGATATTGCCCATATCCATCAGCGCCGTGATTCCCCGCCCCACCTCTTTGGGATCGAAGTCCTCCCGGGTGCGTTCCGCCACGCACAGCGCCCAGCTCCCCCCCGGTTCCCGTCCCAGGTACAGCGAACGCCGGATGGCCGAGGTCTCCTCGGTCAAAAGGCCGGACTTGAAAAAAAGCGAGGCGAAGCCGGCGTCCTCGGCCCGCCACAAATAGCGGATGCTTCCCGGGTCTTTGGGCAATTCGCCAAAGGTTTTCGCCTGCCAGGGACAGGCGTCGAAGAGTTCCTGAAGCGTCTCGTTGCAGTCCATATCCGTCTCCAATGCCGTGGTGTTGTCCCCGGCGCCGACACCAGGGAAAATTTTCCCGAAGGTAATCCCTGGGCTGCCCTTCGGCAAGAGGCTCGACCGACGGGTGGGCGCGAGGCCATGGGAGCGGGATATCTCCGCACGGTCGTGACGCGGCTTCAAACGGTCCGCCCGGGATGAAGGGGCCGAACGATTTCGCGTTGCCAAACGCCGGGGGGGAAGGATATCGAACAGCCTGAAACGAGGCGACGACACGCCGCAAAAAAAAGACGGAGGCGATACCGTGCACATCATAAACGAGACCACGTTTCCCCGCAAAGAACCCAAGGCGGCCATCCGCAAAGAGGTGTGCGACGGCTGCGCCATCTGCGTGGACGTCTGCCCCCGCAACTGTCTCGAAGTGGCCATCAACCCCAGACGCTTAAACGCCAGGATCATCCGCCTGACCCCGGAATTGTGCAGCGGGTGCGGGGCCTGCCAGGGCGCCTGCCCCAAGGAGGCCATATTCATTCCCGGCCTGTCCACCGCCGACCTGCGAGGCTACGTCAATCAGGCCTTGGCCATGTCCGGAGTGTGTCCATGAGCGATGTCGACCGGCTGGCAAAGGAACTCCAGGCCATGTGCGACGCCGACGCCGTGACCTATTTCGGGGAGGCCGTGGTGGCCCGGTGGAAGGCCCCGCGCCACATGGGGATCATGTTCGACCCGTCGGGCACGGCCACGGTATCCGGGGCCTGCGACGACACCATCACCCTTTTCCTGCGCGTCGCGGACGGCTGCATCAGCGAGGCCTTGTTTTCCGCAGACGGCTGCGCCTCAAGCGTCGTCTGCGCCGACGCGGCCGTGGAACTGGCCCTGGGCAAGTCCCCGGACCAGGCGGCGGGCATTGAACCGGGGGATATCCTCACGCTTTTGGACGGACTGCCCAAGGACAAGCACAAAAGCGCGCGCATCGCGGCCAAGGCCGTGAAAATGGCCGTCGCGGACTACCAGTCCCGGCATGGGTGATCATGGGGGCGCCCCCAGGGATATCCTTCAGGGAACCCGGGGACTCAGTGCGAGACGAAGGCGGCGTCGGGGCGCAGGGGGGTCAGCGGCAGGGTCACGGTGACCGTGGTGCCCTCGCCGAGTTGGCTTTCCACATGGATATCGCCGCCCAGGGCGGTCAGGATGCCCCGGCAGATGGACAGCCCCAGGCCCGAGCCCTTGCCCACCTCCTTGGTGGAAAAAAAGGGATCGAAAATACGCGCCATGTTGGCTGCGGCAATGCCGATTCCCGAGTCGGACACGGTGAAGACCACTGTCTCCCCTTCCCGCCATCCTTTGAGGGCCAGCACCTTCTCCCGTTCGGAGGCGCCGTCCATGGCGTCCAGGGCGTTGTCCACCAAATGGGAAAAAACCTGCTCCAGATGGGCCGGAGGGACGAAAAGCTCGGGGATGTCCCGGGAGAAGTCCGTTGTGACGCGCACCGACAGCGTCTTGGCCCGGCCACGGACAGCCTTGACGGCGGCTCCGGCCAGTTTGTCCGGACGAATCTTCTGGGGACGCGGATCGATGCGTCCGCCAAGGCTTAAGAGTTTGGCCGTGATGCCCCGGCAACGCCGCCCCTGGGACAGGATGCGGGTGATGGAGGTGTGCAGTTCCCCGAGCAGCTTCGCGTCGGGGATGTCCGCGTCGTGCAGGAGGTCTTCCATCCACCCCGCTTCATGGAACATGATGTTCACCGGGTTGTTGATCTCATGGGCCACGCCCTCGGCCAGGCTCCCCACGGCGGCCAGCTTGACCGTCTCGATCATGCGCAGGCCCGCCATCTTCTCGGCCCGCCGGGCGCCGGCCTGGCGGATGGCCGCCACCAACACCTCCACATCCACGGGTTTGAGCAGATAGTCCACGGCCCCGAGCTTCATGCCGGTGACGGCCGTGCCCACCTCGGTGGCCCCCGTGAGCATGATGGCCTCCACATGGGGCCTTTCGGCCTTGATCTCGCGCAAAACGTCCAGGCCGCTTTTCCCGGGCAGGTTGACGTCGAGCACGGCCACGTCCACCTCGCCCGGCCCGGATGCGGCGTCACCGGACTCCCCGGCCAACACGCGCAAGGCCTCCTCGCCGTCGTGGGCCACCAGGACGGAAAGCCCCCTGGCGGTCAGCCGCTCGGCCAACAGGTCCGCAAAATCGACCTCGTCGTCCACCAACAGCACCCGCTCCGGCATTTCCGTCTCCACCCACCTACTCCGGGACGCCGACGTGGCGGCCATGCGCCACGCCATGTGGCCACGTCCAGCGCCCCGGGCCTATGCCGCAGACCCTGCACAGGCCTGCCGCAATCACGGCAATGCTATTTTCCGTCCTCGTCCAGGATCTTCTGGGCCTCGCCGAACTCGCCGGCCTGGGCGAAGGTGGCCGCCACCATGGCGTCCTCGATCTTTTCCCGGTAGGCCTTTTTGACGGTGCTCAAAAGCTCGTCGATGTCGATGGGCTTTTTGTGGTAGTGGAAGGCGCCGAGCTTCCTGGCCTCTTCCTCATCCAGATCCGTGCCGTGGCCGGTCAGAATGATGACCTGGACATGCGGGTGGCACTTGCGGACCTTGCGCAGGACGTCCATGCCGTCGATGCCGGGCATGCGCAAATCCAGGACCATGACGTCGGGGGCCTCGACCTTGACCGCCTCCAGGGCCTCTTCGCCGCTGAAAACCACCTTGGAGGGCACATCGCGCATCTTCATGCGTTCGGCCAGGGTGTTGACGAAGTTCTCCTCGTCGTCCACCAAAAGCAGCTTGATCTTTTTCATTTGCTTCTCCTTCCTCGTGTTTCGGCCCCCCCTGGGGGGAAAGTCTCTGGTCCGGGGGATGCCCGCCGAACCATTTCGTTTGCGTGGGTACGTCGCATGCGCGCCTCAATCCGCCGTATCGAGTCGCCAAGGGGATGGTCCCCCTCGGATGCGCCTATCCTCAGCCCCCTGCCGCGTCAGCCGGGCATGGGGGAAAAACCAGCCTGATCCTATCCGCCTGGGTTGTCGCAACAGGCCTCCCCGCCCCCTCCCCGCCGTCAAAAGACTCGGGAAGGACCACGGGTGGGGAACCCGCGCCGCCCTCGGGCAAGAGGAAATCCACAACGAGCCCGCTCTCCGCCGTGCCCACGGCGACCCGGACCATGCAGCCGGACAGGGCCTCGATCAGGGCCTGGGCCACACCATAGAGGGCCATCAAGGCCTGCATGGGGGGACACTGGGCCTTGAGCGGGAGGCGCTCCTCTCCGGGCTCGAGAACGAATTCGATCCGCCTTTTTCGGGCGATGCGCCCGATAAGCGAAAACAGAAGTCCCGTGGCGCTTTTCAGATCCGTCGTCTCCGCCGGGCTGTCCGGCACATGGGCCAGACGGTTCAGGCCGTCGCTTAAATTCGATCCCCGCTCCACCTGTTCGTTCATGGCCGCAATCAGGGTCGAAAACTTGTCGTGATGCTGAAACCCCTTGCGAAACCCCAATGACTTGAGGGAGTCCACGCGGCTTAGGTGCAACAGGTCGCCCATGAGCCCGGCGGACTGCTGGATGATGGCCAGGACGTTTTGCATCTCATGGGTGATGGAGGCGGTCACCGCCCCCATGAATGCGGCCTCACGCACGGCCTGCTTTTTGTTCTCCCCGGAGGCGTTCATGTTCACCGCCTGCCGCCTGCGGCTTCGGTCATTTTTTCAATCAGCACGTCGATGTCCAACGGCTTGATCATGTAATCGAAGGCCCCCAGCTTCATGCCCTCAATGCCGTTTTTGGTGGTGCCGTGGCCGGTCAAAAGGATCACCTTGACGTTGGGAAAACCGGCCCGAATGCCGCGCAACACCTCAAGCCCCCGCATGCCCGGCAGCATCACGTCGAGGATCACCAGGTGCGGCGGGTTCTCGGCCACCTCCCGCAGGGCGCTCTCGCCGTCGAAAACCACCCTGGAGGCGATGCCCCGCAGCCCCAGGCGCTCCGAAAGGGTGGTCACGAACTCGCGTTCGTCGTCCACCAAAAGCACGTTCCAGTCTTTTCTCTCCATCAGCTTGCCGCTTCCTTCCTGGCCTTTTTTGGCAGGTATATGGTGAAAAGGGTTCCCTCGCCTTGTTTGCTCGTGACCGCGATGTCGCCGCCAAGTTTCTTGATGATGCCGTAGGTGATGGACAGGCCAAGGCCCGTGCCGGTGCCCTTCTTGGTGGTGAAAAAGGGTTCGAAGACGTGTTCGAGGGTGTCCTGGGACATGCCGCAGCCATTGTCCTGAAAACTGATGACCAGGGAATCCGGGGTGGTCTCGCCGGTCTTGACCTCGATGTTCCCGTCGTCGGGCACAGCGGCCAGGGCATTGTTCAAGATGTTCAGGAACACCTGCTGGAGTTGGCCCCGGTCGGACATGATGCGCGGCAGGGATTCGTCGAGCTCCCGCACGATGGTCACCCCCCGGTGTTTGGCCTCCTGGTCCAGGAAGCTCAAGGTGTCGGTCAAGACCTCATTGATATCCAGTTCTTCATAGCTGACGTCCATGCGCCGGGCGAAGCCGAGCATGCGGTGGGTGATGTCCCGGCAGCGCCGGATGCTTTTGAGGATGGCGTCGGCCAGGGTGATGAACTTGTCCCGATCCGGGAAATCCGGACGCAGGCCGAGAAGATCCTTCATGAGCCCGGCCTTCTCGTTGATGGCCGCCAGGGGGTTGTTGATCTCGTGGGCCACGCCTGCGGCGAGACGCCCGATGGAGGACAGTTTCTGGGCATGCTCCACCTGCCGGAAGGCCAGTTCCCGGCGCTCCTCGCTCTCGCGCATGCGCTGGATGAGCAGGTCGGTCATCTTGTAGACCACCAGGAAGATGGCCATGACCCCGAGCACGAAGATGAACAGCAGGTCGCCCTTGACCATGTACCAGGTCTTGAGCGCCGATCCCCGGGGTTTGACGGCCATGAGCACGAAATCCGTCTCCGGAAAATAGGAATAGGCCAGGTAGATGTCTTCGCCGTTGTGGTCCTGGGTTTCCACCAGCCGGGCCTCGTAGCCCTGGGGGGGCATGGCCATGGGCAGACGTTCGAGCACCTTGCCGTAATAATTGGAATTGGTCTGGAGGATGCCCTCCTTGTTGAGCAAAAACGCGTCGCTGTCGGGCTCAAGGCTCATGGCCGCAATCAGCCGGTCGAACCGGGTGGTGTCGATGGTAGCCCGGACCACCCACTTTTTACCGTTTTCATCCATATGGCGCACGGCGATGACCATGTGCGGGAAATTCCGGTAGCCCATGAACACGTCGCTGATGTAGGTGCCCCGGATCATGACCTGGTTGAACCAACTCTGTTCGGCGTAGTTTTTCCCGGCCAGGGAATAGGGCCCGGCATAGCTCACCTGGACGCCGTTCTCATCGAGCAGCCCAAGGTCCACAAAGCCGTCAAAGACCTGGGTCATAACCCGGAAGATATGCTTGAGGTTTTTTTCCTGGGCCAGTTCCTCGAAGGGATAGGCCGAGGCGATGAAGCTCACCGTGGAGGTGCGCTCGGCCAAAAAAAGCTCAAACGAATTCTTGGTCTTGGACACCAGGATGCGCAATGGATTTTGGATTTCCCGGCCTAGGGCCGCCCGGTATTCATAGTAGTTGATGGCGGCCATGAGCAAAAGCGGGACTACGGAGACCACGGCCATAAGCCCCACGATCTTGCGCCGCAGGCTCATGTAGCGTTCCGGGGACAGGATGTCCTCGCTGCCGTGCAGATCCTTGAACGAGTGGCGGAAAATGGTCTTAAACACGACCGTCACCGCCCGCAAAGAGCATATCCCCGGACTTGAGCCTTCCGGCCAGAAATCGCGTCAACGCGGCCTCGGCCGTGCCCGCCACGGCATCCAGCACGTCCACACGCTTCCAGCGCAGATAATGGTAGTATTCCTCTTCGATGCCGCCGCAGATCACCGTGTCGATGTCCCGGGACAGCACCAGATCGCACAGGTCGTCGGCCGAGGCGTTGGGAAGAACCAGGTTTTGCCGTCCCTCCACTGTCCCATCTTCGGACACGGCCACGATCAGCGCCTCGCCCGCCAGGTCGAACCTGGGGGCCACCTCGTCCCGGAACAGGGGAATCAGGATCTTTTTGGTGCGCATGCTCATGCCTTTCCAATGGGTCGCGGTTGACGGATTACGAACGCTTCCGTCCCCGGTTGTCTCCCGGCCGCCCCGATGCAGGGGACTGGTCGGCTTTGAGGGCGGCCAGGATATGCCCCGGCAGATGCGCCGGAAGGATCATGTCCTTTTGGCATATCATGGCGGCATATTCCACGATGTTTTTGAGTTCCCGCACATTTCCCGGAAAGCAGTGGCTGCGCAAAATCCGTATGGCGCGCGGAGAAAAGCCCTTGATGTCCTTTTTGAAACGGGCGGCGAAACGGGACAGAAAATGGGTCAAAAGAAACTCGACATCCTCGCCCCGGTCCCGCAGCGGCGGCAGATGCACCCGGACGGCGCCCAGGCGATGGAACAGATCCTCGCGCAACACCCCGGCGCGCACCAACTCCTCGGGATCCTTGTGGGTGGCGGCGATCAGCCGGACGTTCACCCGCACGCCCTTGTCCGAACCGGCCGGGATGATGGTCTGGTCGTCCAGAACGCGCACCAGTCCGGCCTGATGGGCGGCAGGCAGATCGGCGAGTTCCGACAGGTACAGGGTACCGCCGTTGGCCCGCTGAAAACAGCCCGGAACGGCCTCCCCCTCCTCGGCCACCCGGCCGTACAGTTCGATCTCCAACAGATGCTCGGGCATGGGGCCCAGGTTGACCCGCACGAAGGGACCACGCGCGCGCGGTGAGGCCTTGTGGATGACCTGGGCCGACAGATCCTTGCCGGTGCCGGTCTCGCCGGTGACCAGGACCGGGGAGTCGGATTGGGCGATGGCCGGGAGCACCTTCTTGATGCGCTCCATGGCCTCGCCCCGGCTGATCAGTTCCCCGGCCCCGGAGGCGTCCTTGAGCCGCCGCTCCATGTCCCGCAACGGCGCCAGGTCTTCGTAGGCCTCAAGGAACATGAACGCTACGCCTTGCTCATCCCGGACATCGATGCGGGTGACCCGGACGGGCAGTTTGTGGCGATGACGGTCGATGATGTCCGTCTCCCTGCCCTTGACCGGCTCATCGCCGCGCCCGGGCGTTTCAACCTGCCGGACGCCGCGCAGATGCAGGCCGCAACGCAAAACATGATGACAAGGGATCCCGGCGGCCTCGTGGCTGGTAAAGCCGGTCAGATCTTCCAGGGCCTTGTTCATGAACACGATGCGGCAGTCCGGGTCCAGCGCGGCGATGCCGATGGGCAGCCCCCCCAGAATCTCCGAGAGTCGGGCGAGATCCGTCGCAAGCGCGGTGGGTGGGCATGGTGCGGTGCGCACGGAGTTCTCCACGGTTGTGTTCCTTTCCAATGTCGCGCCGTCGCTAGTGCGCGCCGCCGCCAACAACACCCGAGGCCGCGAAGGCCAGGACCAGGATTTCGGCTATGGCGATCATGGCGAACAGGATATCTTTTTTCTTCAAATATGCCACGATAAGAGGAACGTAGCACACCAGTGTCATGCCCGCCAGCAAGACGATGCCCAGAAAATTAATGAAATCGCCCTTGTTGAGAAGGGCAGCCCAGCCCCATCCCACGGGCACCTGCCCAGCAGTCAGGTATTCCTGTACCGGATGGAACCACACACGGGTCACCACCTCCATGGGGACATGGGGTTCCAGAATGCCGAAGGCATAGACCAGATAGGTGACGATCATCAGCGCAAGCCCCGACCAGCAGCCGTAAAACAGCATATTGGCGTAGAGAACCTGCTCTTTGGGAGTCGTGTCGTATTTCGTGGACGTCATGGGATGCTCCTGTGCAATTCTCGCGTTTATACCTGAAAACGATACCCTTTTGCGCGCGGGCGAAAGCCCGTCCTAGATGCCAAACCCCTTGAGAAAGGCCCGGCCGCCCGAGAACAACAAGACGCCAATGACCATGTAGCGGATGAACTTGGGCTTGGCCACGGCCAAGAGGCGCACCCCGACAAAGGAACCGAGCATCAGCCCGATGATGGAGGGAATGGCCATCAGCGGGATGACGCAGCCCTTGTTCAGATAGACCCAGGCGGCGGAGGTGTCGGTGATGGACAATAAAAACTTGCTGGTGCCGACGGCGATTTTCAGCGGCGCGCCCATGAGCATGTTGAGCACCGGGACGTTGGCCCAACCCGCGCCCAGGCCGAACATGCCGGCCATGAGGCCGATGAGAATGAAAAGAAGAAGGCCCGGCAGGGTGCGATGGGTCTTCCAGGAAATGACCTCACCCGTGGAGGGCTCGGTGTAGATGCCGCTCATGCCCAGGGCCAGGCCGATGGCGTCCTGCTTTTCCACATGGGGCCGAACCACGTTTTTGGAGGTCAGAAGCAAAATGGCGATGAACATGATGGTGATGCCAAGGCAAAGCTGAAGGATATCCGTGGGCAAGGCCAGGCCCACAAACGCACCGACGATGGAACAGGCCGAGGCGATGAGCGCCACGGGCAGGGCCAGACGCAGGCTGGCCAGGTTGCGGCGAAGCAAACCAGGCCCGGCGGCCAGAGCCCCGGCCAGGGCCACAAGCAGTCCCGTACCGCGCACAAAATCCAGGTGAAAGGGAAAAAATCCGCTGACCAGGGGAACAAAAAGGACCGCGCCGCCCACGCCCGCCAGCACGGCGATGATTCCCAGGATAAAGCAGAATCCCAACAAGATGATGGGCCACATCCACCACGGCGTGTTGCTTGACGCGCCGGTCATGGCGTCAACGGCGGCCGCGCCCTCGGCGGCCATCCCGGCATCGGCCCCGGCCCAGACCAGTCCCGCCACAAGGAGGCAGGCCGCCGCGACCAGAATCGTCGTCCGAATCGGTTTCGCTCTCATGTCCTTACCGTTCTCCCTTTTCACATGTAGTGTTCGTAGGTCCATTCCCAGAGGCCTCGCCCCGTGGACACCCCCGGCCAGGTCCGCCGCCGGGCCGTGGCCATACGGCATGGCCTCGTGCGGCACCCCTGATTATCAAGAACCGTACCAAGTGAAAAACCGCACAAACACGGGCTTGACGCCCGGCTCCCCGGGGCGTATCGGCAAAAACACGCCGCATGGCGGCAAATTTTTGCCGCCTTTCCGGCAGGAAGCGTACAACCCAGAACAACCGGAAGAGCGTCAACCCCTTGTGCGGCATGAAATTACCGCTGCGAGGGGCTCATACCCACGACATTCCGGTTCGAAGCACCTCCCCGGCAGGAGATATCGCCATGTCCACCCCCGCTTCCCGTTCCGGCAAATTCTTGCCGGTCGACGATGACAACGATTTCGCCCTGGGGCCGGACGGACCGGCATTTCTTTTCCGTTCCCCGGCCATGCGGGCCCTTCGCCGGGTGGCCGGGCAGGTGGCCGGGTCCGACGCGCCCATCCTGGTCTATGGGGAATCCGGCACGGGCAAGGAACTGTTCTCCCGGCTCATCCACACCCTGAGCAACCGGCGCGAAAAACCCTTTGTCCCCGTCAACTGCGGCGTGCTCAAGGGGGAACTCTTTGCGGACAAGTTTTTCGGGCACGAAGCCGGGGCCTATACCGGCGCCAACCGCCGCCAGAAGGGAAGTTTCGAGGCCGCCGAGGACGGAACACTTTTTCTGGACGAGGTGGGGGAGATTCCCCAGCCCAACCAGGTGGATTTTTTGCGCGTCCTGGAACAGCGCACCTTCAAGCGTCTGGGCGGGGAGAAGGATCTGCCCTTTCTGGCCCGCATCGTGGCCGCCACCAACCGCAGTCTGCCCGAAATGGTCCAGACGGGGTTTTTCCGGGCCGATCTCTACTACAGATTAAACGTCGTGCCCATCTCCCTGCCGCCGCTGCGCGACCGGCGCGAGGACATCCTGCCCCTGGCCGAGCACTTTCTCGATCTGTTCCGCCACCGCTATCACAAGCACGGCCTGGATCTGCGCCCCTGCGCACGCCGTGCCCTGGAGGATCATCTGTGGCCGGGCAACGTGCGGGAGCTTAAAAACCTCATGGAACGGGTGGTGCTTCTGCATCCGGACGGCATGGAAATCATGGCTGCGGACCTGCCGCTGGAGATGCGGTGTGACACGGGCGGGAATTCCGGCGGGTCCGAGCCGGACTGTCTGAGCCTGGAGGCGGCGGTGCGCGAGGCGGAAACCCGGGCCATCCGCCGGGCCCTGGCCGCCGCATCGGGCAGCAAAGGCCGGGCTGCCGAGCTTTTACGGATCAGTCCCCGCACCTTCCGGCACAAGGTGGCCCAGTACGGCATGAAGTTGTAAGCCGGGTCCGGAAAGCCCCGGGGAAAAAAAGAGCCCGAACCAGGGTTCAGGCTTTGAATCTTCGCTGTGGAGCAAGATTGAAGCAAAAAAAGTCTCCGGCGACCTTCTCCGGGGCGGTATTATTAACCCTTCGTCTGGAGGCGCGCCACGGCCTTAGGCCCTCCTCCTCTCTGGAGGGCCAGTACGGACAACAGGCTCCCCTGCCCGGGCCGCCGAAACACCTCAGCCTTTCGGTGTATCCAGTTCCGCAAATCGCGCCAGCTCCCTTTCGACATCCTGGAGCATCCGCTGGTACATGTCGAGTACGTCATCGTGAGACGCCCGTTTCTCAGCATAGGAAGCATCGTAGTCAAGCCCGCCGATTCGTGCTCCGGCAAAAATGGTTTTCGCCTGCTCGTAACTTTCATTGTGCTGAGCAAACTTTGCGGCATTGAGCCTGTCGATGATCAAATCCTCAAGGCCTATGACCCCAATGATATCGCCATCAATGGAGAGATGCCGCACGCGGGATTCGGCATCGTGCCCCTCTTCAAGAGAGGCCCCTTGCCACTCTACAGCCAACAATGGATTTTTACTGAAATAATTGTGCTGCATCCGTTCAAAGCCAAGTTCTTTTTCAAGGCAGTCAACCAGGCCATCTTGCGAACTCTTAATGTCTATATCAAGAGACGTAAATGCCCCCTGCGTGTAGATTTCAACCGCCTCGCCGCCTACAACTATAGGGGGTTTGAGATTATGGTCAGCAAAGTAACGCGCTACAATTCCGAGGAATTTGATTTTCCGACGGTATGCATCCTGTTCACCGGACAACTCTCGTAGCATGTCTTTATATTTTGACATGGCGGCTCTTCAGAACATGACGATAAGAACGGGTTTGCCGTCAATCACCGTCTGCTTCAAGTAGCGCCGAAATAACAGAGCATAGCGGCACTTGCGGAGCAGTTCCGCCTTTTCCGGTGTACGCGGCTTGTTTGACGGCGGGGCAGGGGCCTCGCCACAGGCGCGATTGGAAAACTCCAGTCGGCGGAGTTTGGGATAGATGTCGGCCAGCGTATCAAGCTGAAGGACTTCTGCCATAACAAACGCACCTCTTCCCCGGGATCAGGCTTATGCCACGCCCTGTCTGATATGTGCGGTTTGCCGGAGCCGGAGTCAAGCGCATTCGAGATTCCGACTCCACGTTCCAGGCTTGAGCCGGAGCATGCCTCATATGTCGCTGCCAATGCAATCGCAGAGCTCCACTTTGTTCCCGTGAAAATCGCCGGAAGGGCTTCGGCCTCGGTATCGAAAGTTTTGCATGTCGTGGAATAGCCTCGTTTGCGAATCCGGGCCTCCCACTGGAGATTTCCGCGCTTCCGAAAAGTAGCCATTTGCACCGCCTCTTTGTTGGAGCAAGTGGAGCAAAAAAGTAATATGGGGAAAAATGAAGGGGCGAAGAAGTGCCGATGAACAGTAAATTCTTCAATGATGGCGGAAGCGTATAGGAGTCGAACCTACCTGCGACCTCTCGACCGCACACCGGATTTGAAGTCCGGACGCACCCCTTTTTCGCGCATTCCCTGCCTATCCCCTCTCTACTCATCCCCTTGTAATCCACGGGAAATCTCTGTAGTGCTTTCCCACGTCTGCCCTGGTCGCTGAAAATTTGTGGGGCAGGTGTGGGGCAGGCATGGCCGCTAAACACTCGAGTCCCTACCCCGGCGTGCGCTACCGCGAGCACCCCACGCGCCTGCATCGCGGCGCGCCCGACTGCTATTTCACCCTGCGCTACCGTCGCGACGGCCGGGCCATCGAGGAGGCCCTGGGCTGGGCCTCCGACGGCTGGTCCGCGAAGAAAGCCGCCGCCATCCTGGCCGAACTCAACCGCGCCCACGCCACCGGCCAGCCCGGCCACACCCTGGTCACGCTGCGGGCCGAGGCCGAACGCCGCCGCGACGCCGAAGCCCAGGCCGCCACCCAGGCCGCGCGCGACGCCCAGTCGTTGCGCCACCTGGCCGAGACCCACTACCTGCCCTGGGCTACGCGCAACAAACGCTCGGCATCCGACGACGCCCAGCGCCTGCGCCTGCACGTCCTGCCGCGCCTGGGCGACCTGACTCCGGCCGAGATCACCGTCGGGCACATCGAGTCCCTGCGCGACGAGCTGTTGTCCCGGCGCTCCCCGGCCACCACCCTGCAGTGCCTGGCCGTGCTGCGGGCCACCCTCAACCACCTGTCGCGCCTGGGTCTTTTCGAGGGCCGCAACCCGGTTTGCGGCATCCGCCTGCCCCGGCTCCAAAATGCCCGGCTGCGCTTTTTCACCCGCGACGAATTCACGCGATTCATTGACGCCGCCGCAGATCTGCCGCTGTTCCAGGACGCGGCGATCCTGGCCGTGAACACGGGCCTGCGCCTGGGAGAACTGATGCGCCTGGCCCGGCCGGACGTGGATCTTGTCCACGGCCTGCTCCATGTGCGCGACACAGGCGGCAAGCCGGGCGGCATCGTGCCCGTCAACGCCGCCGCCGCCGCCGTGCTGGCGCGCCGCCTCGACGTCGGGCTGCCGCGCCTGTTTGCGCCTCGCGGCGACCGCCACTGGTACAGCGACATGTTCCGTCGCGTGGCAGACCGCTGCGGCATAAACGACGGCATCACCGACCGCCGCCATCTCCTGACCTTTCATTCGCTGCGGCATACCTTCGCCTCCTGGCTGGCTCTGGATGGCACGGACCTGTACCGCATCCAACGCCTCATGCGGCACGAGTCCCTGGCGATGACCCAGCGGTACGCGCACCTGATCCCCTCCGCCCTGCAGTCCGACGTGGCGAGACTGTGCGCGCCGCCATGCCCGCCAGATTCGTGCGGGGCGTGACCCCGTACCGGCGCACGATCCACTCCAGGAGCGCCCTGGTGTCGTAGAGCACCCTGGCGTTGGTGGACGTGCCGACCTCGTAGCGAACCGCCGGGCCCTGTCCCCGCGAATCCTCGTTGCACAGGGCCTTGTACGAGACCACGCCGCCCATTCGATCCTCGACCTGCCGCCGGGCAATGCGCATGGGCAGCCCCGGCAGCCAGGCCTCGACCCACTCCCGTTCCTCGGCCGAAAGCTCCCGCGTCAAGTCCATCACGCCTCCCCCTCGTCATACGATTCCTGGGCGAACTGCATGGGCATGGTGATGGCCGTGAGCCGCACCGGCCCGGCCTCGCCGTCCTCGCCGTCCTCGTCCACGGGTGTGACCAAAATCGGCGCGTCCGGCCCGGAAAACGCCAGCCCGATCCGCTCCGCCTCGAAAAGCCCCAGGATGCCCGCCATGTCCTTGGCGGCGATCCCCACCGGCCACAGTTCGCCCCGGGCCGTCACCTCCGCACCCAGATCCTCCTCGCCGCCGCCGTCCAGGGTGGCCAGGGTCACGCGCCCGGCCGGGGAAAACTCCTGCCCGGTGGCGAACTCCAGCCTGACGGTGCGGTCATGCTCGGCCAGGACCACGGCCAGCGCGGCCAGCATGTCCTGGCGGTCGATCTGGGCCGAAAACGCCGGATCAGCGCAACGGGCCAAAAACGTCCCCGTGTCCGGGAACGGCCCGTCGGCCAGGGCCAGCCCGAGCCGTCCGCCGCGCCACGCCACCCACAGCCGTTTGCCCTCGACACAGACCCGGGCCCCGTCCCGGCCCAGGGCGCTGGCCAGGATCTTGAGGTGGCGGCCGGCCACGAGCACGCCCGCCTCGGGCAACACCTCGGCCAGCGCCCGGGCGTCGAACACGGCGCGCACGAACTGGTGGCCGTCAAGCCCCTCGGCCAGACACTCGCCCGGCCCGGCGGCCGGGGCCAGATGCAGGCAGGCCTGGACGCCCAGGGCCTCGTCCGTGGCCACGGCGTACCGGGCCAGCGTGACCGCAGCGGCGGCGTCCGGCCCCGCGTCCGCACCGCCCTCGGGCGCGGCCACCGGCTGCCGCCAGGCCGTATCGACCGTGGCCAGCCGGTAGCGACGCGGGCCGCAACGCAGGGTCAGGCTGTCGCCCGGCCCCTGGGTCAGGAGGATCTCGGCGGCGGGCAGTTTTTTGAGCAGGGCGTGCAGGGTGGCGGCGTCCATGCCGCAGACCTCGAAATCTCCGGGCTGCGCAGGCACTCGTCCCCGAAATTCCACGGACCCGTCCGAGGCCTCGACAGCCAGAGCCTCGCCGTCCGGCACGAGCCACACGGCGGAGAGGGCCCGGTTGGCGACGTGGCCGAGCATGGACCTGGCGGTCATGGCGGCCAGCTCGACGGCCTGGAACAGCTCGGTGCGGTCAACGGTGGCCACGTCCGCCTCCAATGAAAAACGCGCGGTCCGGGAGCAGGCTCACCGCTATGGCGGCCAGCCCGGCCAGGATCAGGATGTCGAGGATGATGCTCATGACGTCCTCCATTTTACGCCGCCCCGGGCGGCATGCTCCGGGTGACCGTGGCGCGTCCGCTGGCCCGCTCGCGACACGCCCGCAGGATGCGCAAGGCATGGGCCAGCTCGCGGGCGGCGCCCTCGGTCAGGGAGAGCGACGTCTCGCCCCATTCGCCCACGGGGCGGTTTGCGGCGTGCGCGGCCAGCCGCCCCAGGAATTTGTCCGCGTCCAGCGCGGCGGTGCGCCCCACAATCTCGTTTCGCCTGTCGTCGTAGCTCATGACGTCCTCCCTGCAGCGATCGTTTCTTCGTCCGCGCGCATTTCCGCACGGCATTTCTTGCGTCGGACGGCGCTCCACGTCTTGGCCGTTGTGGATCTGTTCGGCTCCAGAACCTCGTCCCACGTTTTTCCATCGAGCATGCGACCGGCGCTTTTCTTGCCGACGCGGGCCATGCACCTGGCGTTGTCCGGCCAGGTTTCGCCGAAAAACTCCGCTGCATCGTGACTGTACGTGCCCCCGTTCGGGGTGATGCCGACAGCCTTCTGCTGGCCATTGGGCAGACCTGGCCGCCAATCGCCCCAAGATTTGAAGAAAAACGGCACATCCGCATCTTGGCACTGGCCCCGCAGCCCCCGCACCCAGTCCGGATGCATGGGCCGTGCGCCCGGGCCGCTCTCGCCGCCGCAGATGGCCCAATTCACACCCGGAGGGCTCACCACGTTCTCCCTTCCCCTCGGGGTGATCTCCCGCCTCAACGGGACCAAAAAACGGCGGCAATCCACCTGCCCCAGGAGCGGCTCGAACGACACGAACCGAACCACCGCCGGGGTGTCGCGCAGGATCGGGATACGTTCGTCGGCCCTGGCCTGATCCTCGGCCGTAACGCCGAGCCAGACATGGCGCATCGGCCAGCCCACATTACGAACTCCGCACAAGGTGTCATTCAGGACGGCCAACACCACTTTGGCGGCCTCCTCTCCTTGGAGTTCCGTCGCTGCGTGGGCAAGGCGTTGCGGCGTCACCTGCGTCATGTAGTCGCGCATCCTCTCCGGACGTTTGGCCAGGAGCAAAAAACGATGCCGGGCAGTGAGGGCCATGACCGCGAAAATGCGGTCCAGCCATTCGTCCGGCGTGGACGGATGAAACAGGTCGGTCATTGACCCGACGAAAATATGGCGACCTCTTTTCCAACGAAACGGCTGCTCCATGGCAGACGTTACGAACTCCGTTCGCCCGTTCCAGGCTTGGTTGTCCTGGTCCACGACCTCCCGATATTGATGCGGGGCTGTTGGGATTTGCGCCAGACGACAGGCCATCCTCGACGCGTAGCAGTGGTCGCATCCCGGGGATATCCTTGAACATCCCACCACCGGGTTCCACGTCGCATCGCACCATTCGATTTTGCTTTTGTCGCCCATCCCCGCCTCCTCAAAACCATTCGTCGTCGTTTGGTTCGTCGCCCCCGGCCGGGAGCTCGTCGTCCGTCACCGTCAGGCCCAGCCAGAGCACCCCGGCCAGGGCCGCGCCCGTGGCCACCCCGGCCAGAAACAGGATCACGCCGCTTCGGCCTTGGCCTTTGCCGTGATGTCGCGGTAGCTGATCGCCCACACCCACGGATTTTTGTCCGAGCCGAAGCCGCGCGCCGCATTGATCTGATCCCAGAGCTTGAGATAGGCCCGCACCGGATCATCGCGCCACTCCGACCACGGCCAGCCATGATCATCCGTCCCGGGCAGCCCGTCGCGATCCGGCAGGCCCCATTTCCAGATGCGGCCATCCTTGGACAGCCGCACCAGCCCCTCGGCCGCCACGTCCGCAGGCGTGATGTCCAGGAGGCGCTGCGGCCGTACCGCCACAACCTCGTAGGTGTTGCGGGAGGCCCCGCGGGGCATGTGGATGGAGGGACGTTTCTCCCACATGGCGTAAGGATCTGGCGCGGAAAAGTGATGCACCCCGCCCAACCCGGTGGGGTAATGACGATTGGGCGTGTCTGGAGGGTTGCCGTCTGCGGCGTAGTGGATCAGTGGCCCCCTGCAACTCGCAAGCGATTGCGGCTCACCGCTTGGAAGTCCGCAGGGATAGCTGCCTGCCTGCCAAAACGTCTCCCGCACCCACAGCCGGTCGCCCACCAGGTGCGGTGACCGGACCGTCGCTAAACACGTCTCCCTGCCGCGCTCGGTGAAAACAGCCCCCTGTGGATCAATGACCATAAAACTCCAACGGTCTATGTCGTCCCTAACTGTGCTCGACACGCAAAACGTCCACCGGCCCGTATGACTGTCCGGCGGCTGCACCCGCATCACCCGCCGCGTCTGGGTCTTGCGCCCGGCGCGGTTGCCCAGCACCATCGGCGCGGAAAACAGGATCGGCCGCTCTTTCATCACCAATCCCCCCGTGGCGTTTGCAGCATCCGACGGTCCACCGGCCGCCGCCGCCGTTCGTCGCGCACCCGCATCACCCCGGCCACCGTGGCCAGCGCGCCGCGCAGCGCCTTGCGCTCGGTGGTGGTCAGGCCCGGGCACTCCATGGCCCGGCGCAGCGCCGACACCGCCGCCGCCAGATCGCGACCAGCGAAATCGTCCAGGGCCTCGCTCACCCGGCCCGAGGCCTGGGCCACGCCCGGCCCCACGTCCTGCCTCGCGGCCCGCGACGCCGGGAGCGCCGCGCCTACCCGCGACACCCCCGACGCCTCGTCGGCGCCGAACCGGAGGGAGGCGGCCCCGGCTCGGTCGCGGACCACGAAGGGGACGACAGTGTTCACGACTGCCTCCCGGCCTCGCGCAGCGGCCGCAGCCCGCCGATCACGTCCAGGCAGGCGTTGACCAGGTCGTACAGCTCCCGGATCACGCGCCGCGCGTCGTCGGGATCGATGTGCCGATCCGCCACGGCCCGCTCGCCCTCCCGGGCCACGTCCGCCATCTCCCGGAACAGATCGCCGATGGCGAACACCAGCGCCTCGGGGTCCAGCGGGTCCGGCGCGGCGTCGAAACCGATTTCCTTGGCCTTGGCCCGGATGCAGTCCAGGACCAGGGTCGAACGCGTGATCACGCAAAACCGGGCCAGGGACGGCAGCGTCGGCCAGTACGGGTCGCTGGGGTTCAAAATCCGGGAGATGTTGGCGCTCGACCAGCCCACGAAATCCGCAATCTCGTCCCAGGAGCGGCCGGACATCCGGGCCTGCATGGCGATCACGTCGCCGTAGCCGAGCTTGGCCAGATCGAGGCTCATGGTCTTGTTTTGGTCTGTCATCGCATCTTGTCCTTGCGCGGAAAATCGTGTTGGGGTGCGAATGTCGGGCTACAGGCCCACGGCCTTTTTCAGCTTGGACAGAAAACCGGCCCCCGACGCCTCGCCAACCAGGGGCGGGGCGGGCCTGCGAGGGGGAAACCGGGGCGCGGGCGGCTCGGGCAAAAGCTCTGCCGGGATACCCAGCTCGATCAGCCGGGCGATGTGTTTCGGACTGGGCCGCCTCCCGGAAAAAACGTCACACAACGCCCCCTTGCTGATGCCCAGCGCGTCGGCCAGGGCCTGATATTCCACCTCGCATTGCAGCAAAAACGCCTTCAGGCGGACTTGACGGGAGGGGTTCGGGTTGCGTATCTGTTCGCGTAAATTCATAACGGTTTTCCTCTTCTCGCTGTAGGAGCTAACGATGGATAAACGGCGCAAAAAGGGGTTCACGCTGGAGCAACACCAGCGGTTCGGCGACGCCATCCATGCCGCCCGGACAACGCTCGTCAAACTTACGGTCGAAGCCAGCAAGGCATATCCTTTCAAGGAAAAGGTCCACCGCCGGATCGGCAGGGCGCTCGATGCGATCGAAGAACTTCGAAGTGAGCTCGACAGTCTGGTCTTCGCCGAAAACCGGGACCGTGGCTCCACGGAAAATGCCGAAATCTACTACGGCCCCCGCAAAGAGGATGGCAGTGACGAAAAGACTCATCTGTCATCGCCGCAATAGGCCATGCTCTCCAGCACGGCGTCGAGGATTTCCGGGGTCAGGGAGCGATCCGGAAGGTCTTTGTCACTGCGCCAGGAGGAGCTGATCGAGATGAAATCGCCGTCGGCGACCCGCAAATCAGAACGAAGGATGTGCGCGGCCACGGCGCCTTCAAATTCGCACGAAGGGGCGAAGGCGACCACGACCCTGAACCGGCCGCCATCGGCTCGTCTCGTGCAGCGGGTGAACTCGAGAACGCCGCAATCATCAATGACGTGGCGTTCCAGGACCGGTAGAAACGGGGCTATCCCCGGGAGAAATTGCTCCCGGTCGGTGTGTGTGTCGGACCAGGTGGGTTGCATGTCGGTCATGACGTGCCTCCGTTTGGTTGCCCCGGCGCGGCGTTCGCCCCAGGGGCGGGAGTGCGGCGACGCGGGCGAATGGGGTTGGGGCGGGTTTCGCGGTGCGTTGCCGTTCGCATGATTTGGGCTTTAACGAAAAGGCGCGAACTTTGTCAACAAATTTTTCTTCACCACCCACCTCCGCTGAGGACAATTTTAAAGCTCTTCTTGGCGAGAGGTTTCGTAAACTTATCAAGTCATTAGATATGAAAGATATTGAGTTTGCCAAACAAACTGGCGTGCAAAAAGCAACTATTTCTGGTTATGTAAACGGTGATCGTGAGCCTTCGGCTTCTTTTCTCGCGAAACTCGTTCGCATTTTTAACATCTCATCTCACTGGCTTTTGACCGGCGAGGGGGCCATGTTCCGCGACAACCCCCCGGCCGCCGAGACGAAGTCCGACGAAAAAACCCCGTTTGAACGCAACTTGGCCGCGCTTGAGGTAAGTCTTGACCGCATGGACGCATCAAACGAGACAAGGAAAGAAGCGTTGTTCCGGTTTCTTGACGATCAACGACGCAACGCAGCAACAAAGGATTATGCTTTCGCGGAATCTCCACCGCATAATGGACACACTGTCCAGGAACGTCTTGCCGGATTTAACGCCACCGACCACAAAACTCCAATGAAGGAGTGACGTCATGTCCAGCTACAACGACGCCGAGGACGCCCACGGTCAACCCGTCAACCGGGCATTGAACGCCAGGAGGCTCAAGGAGCGCGGACTAGACGAACTGCTCGGCATTTGCACCGGCATGATTGCCGACGGCGCGGTCAACGAACAGGAGGCGAACTACCTCCTGGACTGGCTGAACCGCCGCCTGGACGTGCAGCAGGAGTACGTCGGCTATCTCATCTACTCGCGGGTCTATGAATTTTTGCGCGACGGGCGCTTTGACGAAAACGAAAAGCGTGAACTCTTCGAGCTTCTGGCCGCCACCTGCGGCCACACGCCCCAGGCCCCGGGCGTCACCCTGTCGGCCTGTTCGTTTTTCGACACGCCGCCGCCCAAGGTGCAGATTGACAACCACTCTTTTTGCCTGACCGGGCGTTTCGCCTTCGGGGCGCGCAGCGAGGTCGTGGAGGAAATCCTGAATCTCGGAGGCTGGGTTCACGGCACCCTGTTGCAGAGCACCGATTTCCTGGTGGTCGGCACCCTGGCCAGCCGCGACTGGAAACACAGCTCGTTCGGCAACAAAATCAAGCTGGCCATGGAGTTCCGCGAAAGCACATGCCACCCGTTCCGCAGTCGCGTGAGCATCATCTCCGAAGACTGGTGGGCCAAGCACATTTTCTCGTAACCTGGAGCACCCGCCATGCGCATCCTCTTCCGCGCCCTGGCCCTGGCGGCCGTCCTGCTCCCGGCGTTCGCCGCCGGGCACGCCGCCGACCCCCTGCCGCGCCACGTCTGGCTGGCGGCGCGGCTCGTGCGCGTGGTGGACGGCGACACGTTTTCCCTGGCCGCCCAGGGGCAGGTGGTGCGGGTGCGCCTGGCCGACGTGGACGCCCCCGAGCGCGACCAGCCGGGAGGCGACGACGCCACCGACCGGGCCGCCGAGCTGCTGGACGCCGGGCCGGTTGAGGTCATGGCCGTGGCCGTCGACCGCTACGGCCGCACCGTGGCCCGGGTGCGCGCCGACGGCAATGATCTGGCCTGGAAACTGGTGCGCGAGGGCCTGGTCTGGCCGGACTGCCACCAGTGCGGCCTGGACGACCGGCTCTATTTCGGGGTTTACGGCGTGATGGCCCGCTGGTCCGGCATGGGCCTGTGGGCCGCCGCCGACCCGATCCGGCCCGCCACCTGGCGACGGCGGCAAAAAGCCGAGGCCGCGCCGTGAAGCCCATCGAATCCATCACCTGCCCGAGCTGCAACGTGGAGTTTCGCCGCGAGGATGTGCCGCCGAGCCACCTGTGCCCGGTGTGCGGCGCGCACCTGTACGGGAGCCGGACGGCCGGGGCCGAGTCCGCCGGGACCGCCGCCGCCGAACCGGACGCGCCGCCGACCGCAGCCAAGCCGCCCCTGTCGCTGAAAGATTGGGAGCTGATCGCTAAGACTTTGGTTGGATTGGTTGCGGCTGTGCTCATTGCCGTGTCCCTGTTCACCCACTCCGCCGAGGACGAGGCGCGGCAGAAGCGACAGGCTGCGGCCAAGACAGAACGCGCCGCCAAGACCGCCCACCTCGCGCCCGGCCAGTGCGTGACCGAGGGCGGCCATTTCGCGGCGGTGAGCGAGGAATTGCTGGACCGCGTCAACACCTACCATAGCCAGCGCGACCTTGCGGCCATCGAAAAACTGCTGGCCTCCGGGATGGTGATCACCCTGGCCAAGGGCAAAACGGTCTATGTCGATTATTCCTCTCGCCACGCGCGCATCCGGCCGCCCGGCGAGACCGCCGAGCTGTGGACGGATGCGACGGCCGTGACGTGCAAATGACCGGAAAACCACTGAAGGCAACGGAGAAGATGATAATGAATGAATTTCAAGCAAAGATATCAAACCTACTGGAATCAAAAAACGCAACTTTGCCCTGCTCGCGTTGCGGCGGCGATGAATTTGCTATTGACCCCGCGCCATTTAAGATTGCCGAGCCACCTTCCGGGGGATGGTCTGGCGGGGCAAGCATCAGTTGTGCAATGCTGCTATGCCGAAATTGCGGAAACATCGTGTTTCATTCGCTGAAGGTGCTAGAGGGTGGCAATGCCAGCTAAAATTCATTCCTTCCCGACCTCTATCCGAGAAAACAGGCCACGAGCCAATTTCGCCAGCGGCGATGACCGTGGCGACGGCGTTGACTTCCAAGGCGGGGATGGTAATGATTCAGGCATGGAAGCACGGATAGCAAAACTTGAAGCCCTGGCCGAAAGCACGGATAAGCGGCTCTCCAACATTGAGATCGATATCCGTGACATGCGGAAAGAGGCCAGCGCCGGGCAAAAACAGTTTTTTCTAGCCCTCGTTTTTGTCGCGTTGGGCCTAGCCGGGCTCATGGCGAAAGGATTTGGCTGGTTAAATTAGCGCGCCCTCAACTCCGCCGCCGATACCTTCCCTCCCTCACCTCGATCCGCCCGGCCGCCACTGGCGTCACGGGAGGAACCGCCCAAGGCCAGGTCACGCTGCCCACGCCGGATGCGTCGGGCACGGCCGGATAAAAAAAGCCCCGGATCGCTCCGGGGCTGCTCGGCAACATGGGCGCACGGCTGCAACCGACCGGATTTTCTACCCTGACGACGGGGTTGCCGCACCCGCTGGCCTCCCGGGTTTGCCCGGGACGATGGCCATTTTCTCGGGGTCCAGGGCGTAGGCGCGCCCGAATTTGGTGACTCCCACCACACGATCCCTGCGGATCAGATCCCGCAACCGCTTGGGCGACAGCCCCAATATTGGCGCGGCCTGATCCACGGTCAAAAACGCGTTCGTCACGGTTCACTCCTTGTTTTCGGCGCGGCGGGCGATTTCAGCGGCGACCAGGTCCACGATTTCGCGCAGGCGCGTGGTGGTCATGCGCGGAATTTGTTGTTCGAGCGGGGCCATGCGCGGGAACGGCGGGATGCCGTCGCGGGTGCGCATGTAGCGCACGGCCTCGGCGCTGCGGCCGATGAGCAGGCCGACGTTGGTGTCGGTGTCGGTGCCGAGCAGCTCCACCTCGTGCACGGTCCAGTGATTGGCCTCGCCGCCGGGTTCGGCGGGCGCGATGTGGCCCAGGGAGGCGGCGGGGATCAGCCAGTGCCCGGCGTCGGTGCGGACAGCGCCGGGGATTTTCCCGGCCGCGCACAGGTGCCGGACGTAGACGTCCGAGACGCCGGTCTGTTGCGCGGCATGGGGGGCGGTGAGGGTGTCGGTGGTCATGAGTGTTCGTGCCTCCTGGTGAGATGCGGGTCGCCGGGGCTCGCGTTCCAGCCCCAGACGTAGGCGAATTTTTTAAAATAATAGGTGCCCAGTTCCTCCCGGATTTTCGGCCCCCAAAACACCAGCATCCGGGCGAGGTAGTAGGGGTTGGTCCTGGGGCACATTTTGATGGCCGCGATCAGCGGACGCATCACGTCGGCCCGCTCGGGGTGGGTCATGACCGTGCGCAGGCGAATCCAGGACATTTTCGTGAACTCGTGGGCGGCCATGGCGTAGGGCAGGATGGGCATTTTTTCGTCTGGCACGACGTAGGCCCATGCCTGTCCGATGTATTGGGCAATCTCGTAGGAGGTATCCGGGATCGCCTGCGCGATGAGCGTCAGTTCCTGTGAGCCGATCACGCATTTGCGCAGCATGGCCCGGTTGCGCGGGGTGCGCGTGACGCTGTTGAAAGTGGTCATGATAGCCGTGGCGTTCATGCGGTCTCCTGGTCCAGGGCCTCGTGCGTTTCCTCGCACAACCCGCCGTAGTTGTCGGCCGTGGCCTGCCAGATGTCGTCGGGGATGAGGTGGCGGCCGAACTTTTTCCAGAGCCCGAAATGGTTCTCCACATCGAAAAACGCGTCGTAGGCGCAGGCCTCGGGGCCGAACTCGCGGACCAGCCGCCGCAGATAGCCCGGCAGTCGCCGCACCAGATCGTCCACCGTGGCGCGGCTCGCCGGTTCTCCCATGAATTGCCAGCCGCGATAGCCGCGATTGCCCTCGCGGTCGAACGCATAGCTGTCCACGTAGCGGCCAAGATTACGCATAATGTAGATTTCAAGCCGGGTTCCGACAGGCGTGGAGACGGTCGATGTGTTGCTATACATGGCTAACCCTCCTCGTCGGTTTCGGCGGTGTAGTGGCGGTCGGCGTCGGCCAGGGCCTCGCGTAAACCCTCTAGGCCGCCCTCGCGCCAGTGCAGGATATCGGTCAAGAGATCCGTCACGGTCTCGATGTCCGGGCCGGGTCCGGACTCGCCCAGGCAGTCGGATTTGTAGAATCCCAGGGCGCGGGCGGCACGTTCGGCACGGGCGGCGTTGGTAGGGGTGGTCATGACGGTTGCTCCTCAAAATGCTCCAGGTCCGTCTCGTCGTACTGCCCGGTGTCGGCGGCGATGCGGCGACGGATGTAGTCCTCGCTGGCGGCCTCCCATTCGTGGCGGGTGCCCCAGGACTCGCCGCGATCCTCCTGGTTGGAGGTGTCGGTGTAGGCGTAGGCGTAGGCGTCATCGCCGCTGACGGTGCAATCGCTGCCGATTTGTGCGGCGACGGCATCCCGGGCGGACGTGGACGAGACAACGGAATAGGTGGGGTCGGCGTTGCGGCCGCCGTAAAACGGCATGAGGCGGACGAGGTAGCGCATGGTGGGCTCCTGTGGTGTGGTGTTAGGGGCTAGTAGTTCCCTGTGCTCCATAGATCTTGATGAATGCTTACGATGTCGCCTGTGAGTTCTGGCGGATCGACATAGACCTCACCGACGTCTCTCCGAACAAATTTGACGTCGGCGTCCGGGTATTCTTTTTCCACCGCGTTTTCGAAATCCACGGCAATCTCCCCGTCGTATGAATGGGTCACAACGATGCGGTCCATATGCTCCTCCTGGTCGTGGCCCCGGGCTGATTCCCGTCCGCCGTTGAAAATATGGTGCATAAAAAAACGTGGTTTGTCAATGAACGATATAAAAAATATCTATTGTGTTTTTAGTAAGTTACACGCGTAGTGAAAAATATTTGTTTCGCCCATCCGACGCCAACAAAAAAAACCCGGCTTTCGCCGGGTTCTCCCTCACCTCGCCGTCCCGCCACGCGGGCCTCACCCCCTTTCCCGATACCTCCCCTCCCGGATCTCAATCCGCCCGGCCGCCAGGAGCTGCCGCACCGTGCGCGGCTGGTCGCCGGGCCCCACGTCGAGCTGCAGCCGCAGCAGCGGCTCATAGGCCAGGACCAGGCCGTTCGCGCGCCGCCGGGCCGTGGCCGTCGAGCAGGTGCCGTAGTCCATGACCACCCGCCCGGCGTCCAGCCGCACCCGGCAGCCCAGCCGCGACAGTTCGGCCAGCGGATCGAAAACGTGGTCCTGCATCACGCCCCCGGCACGTCCGGCCACTCGATCCCGGCCGACTCCGCCAGCACGGCCAAGTGGCTGGCGGCCGCGCAGACCAGCAACTTGCCGCGTCGCCGCACCGCCTTGACCGCCGCTCCGTAGGCCAGCCAAGCCGCCCGATCCGCCAGCACGGCCGCAGCCACCTCTCGGAGCGTGACCACTCCCACTGCTGCCTCCAATGCCTCCTGCTCGGCCGCCAAAAACGGATAGGCCGCCGGGTCCAGCGGGTCAGGCGCGGCCACGGCCCGGGCCGCCTCCTCTGCCGTGTGCTGATATTCCAAGGATTGGCCCGCACCCGGGGTCAGGACCAGGAGCCGCCGCCGCTCGGCCTCGGCGTCGATGGCTACGCAAGCCGCCGCCTTGACCGCGTCCAGACCCGGGGCGTCGCCCCCGGCCAGGACCGGCGCGTGCTCCGGCCGCTCCACCACGCTCGTGCCCGCCGCGAAATCCGCCCGGGACAGAGCCCCGGCCAGCGCGTCATCCAGACAGCGCACGGCCACGGTCACCCCGTCCGCGTCGTCCATCACCACCGCCAGGGCATGGACGTGGCTGGCCGTGACCAGTTTCCCGTCCACGGCCAGCCCCAGGGGCGCCAGATCCGCCAGCAGGGCCTCGCGCGTCGGGGCATGCAGATAGAGGTCGATCATGGTTGCTCCTTACAGGGTCATGGCCTGGAGTTGCGCGGTGGTCAGGGCTCGGGGGAAATAGGCAAAATGGCGTATAGCACCGTACAACGGTTGTATCGCCCCGAGCGCGTGTCCCAATCTTAGTGTGGTAAGCGACGACGGCATTGCGCCGGATGTATCCGAAACAGCCGATCCGCCATCTACAACGAGGTGGTAGCTATTGTTTTTGAAAGAGAACGCCGCCTTATACATGGTATTCGCAACAATCGTTGATGCCGCCTCTGTGTAGACAATTGCCGTCCCGCTGGATGTTGCCGCCATTGTAATTTTGTTACCCGCTGAAACAAACAACGACAAAACGTTATTATTTGTTCCGTCGTCCACATAAAACAGCCGCTGTTGCACAGACACCCCAGCAAAACTAAAATCACAATAAATCGTCCCTTCGGCCGTGTTGAAATCGATCCCGGACAGGGCCACAGTCGCCACGTCCGCCGCACGGGTCACGGCGCTGCCCTCTCCCAGGATCGGCGAGGTGGCGAACGACCTCGCCTCCACCTGGAGGTGCTGGACCGTCCCGGAGGGGGTGAGCGTCAGCGTTCCGGCCGTGGGCGTGAACGTGTAGCTCACCCGGGCCGGGAGCGCGCCCGCGCCGTTGACCGTGGCCGCGTGCGCCCCAGACAGGACCACGCTGCCGGTCCCGTAAAACGAAATGGTGTATGCCTGGGCCGTGACCGTGACGTTTTCCGGGGCCGTAGGCGCGGCGGCGATGGTGTTTAAGCGCGTGGCCGCGCCCTCGATGCGCAGGCCGAGCAGATTGCCGGACGTATCGTAGTCATATCGCGGGGCATTGGTGGCGTAGGATTTGACGATCCCGGCCGCGCCCAGCACCCAGCCCGACGATGCCCGGGAAAACGCCGTCGTGCCGGGCAGGGCCAGATTCGGCGCGAAAAGGTTGTAGGCGGGCAGGATCAGGCCCGGGAACCTCCCGGCGTCGTCGCGTTGCCAGGAGCGGTAGGCCTGGCGCAAAGCCGAAATAGGGGGAACCCTGGCCGTGTCGGTCCCAGCCACGGCCTCCGCAGAGGTCGCCAGTTCAACCGTCCCCTGACCGTCGGTATCCGCAGGGGCAATCCCCAAATTCAAATTGGACCACAAGTTGCCGCCACCATACAAGGGCGCAACGGTGTCCACCCGCCGGTCTGCGGGCATAGCCCCGATGTTCGCCGGGGTGAGGGCATCTCGCGCCCCGGACATGTGCTGCGCGGCATGATTGCACAGCGAGGCCGGGATGTCGTTGCCGTGCCAGACGTGCGTGAGATTCGCCGTCAGGCTGCCGCTGTCCAGCGTGACCGTCACCGTGGTGTTGGGCGAGGCATAGCTCGACCCGGTGACGACCCCAAGCGGCGTCCCGTCCACACCGCAGTCGGCCAGCACCCGCACCCCGGCCGTGAAATCCGCCGTCAGGTCGCCCGCCACCGTGAACGATCCGGCCGAGACGAAAGCGGCCGCGATGCCGGGCATCATGACGCGCACCCCCCGAACCGCTCATAAATGGTCATGCAGGCGACCTCTCCCACACCTGTCCAGCCGCCGAGGGTGAACGCGGCGTGCAGCCGGTAGACCCCGGACTGGGCCAGTTCCCCCGCTACGGTTGCGTGGCTGATCGTTGTGCCAGACTTCGTGCCCGACCATTCCGTCGTCGTGCCGTCGGGGAGCTGCACCAGGATTTTGCATCCCGTGGCCAACGTCAGATCCACGCCGGTATCCAGCACCACGGCCAGGCCGATGTCCCCCACGTAATTTTTTGCCATCTCGCCCTCACGCGGCCCGCAGGTCCACCGGGGACCGCAGGCGCTTGGTCAGATGTGCCGGGGCCTCGAGCGCCACGGCCAGGGATGCCGGGCCGGACAGCGTCCGCGCCAGCGTCGCCGGGGATTCCAGGTCCACGGCCTGTCCGGACGCAGACTCCAGCCGCCGCGACAGCGTGGCCGGGGATTGCAGCGTGATCCACTCCCGGATCAGGCCGGTCGGCCCCACGCCCGTGGCCGTGGCCGTGCCCACCGCCGAAACCGCTGCCTGCCCGGTGGCATTTTTACGGCCCGTGGCCTCGCATCCAGCCACGGACCGCACCTCGACCGCTCCCTGCCCGGGCTGCTCACCGGCCGATCCGGCCGCGACCACGGACGCCTCGGCCTGGACCAACGCCCCGCCGTGGGCATTTTTGCGGCCCGACGCCAGCGCCCCGACCAGGGCCAAAACGGCCGCACCGCCGGACGCGGCCTTAACACCGGCCGCCGTGGCCGTGGCCGCAGCGGCAATTTCCGCCGTGCCCCGGGCGTCCCGGCCCCCGCTCGCCAGAACCGTGGCGACCGCCGAAACCTGCGCCCCGCCGCGCGCCCCCCGAAATCCTGCGGCCGTAGCCTGGGCCGTGGCCATGGCCGACGCTGGGCCGGACGCGGATTTGCGACCGACCCCGGACGCCTGGGCCGTAGCCGCGACCGCCGCAGCAGCTTCCGCGCCTTTCCGCCCGGTGGCCGTGACCGTGGCCACGGCGGACGCCTGGGCGTCGCCGGACGCGACCTGCACCCCGGTCCATGCCGAGGACTCGCCCGTCCATGCCGTTGGGCTGGCGGCCCAGGCGCTCATGCTACGCCGGGTCCGTCAGGGCCAGGGTGAACGCGGTCAGGGTGTACGTACCCTGGGCCGCAAAAGCCTCGCTGGTCACGTCGTCGGTGGCCAGGCATGTCCCGCCGGTCGCGGCCGTCCACAGGCTGGCGTGGCTCACCGTCGTGGACGGCGGCACGTCGAATTCCGGCTGGGTCGTGGCGGCACGCGCGCCGCCCGAGGCCGCGCCCAGCGTGATCGCCTTGCGGGCGTAGGCCGGGGTGCCGCCCGTCAACTCATTGTCCGCCCCGGCCGCGCCGGGCGCGCCGCTGTGCAGCGCGGCGTAAAAGGTGCTCCCCAGCCCATCCAGTGCGGCGTTTTTGCCGCTCGTCGTCAGGACTCCCATGACTCCCTCCCTATTTTGTTTTGACCACCGTGGTGGCCTCATTGGCTACCCGCGAAATCAGCCGGTCGCCCTCGATCAGCACCGCGTCCCCCACGGCCACCCCGGTCCCGCGCACGGCCCGCACCACACCCCCGGCCAGCACCTCAATCGACCCGGCCAGCACGCGCGAAACCACCCCCACCCGGCGGCGTTGGGTCGTGGCGGTCAGGGTCCGCAGATCGGCCAGCGGGTTGCTCACAGGCTGCGCTCCACGGTGTAGCGTTGCGTCAGGGTCAGGCCCCCGGCGTCATCCAGGGCCAGATCGATGCCCACGGCCGTGACCCGGCCCCGGAATTTCTCGCCCAGGTCGCCGTCCTCGACCTCCACCACGTCGCCCGGGAGGATGGCCGGGCCCGCGTGCGCGGCCTCGATCTCGTAGATCCTTTTTGGCGTGCCCCGGTCGTCCAAAAAATTGCGCCCGAGTTGCGTACCGGCGGCCTGGCTGGTGGCCAAGTCGTTGACCTGCTCGTCCGGGGCGGGATTCGATCCGGCCCCGCGCACCACCAAAATCCTCATGACGTGATCTCCTCGGCCAGGATCAGGGCCGGAAACGCCTCGCCCAGATCGCCCGGTGTGTACTGCCACAAATCATATTTCGTGGTGTATTCCACGGTCGCCACCCCGAACCCGGCCCCGGCCGCCAGTTTCATGCCGCCCGCGCCGTCCGGCACAATCGCGCCCGGGGCCAGCCCGTGCCACTCGTAGTCCTCCACCGTGCTCACGGATTTGTCCGCCCCGGCCGTCTCCTCTTGCGCAAAATCAATCGTCTCGGCCTCGGGCGTCTCGACCACCCCGGCCTCGACCAGGGCCAGGATGCCGGATGTAGCGCGCAGGGTGTACGGCACGGACGCCGTGACCCGTAAAAAAACCGTGTCGCCCGGGGCGAAACTGGATTTGCCCGTGCGGTCGGTGTCCACGCTGATCTGGATCGAACCGTCCCCGGAGTCGGACGCGGCGTCGGTAACGACAACCGCGTCGTAGCCCTCGCGGTATTCGTAGGACTCGCTGGCCGTAAAAATGTGATCCACGTCGGACAGGGTGAGCGCGGGCTCGGCCTCGGCCATCTCGGTGACCGGCACGGGATAGGCGTAGACCACGCGCAAATCCCCGGCCGGGGTCGATTGCAGCACGGCCCCGCAGGCTGCGGCCAGGGCCGACAAAATCTCAATCGGCGACTGCTCGTCCGCCGTGAGCCGCCCGGCCGGGAGTGTCCAGCTGCAGACCTCCCAGGACAGCCCCACCCCGGCCGCGTCGCACAGCTCCTGCGCGGCGGCCAGGGCCGTGATCCGGCCCCAGGTTTTGGTGACCGCCGTGGCCAGGGGCGCGTCTAGGGCGATGGTCGGCGAGCGCCCGGCGGCGGTATAGCCTGTGCTGCCGAAACTGCGGTCGCGGCTGCGGGACTCCAGCACAAACGCCCAGGCCTGCCCGTCCACCGTCACCTCGACCGGACTCCCGGGCGCGCACCGCCGCCAGTCGGCCAGGTCGCGCAGGGTCAGGGTGAGCGACCAGCAGTACGACGCGCTGTCGGCAAAAATAGACACGGCCACCGGGTCCAGGGCACGGGGCGCGTCGGATTTTGGGTTGAGCACCACGGCGCAGGTCACGGCCAGGCTGTCGGCCACGGTCAGGGCGTAGCCGGTCGTGACCTCGCAGGCCACGGGGTTGGTGCCGCCGATCTCGTGCCGGGCTGTGATCTCCCGGGCCACGGCCTGGGCGATGACCGCGTGGACGGCCGTGACCTCCCCGGCCACCTCGGCAATCAGCGAGTGCCGGGCCGTGATCTCACGCGCGACCGTGCCCATTACGCGGTGCCCCCCTCAATCCGGACGGTCACGGCATCATTCGTGTCGCCGCTAGCCCCGGCCGGGCAAATCAGCTCGGCCCAAAACGGCACGGCCGCCGGGGTGGTGGTGATTGTGACCGTGTCCCCGGCCTCCCAGGAGCCGGACCAGGCCGACGTGGGCACGGTCAGGTACGGCCGGGCGTAGTCGGGGTTGATCGGCGCGCACGAGGCTGCGATATTTCCCGTGCCGAGCGAGCCCAGCACGTCGGACGTGGCGGCAAACGCCGTGGCGGACGAAAACGTCAGGGTCACGACCTGGGCAATCGTGCCGATGGAATCCAGGGTCACGGCGGTGTCGTCGAATTCGCCGTACTCGGTTTCCGGGGCGGCAACCGAGGCCAGGGCCTCCACGTCGCCGCAGGCCAAAAGCGAGCAGACCGGCGACCCGGCCGCGAACTCTTTGGACAGCGTCCCGGACAGGCCGATGGTCACGGACGCCCCGTCCTTGCTCACCGTGTCCGCCGTAAAAATCTCGCCGGATTGGTTGTCCTCCACGTCCTCGCCGTCCCAGATGCGGATTTGCTCGCCCTGGCGGAAAATGACCTGGGCCGAATTTTCCAGGGTGACGACGAGGCTGGACGCGCCTGCGGCCGTGGTGGCGGTCAGGGAGGCCGCACCGTAGTGGTCCGGGCTGGCCGGGATGTCGGCCTGGGTGTCGTCCCAGGTCGCGGCGAAAATCGTCACCCGGTCCCCGGCCGGGGTCGGCCTGGCCACGGACAAAAATGCGTCGAGGAGCGGCAGGCTCTCGCTGTTGGCGACGTGGTAGAAAAATTTTCGGTAGCGGCCTTTGCCGCTCGTGCGCTCGGAAATGGTGAAATGCGGGAACATGCCGCTGCGGCTTTTGTCCACCACGGCGGTCTTGGACATGCGGCCGCCGTTGGCGTCCGTGTCGCCGACCACGGCGGATTTGCGCAGGATGATTTCGGATTTGACGATGGCCATGACGCCTCCTAGACGATGCCGAATTTGTGCATCAGGTAGTTTTCGATTTTGCCGCACTCGGCGTCGGGCAGGGCCGTGTCGAACACGATCCACTCCCCGAGCTGGGCCGTCTCGCCGGTCTGGCCGACCCCGGACACGACGCGGAATTCCCGGCCGTAGCTGGCGTCCGGGTCGAAATCCCCGGTAAACGTGTTGGCAAAACGCACGATCCCGTTGCGCCGGATTTTAACCGTTTTGTCCGCCGCGATGCGGAAGGTCAGGACGCACAGCGAGGCCAATTCTGCCCGGGTGAGCACGTCAAAAAACTGCGGCAGGCCGGGATAGGCCAGCAGTTCCAGCGTCGGCATGGCGCTGGACAACGTGCTGAACTCAAAAATCTCGCATCGAAAATACAGCCCGGCCGCAGTGTCCGGATAGGCCAGCACCAAAAAAACCGTGCGTTCCGTCCGGTTGTAGACCGACGGCGAGGAATCGCGCAGATATTGCGTCAAAGATATCGGATCACCAATCATAGCGCATCCCCGTGAACTCAATCACGTCCTGCTGGGGCGTCACACCGTGCAGCAGCCAGGGCAGGACGCTGGATTGCTGGTCGCCGTTGGTGCCTGCCGCAGCCCCGCCAGCCAGATCGTTGCCGGGCCGGGCGTCGTCCGGGACGTAGAGCACGTCCGAGGCGTGGGCCTGCTCGTGGAGCTGGCAGGCCCGGTACCACCCAGAGCATTTTCGGCTCGGCTCCCAGATAAACGACAGGAGGTCCGACGCCGCGCCGCACAATTTGTCCTTGACCCGGTAGGCCGACAGCTCGACCGAAAACTCTTCCTGCAGCACGCCGTACCGCGACAGGAAAAACCAGCATTGCACGCTGTCGCCGTCGTCGCGCTGCGACGCCGCCGGGCAGCCGTCGCCGGAAAAATCCATGTCCGGCACCTGGGGCACGGTCCATTCCCAGACCCGGCAGTGCGGCGAGCGCGTGGCCTCGGCCCGGATCGTGCCGTACATCTTGGGCGCGCCCGTGGTGGAGGTCAGGCAGCGCGCGCCGGTGCGGCCGAAAAAATGGCGCAAGTTGCCGCCGGGCATGGCCACACACCTGATGCCCTCCGCTGTCTCTGCCATCACGCCGCTATGCGCGTGCACGGACACCAGGCTGGCCACCGGCCAGTCAAATTTCAGCGGCGCAAACGTCCCGGCCAGCTCGAAAAACTTGACCTCGGTCTGTCCGGGATGCGACTCGACGGTCCCGGCCCCCAGGTTTTGCGCGCCCTGGCGCAGGGTGTAGCCGTCCAGATCGTCGGCCGCGCCGCCCCACAGGACCACGCGCACCACCTCGCCCGGGTCCACGGACTCGGACGGGATGTCGATTTTGACCCCGGCGCAATCCATAGCCCGGGCCGAAAATGTGAGTGTGAGCGAGGCCTTGGCTGGCATCAGGCGGCCACCTCGATTTGCACCCGGACCTCGTCGCCGTCCGGGGTGATGGTGATCATCTCGGCGTTCGATTCGTAGCCGTCCTTCTCCACCACCACCCGGTATTCACCGGACAAGATATTGAAAACCTTGACGAAGCCGTAGCGGTCATCGGTCAGGCCCAGATCCACGTAGTCCTCGCCGATCTCGATGTAGACCTGCGCCCCGAGCACGGCCCCGGCGGTGTCGGCGTCGATCACTCGGATTTTGCAATCCACATATTTGATGGATGCGTCCTCGGGCTCGTCGGACAGGGCCAGCGAAAACCGGCGCTTGAGCACGCCACCCCGGTACAGGAAAAACCACTGCGCCCCGGTCGGGTCGCTGGGCGCGGTCCAGGCCCATTCCCGGGCGTAGGGCGGCCGCTCGGCCACGGCGTGGGTGGTGCCGTAAAGCGGCCCGGGGAACTGGCCCAGGATCGGCGCCAGGCAGGAGTGACCGACGCGGACGAATTTATCCGTCACGTCGTGGCCCTGGGGCGCGACCGTGACCAACTCGTCGCCGACCACGCACAAAAGCGGCGCGAACGCGGTCACCCGGGTGATGCGCGAGACGGGGAAGGTAAACTGCTGGGCGGTATTTTCGCCCGCCCAATCAAAATATTTGCACGTCACCTGGCCGGGATAGTCCACCCGCTCGCCCAGCCCCAGCGACTGCAACCCCTGGCGCAGCTCGTAGCCGTCGAGCATGGCCTCGGTGGCGGCCCAAATGCGCAGCGTCATCAGCTCGCCCGGGTCCACGGCCTGCTCGGGCATTTCAAATAGCGCCCCGGGGCAGGTATCGGACCCGAAGTCCAGACGTAGCGACGCCTTGGCGGGCATGGCTAGACCGTCTCCATCCGCAGATTGAGATTGTAAAGCGTCGTGGCGTCCGGATCGGCCTCGTCGCGGATCATCGTGGCCGTGACCGGGGCCTCGTCCCCGAACCGGAACCGCACGGCAAACGTCCGGCCGTCGTGTAGGGTGAGCGTGCCGGTCCAGCCCGGCGTGGACGCCCAGGCAAAAAGCGTTTCGACCACCGGCCGCAGGCACCAGCCGTCCTCTCCGGTGAGGTCAATCGGGCGGCCGCCGGACAGGCCGGTGTCCTGGATGACCAGCCCGCCGCCGATGGTCCGGCGGCTGGTGCGGCCGACCAGCGCGGCGGCGAATTCGTTGGACCAGATCAGATCCGGCGGGAGCGTGAGGCCGGAGAGGGTGATGCTCATCGGATGTTGGCCCCGTGTTTTTTGAGTTCGCGCATAAAGGCCGTGATCGTGTCGCGGCTGGTGTGGGTGGGGAAGGTCTGGCCGCCCATCTGGAGATTGATCGTGGCGGAAAATTCCTCGCCGCTGGCGCGCCGGGGGGTGTCGGGCAGGGACGTGGCCAGGTCGCCGCCGGGCACCACGCCGCCCTCGGCAAAACGGTGCACGCGCAGGCTGTCCAGGAACAAGTCCATGTCCCAACTGTTGAGCGCGTTGAACGCCCCGCTCCCGAGCCGGTGCATCGTCGACGCCTTGAGCACGCCCTCATCCGGGGCCAGGAGCGCCGGGACGCTGTCCACGCCGCGCCGCGCGCCCTCGGCCAGGGGCACGATGCCGCCCTCGGCAAATCTGCGGACCCGCGCGGCCATCCGATTTATCGCCGCCTCCATGCGCCGGATCGGCAGGCCCACCGGCCCGCCCTCGGCCAACCACTGGGAAAATCCACTGACGCTGTACTGCTTGTCCTCGTCGGCATTGGCCCTGGCCCGGCCCTCGCGGATGCTCAAATCCTCCATGGTCCGGTTGTAGTCCAGCAGCAGGTCGGCCAGCTTTTCGTCCAGGCTTTTCTGGATGTCGGCGCGCTCGGCCTCGCCGTCGGCCCGGGCCTCGGAGGTGTCGGCGGCGGCCTCGGCCTCGGATTCGGCCTTGGACTCGTCGAGTGCCGCCTTGGCGGCGTTCACGGCGGTCTGGAATTCGGTCCCGGCGTTGACCTGCCCGGCCAAAAACTCGACCATTTTTTTGTTGGGCTCGGTGCTGTTTTTCTCGGCGTCGTACGCGGCCTGGGCCTCCATGACCGCTTTTTTCGCACCGGAATTCGCCCCTGGCGTCGTCGCGGTACGGCCAAAGGTCATCACGCTACGGGTCAGTACCCCAGTGGAATATTTCGTAAAAATCGGATACACGCCGGAACTGTTCTCTCCGCTCCCCTTTTTCGCCTCGGCAAGCGCGGCCTTGAGCGACTCCAATTTCGTTTTCCGCTCCTCGTCGTAAGCCTGTTTAGTTTCGTACAGCTCGGCCAGCGTCTCGGCCCGGACCTCCTCGGCCTCGGCCACCAACTCCTCGTATTCGGACTGAAGTTCCTGCAACGCCTCCTGGAGTTTCTCCGCAATTTCGTCAATTTTCTCTTGCTCGTCGGCCAGGCTGTCGGCCAAATCCTCGTCCCCGTCGGCGCGCGCCCGGGTGACGGCCAGGTCGTAATCCTCCTGCGTCCTGGCCCGGGTCAGGGCGATGTCCGCCAGCTCCTCGTCCAGGCTGCCGCCGGACGCGAATTTCGTGACCGCCGCGTCGTGGATGCCCTCGAATCGCGACACGGCCGACAGCCCAAGCGGCGACAGGCTGCGCGGCCGGGGCTGCGGCTCCGGGATGCCCACGGATCGGCGCAGCATCCGGGCCAGATCGGCGATGCCGCCAGCCAGCCCGCCGACCAATCCGCCGGACGCGAATTTCGGGACCGGCAATTGCCCGGAATTCAGCGCGTGGAGCAGGTCCACGCCGTAGCGTTTCACCGCGTCCTTGCGAACCACGAACTCCCCGCGCATGAGCATCGCGGGAACATCGTCTTTGCGTCCGTCGCCGGGGATGAACGGCGCCGGGAGCCGCCGGAAAACCGGGCCGCCCGTGGCATAGGCCTCCACCTCGGAATCGGTGGGCACGACCTTGAAATCGCCGGACCCCTTGACCGTCAGATTGATGGTGTGCTCGGAGGACGTGGGGCGCTTGAGCTCGGCGATGGCCTCCTCGGCCGCCTGCGTATTTGGATCGACGGTGTGTCCGCTGGTGGTCCGAATGCCGTTTAAGCGTTCCAGTTCCGAATCCACTCGCGTGGTGTTGGCCTGGACCGTGGCCGTGGGGGTGGCTGTCGTGCCGTTCAGACGGTCGATCAACTTGTCCAGCAAGGCGGTGTCCGGCTCAAACACCACATCAATTTTACTGGAGGATTTGAGCTTTTCCAGCTCCGCCTGGGCGTCGGCCACGCCGCTTTGCATCTCGGTGCGCAGTTGCTGGCCAGCCGTCTTGAGGGCCTCCAGGGATTGCACCTGGATGTCCAGGGCCCGGCGGACGCCGGCCTCGGCGATGGAAATGGCCTCTTGTTGCGAGACGCCGCTCTCCTTGCTCGCCGTGGCCAGCCCTTCGTAGAGGGGGATAGCCTTGGCCGCCAGCTCGTTGGCCTTGGCAAACCCGTCCGCCGTGCCCTTGGCCCGCTCCATTTCCGCCGCAAACAACAGGTCGGACGCCTGTTTCTGCCGATCCAGGTAGGCCTGGGCCTCGGTCATCCCCTTGCGCCGGATCTCGCGCAGCTTGTCCTCGCCGCTGGTCCGGACCTTCTCGATCTCCTGGGCGTATTTGGCCTCAATGGCGATGGCCTTGTCCACGTCCTGGCCCAGGCGGTCCAGGTATTCCTGCCAGGCCCGGACGTAGGCTTCTTTGCGCGACTTCGCGATTTCCTTGCTGATTTCGCCCTTGGCCGCCTCGTCGTAAACGGCCTTGGACAAAAGTTCTTGCTGCGCCGCGAAAGTGTCGTTTGCCAGCGAAACAAGCAGATCCTTTTTCTTGCGCGCCGTGGCCACCCCAGCCACCAGGGCCCCGGCATCAGATTGGGCCATGGCCTCGGCCAGCTTGATCTGGGCGTCCATCAGCCCGCCGATCAGCTTCTCGGCCTCGGCGTGGGCCGCTCCCATATCCCGCACGCGGTCGGACAGAACCTTGAATTCCGCCGCCGTCATGGCTGTCTGCTGTTCCTGCGCCATGAGTTTTTCGAACGCGGTGGCGAAGCTTTCCGAAAGCCCACCGTATTTTGCTATTAAGTCGTCCACCTCTTTCGCGTTTAAAGCATGCGTTTTCGCCATCTCTTCGCTTGCGTCGTTCGTCTCCATCATGGCGTCGATCAAATAATACAGAGAGACACCGGCGGCCGCGACGCCCCCTATAAGCAGCCCCGTAGGCGAAAAAATGGCTCCCACCGCCGCCCCCAGAGCGGGCAGCCGGGCCATGGACGCGGCCAGCCCCACAAAACCGCTGGACCAGGAGGCCAGGGTGGCCAACAGCTTGGTGCCCTGGATCAGCTTGACCATGCCTGCCAACCCGGTGACTGCGGTGGTGACGGTGGCGATGCCCTTGGCCGCGATGTACGATACGCCCGCGAGCGCAACGATCTCTTTGTATTCGACCGTGAACTTGACCACAGCGGCGGCTATCTCCACCAGCGCCGTGGCCAGGGCGGCAACCTCGCTGGCGTTGTTTCGGAAATAATCGCCAAGCGTGACCATGGCCTCGGCCAGACTTTCGTTCTTGGCCACCGTGTCTTCGAGCACGGACGTGATGTACTTGAGCGCCCCGGCGTAGGTGTTGGCGCTGTCCCGCGCCTTGCCGATGTCCGCCTGGGTCTGCTCCAGCAACACGTTGTAACGTATCTGGGCCTTCTCCAACTCGGTCAGGCTTGACCAGGCCCGGCCCTGCACCTGATACAGTTCCTCATATCGTTCCTTGACGTGGGATTCGTTGAGCGTCAGCCCCAGCATTTCCGAGGCCTCGGACTCACCTCTGATCGCCGCCGTGACGCGCTCGATGGCGTCGGCCAGGGGCATTTTCCCGGCCGCGATGTCCGCCGTGCGGCGCATGACCACCTCCATCTGGTCGGCGGACAGCCCCAGCCGCTTGGTCATGTTGATCGTTTTGGCCGCCGCCGCCGTCAGGTCGGACTCGGAATAGATCACCAACTCCTGCCGCATCTGCCCAATCGCGGCCCGCCAGCGGTCGATGCCGCCGGTCTGGGAAAACTCCCGGCTGGCGGACTTGACCGCCGACTCCAGGTTGAAACTGGCCGTCTCGGCATTTTTGTAGGCCGTGACGATGCCGGTGAAAATCTTTTGGGCTGCGTACAGCCCCAGGTAGGTCTGCAACAGGTTTTTCAGGCGGGCGTCCACGTTCTGGATCAGCCCCGGCGCGCGCCCCATCTCCGACGACAGGCCACGCTGCTGCTGCCCTGCATTGCGATATCCCTGGGCCAGTTGCTGGAGTTTGGCGGTCAGGGCGGTTTTGGCGACAGCCAGATCCCGGGTGGACATGGTCCCGGAGTCGCGCAGGGTCCGGTAGGATGTGATCAACTCCTGGATGCGGGCCTTGACCTGCGCCCCGGACTGCACGCCAAGCGACGCCAGGGCCTTGTCCGTGGCCCGGGTCGCGGCCTCGGCCTCGGCCATCCCGGACTTGGCCGCGCCGCCCGTGCTCCGGTAGGCCGCGCTCACGGCCTGGATCTTGGTGACCATGGCCGCATGCGCGGCGGCCAGGTCGCGGCCGGACAGCTCCCCGGAGTCCCGCAGCGCCCGGTAGGCCGCAACCAGCTCCTGGATCTTGTCCTTGACCTGGGCGGCGGAACGCACCCCAAGGGTGGCCAGAGCCGTGTCTGTGGACAGGATCGCGGCCTCGGCCTCGGCCATGCCCGTGGCGGTGGCCGCCCCGGCCTCGGTCATGCCGGACTTGGCGGCCGCTCCGGACTCGCGGTAGGCCGCGCTCACAGCCTGAATCTTGGCCACCATGGATGCGTGCGCCGTCTCCAGGTCGCGGGCCGATACCTCGCCGGACTCGGACAGGGTCCGGTAGCTGGCGATGATCTGCTGGATCTGGGCCCGGACCTTGTCCGTGGACAGCACGCCCAGTTCGGAAAAGGCCTTCTGCACCGCACCCACGCGCCGCACGCCCTCCAGCTCGATCCCGGCAAACGCCTGCTCGACCCGGGTGGACATGGACTCCAGCGCGGCCAGCCCCTCCTGGGCCAGGCCTTTTTTGATGACCTGTCCCAGGTGCTCCAGCTTGGCCTGGGCTTCGTCAGTCTCCGCCTTGATCTTGATATCCAAGATATTGGAGGCCATCAGCCGTCTCCCTTTGTGCTACCCATCTATGTCGCGCAACCGCAACCCGAAGTAGCGCACGTTGTGTTTCTTTTCCCGGTAGAACCTCTGTCCCAGCCAGGAACCGAACCGGCGTTGTGAAGGGCCTTCCACTCCAAGTTGTGCTTTGCAGTAACCTAAAAAAGACTCGTATAAGTCTTGCGCCCCGACGACACTTCCTTTGCTCTTCTCGATGCATTCCTCGGCCCAGTCCTCGAAGTGGCGCTCCCAGCGCACGGCGCGTTGCGCCCCTTCAAGGCGTTCCTCGATCTGGTCCGGGCCAGCGATGATCTCGAACAGCGTGCGGAGATGAAAATAGATGTCGTCGGACCCGAGATTGCCCATCTTGGCGGCCTGCACCGCTCCGGACAGGACCGCCACCCGGATGTGGGGGCGCATGGCCCGCACCCGCCGGGGCAGTTCCACAACCACGGATTCGCCGGGCATGAAGCGCCCGGTCTTGCGGATGGCCGGGAGCACCGTCCCGGTCACCCACTTCCGGAACGCCCGGGCCTCGGGCTTGCGGCTCCGAAAGATCAGGCCGTACAGACCGGACTCGGAGATGGTGAGCATGTTCGGGTTTCCGCCCTCGGGGGTTTGTTCAGGATTTCTGAAGAAACCTCTTTCGTCCTCATCCAATCCACGCGCGGACTCGGTCACGTTCCCCAAATCCAACACCCGGCACACGTCCTTGGCCACGAACCAGGGCTCTCCCCGTTCGTCCAGGACCGTGCGCACCTCGTGGCCGTCGAAGTAAAAAGGCTGCACCGCGTTCACTTCACCACCTCCAGTTTTGAAAATCCCGTTGGATACGCCAGCCCGTGGAGGTCGTCGCCGACCCCCCGCACGTCCCGGGCCAGACTCCGCAAAATGGTCCCCGCCCCGAACGCGCAGTCCACAAGGGTGTCCTGGGGCCGGGTGTCGGCCACGCAATCCAGCATGGTGGCCAGGGCCTCCAGGGCGAAGGTGTGCCCGGCGACGGCCGAGGCCGCGTCCGTGAGGGTGGCGGCCGGAACCTGGATGGTGTCGCGCTTCATGACGCCCTCCCTTCCGGTTCCACGACCCGGCAGGTCTCGCCGGACGCGCTCAAGTTCAGGAAGCAGTCCCCGCGTTCGGCCAAAAGCGCCCGGCAGATGGCCAGGGCGTAGCCCAGGCATTCGGCCAGAATCCACACCCGGGCCGAGCGCGCCTCGAACCGCATGTAATACCGGTGCACGTCGCCAAGGGTTTCCAGGAAGTGGGACAGAACCACGGTTTTCAGTCCGTTGCCATCGGCCGGGGAAAGGGGGGAAAAGTCGATTTTCACAAGGCACCTCGTGTAGTTGGGGTTTGGGCACAAAAAAAGGCGGCATGACGTTCCCCCGCTACACGCGGCCGGGGCCTCGCGGACACCCGGACGTCATGCCGCCAATTGCTTGCCCCTCCCAAAGGAAGGTGCTTGGCGACAAAAACAAAACATCCGTTCTTCAACCCGGCTTGGGACCGGATCGTGGCGACGGACGGCCACGTGTAGTTGGGGCCACCAGCCAAACCCGAAAAGGAAAAAAATGTCAAGATGGCGGAAATACTTCTTGCAAAGATTTTTCCAGCTTCGTAGCGTCCCGGGCAAAACCGCAACCCAGGGGGCAGGACATGAGCAGGCTGGAAATCCTTCTGATCACCGGCATTGTCTGCATCGTGTGCGCCACCGCTTTTTTTTACGTATCCCAGAATCCCGGCATGCTTTCTTTTCAGGAAAGCAACGAGGTCAAAGCGAAGCGTGTTTTGAAGCGTTATTTTATCCTCGTGGACCACTGCCTCAATCTTTCCGCAAAGAAAGCTGCCTTGTCCGCTGCCGCGCTTGCCGTCATACAAGACTTGCAGAGATACGGCTTTAGCCCTCAAAGTGACGAAAAATTGAGCAAAAACAGAAAAGAATTCAACGAAATAGATGCGCAGCATGAACACCTGTGCAAAGGCAAAGACGACATGTCCAGGTCTGTCCGTATGCTTGAAGCCCTGGTGAAAATCGGCGATTTCGACAGCGCCGCACCAATCGCCGATCTCGTCGAAAAAGAGCTTCCCGCCGGTTTCTAGCTGTCGCATAGTGTCATCCGATCCGCCGCCGTGCTTCAGTCTCCGCCTTGATCTTGATATCCAAGATATTTGACGCCATCCGGTGCCTTCCCTGTCAGTTCCCGCAGGTGCGACTGCGCATCATCCGTTTTCGCGTGCGCGGCGATCCGCATGTCCACGAAGCAGGCTGCCCGCTCGTTCCGTCGCATTTTGCAACGCATTTTCTCGTCCGCTTTCGCCACTTCCAAGCAGCGCCGAAACCATCCATAGCCGTAGCTGTAGACGGCCGGGCCGTGGCCGCGCTCCATCAGGCGGTCCACGGCCTCGGCCAGGTTTTTTAAGCGGTCGGGGGAGGCGTCCCGGCCTCCGTTTCGGGGTGTTCGCCGGGGCTTTGCGTGGCCTGGGCGAACATCAGGTCGAAAAAATCGGTGTTCACCTCCAGCCACGCCTCCACCACACGGACCAGGGCCACCCCGCCGAACCCGCAGGCGGCTGCGCCCTGGTCCGTCGCACCGGACAAAAGCCGCATGGCCGTGTCCCGGGCCTCGGTAAACACCGACCGGATTACCTCCAGCAGCGGCTCGGCCGAATGTTTGACCAGCACGTCCATCAGGACCATGGCGTCCGGGAGCTGGGTCACGTCCAGTTCAAAGACCATGACCCGCTCCCCGTTGATCTTAATGTCCTTTTCCTTGCGCAGCATGCGGACTCCTTACGCGGCGGCCGGGAATCTGCGGGTCTCGTAGGGGCTGGTCTTCCCCGTCGGGGTGTTCATCTCACCCTCGAAGCCCAGGACCGAATAATCGTCGGCCAGATAGTCGGTTTCGCTGGTCGGCTTCAGGGTCGCCTCCCAGACCTCGATTTCCCAATGCGATCCATCCACCTCGTTGTGCGCCCGCAGCAAATAGTGACGCTTGATGGTGGACTCGGTGCCGCCCAAGATGATGGCCCCGGCGGCGATGGCGGCGCAGTCGAAGGTCACCACGGCGCTGCCGGTCGATCCGATGTGCTCCAGGAATTTGATGTACCCGATCTCGGCATCCAGCTCGTAGTCCGTGCCCTCGATTTTGGTCACGCTGGCCACAGTGACCGACACGCCGGACACCCGGCGCTTGCCCAGGTCGTAGTAGCCGCCGTGCTCCACGGTGGTCAGGTCGAACGATTTTTCGACGTCGTTGCCCGCCTCCTGGGTGGCCTCGATAACCGTGCCCATGGCTGCGTCGCGCAGGTTGTCCGTGTTCCATTCGTCCATCTCGATCACCAACTTGGCCGGTTCCGCCATGCTGGCCGAATCGAGCACCTGGCCGTAGGTGCCGATCATTTTCGATGTCCGCTTTTTGATGGTCGCGTTTGGGGTGATGGCGAATTTGCGGCAGTTGCCCAATTTTTTCAGCGGGGCATTGATGATTCCTCCGTACAGAATCCCAGAAGCAACGTAACCAGCCATGGCGTCTCCTCCCTATTTGAACGTGATTTGCACCGTTGTTGCGGCGGCATACAGCGGGTGCAGGTTTTCCGTTTCCACCGTGCCGCCGGTCTGCACCTTTCCGAGCGCCGCCGATTTCAGCGCCGCCTCGACCAGCAGCCGAAGCTGCCGGATTCGGATTTTGCCTGCCGGGCGCTCGCATCCGGCAAACGTTGTTTTCCGGTCATCTTTGATAGCCATGCCCACCACCCATCCGAGCACCTGGGTCTGGTCGCTGGCGTTCTCGGACTCGTGCGCCAGTTCGCGGATCTCGATCAGCGGATACGTGTCCGGGTTTTTCGGCGCGTCGTCGTCCGGATCGAAATCCACCAAGGGCGCGCGGCGGTAGTGCTCCTGGCACCAGGCCAGCAGGGGGGCGTTATTTCCCAGCGCCACCAGGGCACGTTCCAGGATTTCCACCGAGGTCATGATTTAGCCGCTCCCGTGGCGTAGCGTTCCAGCGCCCCGAAAAAGCGGGCCCGAAAGTGGTCCATGATTTCGCCGCGGTTTCTCTCAATGGTTTGGGAAAACCACGGTCTGGCGGGTCGCTTGACCGCGCCGCCCTTACGGCGCGGAAATCCGGCCGCAAAGAAAAACCGCCGCATGGCGTCGCTCATGGCAATGTTTGTCTCGTCCGCCTGCCGGGCGATCAGTTGCGAAAGGTTCCAATTCAGCGAGCCGCCTTGCAAAAAACCGATTTGAACCATCTTGTCTTTTTCGTGAACGTGGTAACGCAAGGAGTTTCGCACCCGGCGGAAGGGGATGGTGTCGTCGCCGCCTCCGGTCCCGCGCCTTTTTTTGCCTACGCGCTCAAAATGCTTGAGCCGTTTCTTTTTTTTGCCACGCCCCACATACTTGTGGACCCATCCGCCACCCAGACCGTTTGCGGCCCGGGTCATGGCCAGGGACAGCACCAGGGAATGCGGATTCAACTTCGGAAGCCGTTCGGCCTCGTACCAAAGCAATCCCTTTTCCCAATACGGAGTAGACGGGACTTTTCCCCTCTTCTGTCTGCCATGCGACTTGGACATCTCGTATCCGGTCGAGGCCAGGGCAGACCGAGTGGCACGGTCCACCAACGACTGATCTCCACGAGCCAGATAGATATCCAGCCCAGGAAAACTCCGCATATCGCCGTCAAACGAAAGGAAGCTCATCGCCCGCCACCTCCCACCGTGGCCCGGACCTCGCGGCGGCAGCGCAAAATCCAGAACGGCCCGAGCCTGCGCCGCTGGATGGACTGATCCGTGGACGGCCGGTGCTGCCACTCCTCGCCATCCACCACGATGACGTCGTCGATCTGCGGCGACGCCACGTCACGGGCCGGAATCCGTATTTCGGCCACCTCCATCTGTGCCCGGCTCTCGGCCTCGGTCTGGCGGTTCTCCACGACGGCCAGGGTCTCGACGGCCGCGCCGCCCTGCGCAGCCGGAAACCCGGCGGCCTCGCCAGCGGCCCGGGGCCGGTAGACGGCCGGTGACGCGCTGTCCGAAAACTCGGCCACGCTGTCCTCGAAAAAATCGTCGCGGTACGTGGTCATTGCCCCCCCATCATTTTGAGCATCGAATGCACCACGATGGCCGTCACCACGGGCGTCACCACGGCGGACACCGTCAGACCCACGCCCACGGCGATGTAGGTGGAGCGGCGCAGGGCGTTGATGGCGCGCCACTGGTCGGCGTCATTCTGCTGGATCGCCTCGATCTTCTCCCGCAGATGCCCGAGCACCTCGTGGTGCAGGGCGCAGACATGCCCGCCGGTCTGGTTCTCGCCGTCCATCGCCCGCCCCCTATTTTATTTTCGCCTCGTAGCAGTCGATCACTGCATCCCGCAGCCGCAATTCATTGAGGAGTTCCAGGACGTTGTAGTTCGACACCGTCCCGTTCTCCATGCTCCCGAGGTGCGGCCCCTCCACCCACAGATCGAGCGGCAGATCCTGCCCATAGGTGCGCGGGCACGGGCTCTGCTTCACCACCTGCGGCACCACGATCTCCGCCGGTTTCGGTTTGGCCGCGCACGCCGTAAGCGAGCACAGCAGCATTAAGATTGCGAATGATTTCAAGGCTTGTCTTTTCATCGACCACACTCCCGGGTTTCGGGGTCTCACTCACGGCCGTGGCCAGGGTCCGTTGCATCCGGCGAATGCCGGTTTGAAAATCGTCCATGGCTTTTTGCGTGGCCGCCACCTGGCCGTTGACGGCCGCCAGCTCCTGGTCACGAACGGCCACCACCTGCGTAAGCCCCGCGATGCGCGCCTCGCGGTTGCGCACCAGTTCCTCCTGCCGGGCGACCTCGGCCCGCAAATCAGATCTTTCGGCCTCCAGCGCCGAAACATCCGCCTTGAGCATCAGGATGTAGCCGTAAAGCCCCGCGAGGATCGCAGCCACCACCAGCGCGCCGATCAGTTTTCCGTTCACAGGTCGCCGCCTCCGAGGTTGCCGCCGTCGTCCGGCGTGGTGGGGCCGGGCACGCCGCCCGGCAGGGGTGGGCAGGGCAGGCCGCCGTAGCCCGGCATGCCCCAGGGGCGTTCGAACGCGCTCTGCATGGCCTTGGCGAAAAACGGCACGGCCAGCGCCGCGATATCGTTCCAGGTGGAGATGGTCGGCTGGCGGAACGTGAGCACCACGTACCAGCGCATCACCAGCTCATTGAGAATCACCAGCCCGACCAACAGCCGCATGGACGACAACCGCCCGGTTTCATCGGAAAAAATGTCGCGGAAGACGTTCACGAACGCCCCCGGTACAGCAGCCGGTGGATCAGCCGTTCCCAGCACCGGGCCAAGGGCCGGGCCAGGATTTTCGGGACGCACACGTCCCGCAACCGGCAGTAGACGTGCAAGCCATTGACGGCGTGCTGCTGCTGGTCAGACACCGAGCAGCCTCTTGGCCTGGGCCAGCCGGATCGCGCGATCCGCCAGACCGTTGTCGCCGCCGTTGATCAGCCGCGTGGTGCTGCGCAGGTCGTCGGACTCGGCGTAGGGCGTCATGCCCTTCCACGTCCAAAATGCGCAGGCGCACGGGATCAGCAAATGCTCGGACAAAACCAGCGACGGGTCGGCCTCGATGTCCACGCCGACCATCTGCCCGATCTGGCGGTACGCGCCGCGCCCGGTCAGGTGGAAAATCCCCTGGCCCCGGTACCGCCAGCCGTCGTCGTCGTCGGTGCCGTTCTCCTCGTTGCCCATGCGCGAGCCGTAGGCCAGGTTGGCCAGGGCCACGTCCTCGGGGTCCGGGTCCGACGGGTCCCAGGCGTAGGGCCGGGCCGCCTCCAGGGTCGGGAACCGTTTTTCCCAGACCTCGGTGAGACGTTTGGCGCTGTAGCGCAGGTTCTCGGTGAGCGCGCGGAAAAGCCGCGTCTCGTGTGCGGCGTGGGCCAAAAAATGCGCCAGCACCAAAAACGAGGTCATGCGCCAGCGCTCGAACACCGGCCAGGACGTGGCGAACGCCTGCCGCACCACGGGCAGGGCCTGGGGGGCCAGGGCGTCAACAACGGGGAGCAGATCCATGTCAGACCTCCAGCCATTCGGCGTCGGGCGCGCCGAGCATGGTGCGCAGCCAGCCGCGAGAGGCGCAGCGCACCCGGTCGGCGAACGCGTTGCAGTCGCGCCACCACAGTTTTTGCATCGGTTCGTAGGGCGTGCCGGTGTCGAGGCACACCCCGGCCAGGATCAGGCGCGGATAGCCCAGGCCCAGCCCGGCCAAAACGGCCAGGTGCGACGAGCCGCCCAGCGACACCGGACTCGGCCAGGCCACGTCCACCGATCCGGACAGGGCCGGGCCGTGGGTGAGCGGCCGCTGGTCGCCGACGCACCCGCCCGCCTCCAGCCAGCCGCGCAGGTGGCCGGGATGCACCGTAGCCGCGTGGTCGATTGTCGTGCTGATTTCCGCGATGGCCCGGTTGACGGCCAGGAGGTGGACGCGCAGGCCCAGGGCGGACAGCCGGTCCAGGGTGATGTCCACGTCCGCCAGCCAGCCCGGGGCCGTGCCCGCGATGACCAGAACGTCCGCGTGGAAGCGCTCGACGGCGACCCCGGCCCGAAAAACCGGGGTCACGTTGTGGAGGGGGCGCGCTGGGGTGGTCATGTTAGCCGCGCCTGCCTTTTTTGGCGGACGTATCGGACTCGGCCGGGACAGACTCACCGCCGACGGCCGATTCGGACGACTCGGGCACGGCCGCATCCTGCGGCGTCGGGTCCGGAGCCGGTTCGGCCGAGACAGACTCACCGCCGACGGACGGGGCGGTTTCCTCGGCCGGATCGGCCACGCCGTCGTCAATGGCCTCGGCGGCCACGACGTCGGGCAGATCCAGGACGGTGTCCCGGGGATAGGTTTTGCCCATGTAACGAAACGTGCCAGTGGTGACGATTTTCATAGCGTCACCCCCTACACGGCCAGGATCGAGGCGAAGGCGTCGATCTCGTGGATGGCGGGCAATGGGGCGGACTGGATCATCAGGTGCCGCGCCGGAGGATTGTCGGGTATCCACGAGGACGGATAGTACGGCGTGGACACGCCTTCAATCATGGCCTTGGCATCCTTGATCGCGCCGAAGTGCATACGCGCCTCGGCCCGGGTGGAACCGATCAATATCTTGTTGGCCGGGACCATGGGCTGCAAGACGCCGGAATCGTCCTCGTAGTAGTCCAGAAACTGATAGAGCTGCACGCCCTCCAGTTCCCCGAGGTAGGTCACACCCTTGGGCAAGTCCTGGGGAACGATCTGCCCCATAATCACCCGGCGGTTGTCGAGCTGCTTAAGCACCAGCTCGTTTTTCTTGAGGGCCTGGGCCACGGACAGCCCCAGCACCGCCACGTCCGGCACGTGTCCCGAGTCCTTGGCCAGCAAATCCTTCCATTCCACGATATCGCCCGCAGGATCGGCTGTGCTGGCTGTCCATTTGTCCGCAGCGGACAGGGTGATTTTATGGGTATCGGCCAAGCCGAAATCCACCTCGAGGGAAATGTCCTCGCCAACGCAAACGACCTTGCCGGTGTTCAGAATTTGCGCCGCCATCCAGCCGATGCGCCGGTTGATCTGGGTCATCAGATCCAGCAGGTCGCGCCCGAGCTGATAGGCCGCGCGTTCCTGTGGGCTTTTCCCGCCGTAGACGTGCTCACCCGGCAGCCGCTTGAGCAGGTCGCCAGCCGTGGTGATACGAAACGGCTTGACGTATGGAGGGATGAGGGTCTTGGTGGAGTAGCCCTTGCGTTCCACGGGCTTGCCCTCGCTCAAGGGGTTGACGAATGCGGCCAGACGGCGGCCGCCCTTCACCACGTCCACGTCCACGTATTCGGATATGTGTACGACGGGATCAGAGAAGTGGAAAAAGGTCTCCAGCAGGAAATCACCAACCGGATAGACGGTCTCGACGACCTCCAGCATCTCGCGGCTGGAGAACAGATCGATTTCGTTGGGCATGGCTAGGCCCCTCCCACGGTGGTCAGGTAGATGTTTTTGTCGCGCAGGCCGTCACGGATGGCGGCCAGGGTGTGGCCGTTCCCGAGGGTCAGGGCGGCCTGGTTGAACTGGCCGGACAGGTAGCCAACGGTGAGCACGTCGGCGCTGGTGGCGTCCACGGCCTCGGCCAGGATGCAGTCCGGGGTCTGGCTGCCGTCGGTCACGGACGTGGCCCCGGACAGCACGTACTTGCCCACGTCCTCGTCCTCGGCGTCGGTGATCCTGCCGAGTACTGCGCCGCGCGGCAGCACGCCCTGCCCCGAGGCCACGGTGATGCCCTGGGTCACGATCTTGGCGTCTCCGGCAATCAGGTTGTCCGGAACGAACGCTCCGGCAGTCTGGTATCCCTGCGACATGGCTATTTCCTCCCCTGTCCGGCGGTCAGGCCGGATTTCATGGACGCGCGCACCCGGGCACGCTCGGCCGCGTCCGGATCGGCGGGACCGCCGGGAGCGGCAGGCTTGGCCAGGGTCGCCTGCAACAGCGTCAGGTGCGACGCCGAGGCCGGGGGCGCGGGCTGTTGGGCGGTCGCCGGGGCCGGGGCCAGCTTGGCCGCCAGAGCGGCGTACTGATCCACGGTCACCCCGAACTCGGCGGCGGCCGACATGGCGGCCGTCAGTTTCTGTCCCGCCTCCGCGCCGAGAATCACGGCGGCCAGGGCCAGGATGCTGGCGACGCCCGGCTGGGCCGGGGCCGCTGGCGTCGCGGCGGCCGGCTGGGCCGGGATCGGGGGAGCGGCCGCCGGGGCGGTCTGGGCAACGGGCGCGGGAGGCGCGGCGGTCACGGGATTCTGGGCCGGGGGCGCGGCGGTCTGTCCCCCGCCGGGCAACGCAGTGGATGCGGGCATGGTCTCCTCCATGGCGAAAAAGGTCCCGGCGAGGGGCCGGGGGGCCGACAATTCGGCCAAAACTCCCTCCAGACTGCCCAGGGCGTCGGCCATTCCGGCCGCCACCGCCCCGGCGCCGACCAGGACGCCGCCCTGGCCGAAATCGGTTTCCACGGTCTGCACGGACACGCCCCGAAACGTGGCCACGTCGGCGAGGAACACGGCGGCCAGCTCGTCCAGATGGCGCACCAGCTCCCGGCGGCCGTCGTCGGTCTCGGGGTCGAGGCGCTTTTTCGGCGACCGGCTGGAAACGATTTCCAGGGTCTTGCCGTCGGACCTGGGCAGGCTCATCACCACGCCGATGCTGCCGAGCACGGCCGTGTCGTCCGCCACGATCCGCCCGGCGGCGGCGGCGATCCAGTAGGCCGCACTGGCCCCGGTCGCGCCGACGTAGGCGGCCAGAGGCTTGACGCCCCGGGCCGCGTAAATCTGGGCCGCGAACTCGTGGATTCCGGCGATCTGCCCGCCCGGGCTGTCGATCTCCAGGGCCACGGCCCGCACCGACGGATCGTCCAGCGCGGCCCGGAAATCCCGGGCCAGAAGCTCCACGGACGTGGCCCCGGAGATGCGGGTGAACAGGCTCGAATAGCGGAAGATCGGGCCGGTCACCGGGATCACGGCCACGCCGTCGCGCACCGTGATCCGTTCGGCGCTCTCCAGCGGCTGGCCCGTTTTTACGGCCAGGGCCTCGGGGTCACCGTGGCGGTGGGCGATCTCGACGATGGTCTCCAGGTAGCCGGGCAGGATGGCCCAGGGCTCGGAGGTGATGGCCGCAAGCACGCGCCGGGCATCATTTTTCGGCATCCGGCTCCTCCTCGTTTTCACCGCCAGCGGCGGCCGGGACGTCCTTTTCTTCTCCGACCGGGGCTTCGGCCTTGCCGGTGGAGCGGCCGGACAAACTGAACGACAGGCCATGTTTGGCGATATCGCGCTCCTCACGTGCCCGCTGGGGGAGCAAGGTCTCAAAGTTGCCGGAATGGGCCTCGACGACATCGGCGTAGGTTTTGATCCCGGCTCCCAAAGCCATGATGTCGGCCTCGATCTCCTTCACCGGGTCCACGTGGCCCCGGCGCGGCGGCACCCAGCGGGAGGCCAGGTAGTCCTCGCGGGCGTCCAAAAACGAAGGTGCGTTTGGCGGGGTCTCGATGTAGCCGCGCGCGAACGCCTCCTCGACCACGGCCTCCCAGACCGGACGGCAAAAGGCGCTCTCCAGCCACGACTGGTACCGCTGGAATACCCGCCAGGCCTCGAGCAGGGCGGCCCGGGCCGACGAATAATTTGTTTTGGAAAAATCCTTGGCCACCACCTCGTAGGGCATCCCGGCGGCGGCCCCGGCGGCGCGCAGGATGCGGGCCACGAAGGCGTCGAAATTGGAGTTGGGGCGGGGGGCGTCCAGGGTCTTGCCCCGCTCGCCGGGATACAGGTGCAACACGGAACCCGGGGATATCTCGCGGACGTTGCGTCCGGCCGGGCGTGTCCTGGATTTGCCCCGGGGGTCCATGCCGATCCCGGCGGCCACGGGTTGGTCGGATTCGATGACCACCGGGAACGCGGCGGTGATGATCTGGCCCACCAGCTCGTAGTCCAGGTAGTCGGACAGGTCGCGGAAGAATTTCATGGCCGGGGCCAGGACGCTCACGCCGCGCACCTGCTCCTCGTCGATCTGCGGGAAGGCGTGCAGCACCACCGGCCGCCAGGCGATGCGCGCCGGGTAGTAGGCCACGTTCATGGCCAGCCCCATGTCCAGGCGGCCAGTGAGCGGCTCGGGGTTGGCGATGTAGTAGCCCACGGGCTCGCCGCGCGACCCGAGATGCACGCCGTCGCGGATCATGGGCGACAGCGTCAGGTCGCCGGGCGAGGCCAGCCGAAGCGGCGACAACACCTGCAGGGCCAGGGAATACGGCGCAAACGGATCGGCCCGGTCCACGCACAGGTTCAAAAATTCGCCCTTGACCAGGGTGGAGCGGATATTGAGTTCCTGGATCTGCCAGAACGTGAGCCGGTTCCCGGCGTCGGCGGCGTCGGGACGGATGGCCCAGCGGGCAAATTCGCGCTCGATGGCGTCGCGCAGGATGGCGGCCGCCTCCTCGTCGATGCCCAGGCGTTCGGCGACCAGCGTGGACTGCGGCCGGATGCCCGGGCCCACGACGTTGACGGTCATGCCGCCAATCAGACTGGCGGCGTTGGGATCGTTGGCGGCCAGATCCTCGGCCCGGGCCATGACCCGGGAGCGTTCGCGGGAGGCGGAAAATTCGGTCTGGCGGTGCGGGAACCAGTTGGACATGGTGCCGTGGTAGCCCCCGGCCGTGAGCGCGATGCCGGGCACGCGGCCCGGCGCGGCAGCCGAGGCGGCCCGGCGTCTGGCCACGGTGCGGGCGTTCACAGGCACCCCCCGGGGCGGGACGGGATCAGGCTTGTCGTCCGCGATCTTCCCTCACGAAAAGCTTTTTCCCGGGCCAGGGCGCTCCCGAATGCATACAGATCATTGAGGGTGGTACGGTCAAAGGAGTCATTGCCGATGGTCACCCGCTGGCCGCGCACCACTTTGGGCACAGCGGCTTTAATTTCGGCGATCAGATCGGCAAGATCGGCATCGGAGTACAGGGCGAACATGCGGCCCGGATACACAAAAGCCATGGTGCGGTCAGAGACATGAGAACACCTTGGCGACATGAGAGACACAATTTTTTGGCCCGAAATTTCCCGAAAAGCAACGGGCCACAAGGCTTTTCAGCCCGTGGCCCGTCGTCTCGTCAAAACGCGGCAAAAAAAAGTTTCAGGCGGCCTCGTCCGGATGGATTTCCCGACGACGCTTAAAGGATTCAACAGACGAGAGATAGACGCGCAACCCCCTGGAATCGCCGACTTTTATTGCCCGGAGTTCCCCGCGCTCCACCAGCCGGTAGACATGCGACCGGCTGCACCCCAGCAACTCGCGTACCCGCGCCATGTTGACCACCATCTCGGCCATCACCGCCTCCTGTTCTGGAACCAGCCGGGCAGGCCCGAATGCCCACCGCCGCCATCCTGGGCCGGATCCTCCTCCGGCTCGTCCTCGACCTCGTCGTCCGGGGACCAGTGCTGCACGCCCAGCACCTCGGCCGCCACCAGGGCCATGACCTCGCAGTCCCAGAAATGGTTCGCCCGCTTGGGCGGGCACAGCCACGCCGCCTCGTCCTCGTCCCAGTATTCGGCGCACATCTGCCGGGCGTAATCGTCCGTGGCTTCGGCGTGGAGATGAAACGACCCGGGATCCGTGGGCAGGATCGCCAGTTTGCCGGACAGCCGGTTCTTGAAAAACGTGGTGTCCACCCGCAGCAGCTTGAGTCCGCCGGGGATCGGCCGCGTGTCGCCCGGGTAAAACTCGATGTTCGTGAACGAAAACGGCCGAGACATGCGCCGCTCGCCCTTGTAGGCCAGGATGCGGCCCCGGTTGGCAACGCAGAAATCGTAGACGTCGGACGTCTTGTCGCCCTGGGAATCCTGCACCACCAGCCGGACCTGATGGTCGTTGCCCGCCGCGTCGCGGTAGGTATCCTGCCACAGCACCCGGGCCAGGGCCTCGAAGCTGTCCACCAGGCCCTCGCGCACCAGCCAGGTCTCGCGCTCCATGCCCCAGCCCACGGCCCGGATCACGTAGACGAATCCGTCCTGCTGGGTGTCCACCCCGGCCACCAGACAGGCCACCCGGCCGCCTCCCGGAACCAGCCCGCGCGGGCGTTCGTCGGCCAGGGCCAGGATGGCCTTTTCGGCCCGCTCGGCCGTGTAGTCGCGCCAGGGCGTCGCCTCATAGCCGTTGCAGTAGTCCTTGAGCGCGACCTTATCCTTCGTGCCTTTCAGAAGCGCCGCCGCCGACTCGGACAGGGAGACGAACGGCGAGTACAGCGCCGACAAATGGAAGGCGATGCGCGGCGGCCGATACCGCCGCAGGTGGGCGAAAAGCTCAAGCCCCGTGCGCTCCTCGCGCCACACGCCATGGGCCACGGCCCGGTCGCGCCGGACGTCGTCCCAGCGGGCGCCGCACCGCTCGCATTCGTACCAAGCCAACCCTTCGTCCTGGACCTTGTCCGGATCACGGACGTCGTCAGGCCAGCGCAGACGCGGCCGACCGTCCTGGTCCGCCGACACCAACCGTTGCTCACAGCCGCAGTCCGGGCACCGCGCAAACCAGTAAAACCGGGCGTTGGCGCGCAGCCAAGCCAGCCAGATCGGGCCGGTCTCCGTTGTCGGGGTGGAAATATCCAGCGCCTTGCGATCCCAGCGGAACGTCCGCTGCCGTTTTTTGATGAGCGCGTCGGATGATGCCTCTTTTTTTGACGGGGTGAACGGGAATTTGTCCACCTCGTCCTTGAACTGGTACTTGGCGGCGACCCGGGCTATCCGCGTCACGGACCCGGCCCAGGCCAACTGAATGCTCATATTCTTGAGCTTGAGCCGCTTTTTGGTCATGTCGCCGGGTTTGCCCGTGGTCAGGGAGGCCAGCCGGGGCGAGGCCGAAAACATGGGCTTGAGGCGGTCCTCCACCAGATCGTCGGCCGTGGCCTCGTCCGGGACGATGTACTGGGCCAGGGCCGGGTCGCGGTCGGCGATGTAGCCCAGGATGATCTCGGCGATTTTGGATTTGCCGAGCTGCGGCGCGGCGCAGACCGCCACGTCGCGCACGTAGGGTTCGGCCCAGGCGTCCATGATCCCGGCCAGGTACGGGGCGTTGGCGTTGCGCCATGGCCCGGGCCGCGAGCCTTCCGTGACCACGAAATACCGCTCGGCCCACTGCGACGGCAGGATGCCCGAAGGGGCCCGGAATGCGCTGCGCACGGTCCCGGAAAACCAGAAGGCGAATTTCCCGCGCGGGATGCCGGACAGGCCGATGGAGCGCAACCACGCTGCATCGCCCTGGACGCGCTCGGGCGTTTTTTTCGGGGGCGGCACGAGCCAGCGCGCGGGATCGGTCACGCGGCGTCCTCCCCCTCATCCGTCCCGGGACCGTCCAGGCCCTCGGGGTCGTCGATCTCGATCTCGAAATCCCGGCGGCGGGCGAAGGAATTGAAAAAATCGTTGCTGGCGGTCACGAAGAAATGCACCACCTCGTCGATTTTTTTCGGGTCGCCGCCGACCATGGCCACCATCTCGCTCGCGTTGGTGTAGATCCACTGCCGCAGCGACGCGCGCAAAACCGTCACCGCGCCCACGAGCTGCTGGTCCACCTCGTCCCGTGACAGCAGTTCGCCGCGTTCCCGCTGGTTGCGGAACCGCGTGCGCTCGTTGATCTCCCGTTTGAGGGCCAGTTCTTCGGCCAGAAGCTCACGCTTCATGCGCAGGGTGTCCACGTCGTCGGCGCCCGGGGCGGCGTCGGCCGGGGCCAGGTTTCCGGCGGCGTAGGCGTCGGCGTCGGCGCGCAGGACCATGCCGTCGGGCTGCACGCGAAGCAGGCCCTTTTTTTTGTCCGCGTACAACTTGGTCTTTCGGATCTTCCAGCCGTTGCGCTCCAGGTAGGCCAGCACGGCCGGGAGTTTGCCGATCCGATCGGCCACCACGGGCGGGGCCGGGTCGTTTTTTTTGTCTTGCGCCGTTTCCATTGTCCTCTCCCGCCGACTGCATTCCGTTCCGTGGGCCGGGGCGGACCGGTTTCCCGACCCGCCCCGGACGTCGTTATTGCGGCAGACTGCTGGCCAGCCGGATGCCGCAATAGTAGATCACCCGCGAATCGTAGCGGGCGTAGTTGTCGCGCATCCAGGCCCCGAACCGCCGCAGGCTCGGCGCAATGTGCCCCTGGGACTCGCACCACTCCACAAACGACGCGTACAGATCCTTGCACTGCACCCGGGCAAACTGGTCCCGGACCAGGGACCGGTCCGCCCATTCGTTAAAAACGCCCTCGTAGGACGCGGTGGTGGAATTGAACTGGGCCGGTCCGGCGCAAATCAGGTCGCACAGCCGGTGGAAGTGCTCGTACACGTCGCCGCTGCCGCCGCTGAACATCCGGGCCGCCTGGGTGGCGCTGTGCATGATCTGCGCCCGCAGGCTGGGCGGGATGGTCCGGACGTGGGGCGGAATCTCCCGGGCCGCCTCCGGCCGGGCCTCGAAGCGCCCGGTCTTGCGGATGGCCGGGAGCACCGTCCCGGTCACCCACTTCCGGAACGCCCGGGCCTCGGGCTTGCGGCTGGTGAATATCAGGGAGTACAGCCCGGACTCGGAGACTGTAGCCATTGACTGGGGTCCGCCCAAGGTGTTCAGGACTACTGAACCCCTTTCGTCCTCGTCGAGACGACGAGTAGCCTCCGTTACGTTCCCAAGTTCCAAGACTGCGCACACGTCCTTGACCAAGAACCAGGGCTCTCCCTGTTCGTCCTGGATGGTCCGGACCTCGTGGCCGTCGAAGTAAAAAGGCTGCACCGCGTTCACTTCACCACCTCCAGTTTGGAAAATCCCGTTGGATACGCCAGCCCGTGGAGGTCGTCGCCGACCCCCCGCACGTCCCGGGCCAGACTCCGCAAAATGGTCCCCGCCCCGAACGCGCAGTCCACAAGGGTGTCCTGGGGCCGGGTGTCGGCCACGCAATCCAGCATGGTGGCCAGGGCCTCCAGGGCGAAGGTGTGCCCGGCGACGGCCGAGGCCGCGTCCGTGAGGGTGGCGGCCGGAACCTGGATGGTGTCGCGCTTCATGACGCCCTCCCTTCCGGTTCCACGACCCGGCAGGTCTCGCCGGACGCGCTCAAGTTCAGGAAGCAGTCCCCGCGTTCGGCCAAAAGCGCCCGGCAGATGGCCAGGGCGTAGCCCAGGCATTCGGCCAGAATCCACACCCGGGCCGAGCGCGCCTCGAACCGCATGTAGTACCGGTGCACGTCGCCAAGGGTTTCCAGGAAGTGGGACAGAACCACCGTTTTCAGTCCTTTGCCATCTGCCGGGGAAAGGGGGGAAAAGTCGATTTTCACAAGGCACCTCGCTACGTTGGGATTTTGGGCACGAAAAAAGGCGACAGCCTGACGCTCCCCCGCGTAGCGCGGCCGGGTCCTCGCGGAACACCGGACGTCAGGCTGTCGCCGATTGCTTGCCTCTCCCAAAGGAAGATGCTTGGCGACAAAAACAAAACATCCGTTCTTCAACCCGGCTTGGGACCGGATCGTGGCGACGGACGGCCACGCTACGTTGGGGCCACCAGCCAAACCCGAAACGCGGCCGGAAGTCAAGGGGGTGGCCGCCCCAAAATTGGGGAGGCGGGGGCGCGCCTCCAGCTCGGCTGTCTGTCCCAGGTCGTTGGTCATCACCACCTCACAGGGCCACGGCGTACACGGCCCGCTCGGCCTCGTATTCGTCGACCAGGCGCCGCAACCGCTCGTTTTCGCGCTGCAGGGCCGCGTTTTCGTCGGCAAAGGCCGTGACGGTTGTCGAGCGGCGCACTCTCTGGGCGCGAAAATCGGTGACGTCTCGCATTTTTTGCAGCCGCTCGACCTCGCTTTTCAGCTCGTAGTTCTCGTCTTTCACCGCCTCGATCTCGCGCTGCAGGGCCTCGGTCTCGATTTTCGCAGCCTCGAGCACACGTTTCAGGGTCTCGGTCTCGTTTTTCGCAGCCTCGAGCACACGTTTCAGGTCCGCGTTTTCTTCGGCCAGGGAGTTGCCTGACTGCGGTTTTTCGGGCCTGGGCCACGGGGTCGACGGCTGGATTTCGCACGCCGGAGGTTCGGCCGGGACGGCCGAGGCTGGCGGCGCAGCGGCGTCGTCACCAAACGCCAGGGCCACCAGCTCGTGCGGGTAGTACACATTTGTCAGCGACCCATCCCACAGTTGATATTTGCGGCCGTTGCGGCTGGGCCGATAGCCCGATCCCACCTTGCGCACGATGCCCCGCCGGTTGACCTCGTAGGCCGGGAAATCCGGGATCTGTCTCCATTCATCTCTCATCTCCGGCCCCTCCTCTCCACGCGCTCGCGGATCGGCCCCAGGTGCGGCTCGTCGCGGATGACGGCCCGATCCTCGCCAGCCCAGGCGCTGGTGGTGTAGCACAGCGGCCCCAGCACATCGGGCGACAGGCCCAGCTCGGCGGCGGCCCAGGCCAGGATGGCCGCGTGGCACGGATCAAAGGCGTTGCCGCACCAGTCGTCGCCAGCCTCCCAGCGACGATTGAGCGCCGGACATTCCAGGGCCACCGTCCGCTGGGTGCGACGGTCATAGTCGTAGACCACCAGGATGCGCAGGGCGTCCTGGGGCGCGCCCGCCGGGTCCATGATGCAAAACAGGCCTTTCGACGGCTGCCGTTCGCCCTCGGGCAGCACGAACCGGCCGTCGCGGAAATAGCGGCCGGACGGGACGGCCGGGGCGACGGGCGCGGCCGGGGGCGGGGTGAAGAGGGTGAGTTGGGTGGTCATGACGCTGTCGCCTCCTGTTTCGCTTTGGCCAGCGGCCCGCCGACCAGATCCACATGCTGGCCCGGCTGCCCGGGCCGATCCACTTTGATGCGCCGCACCCCGAGCCGCTGGGCCGTGGCCGCGAGTCTCGCCCGGTTTTGATCGAAGAGTTTCCCGATCTCGGCCGCGCCGTCGAAACAGGCGTACCGGCTCGGGCCGCCCCAGGCGTGGACCAGAAGGGCCTGACCGCCTGCGGCCGCATGGGCCAGGGCGGAACGGAGTTCGCGGTGGGGGAAGAGTTTCACGGCGCAACCTCCGCCATGTCGTGGCAATTTGCGCGCACCAGGGCTTCCGCCAGCGGCGGACACACGCTGTTGCCGCAGGCCCGGACCTGCTTGGACTTCGGAAGCGGCTTGCCGTTGTAGACGGGATCGATGACGTAATCCGGCGGGAACCCTTGAGCCAGAAACAGTTCCCGGGGCGAAAGCATGCGCAGGCCGATGTCCGCGATGACGTAGTCCTCGCCCTGGACGGTCACGAGCCCGAAGCGGTCCTTGGTGGTGACCGTGTGGAGCGGATCGCGTGCATCCTGCCCGATGCCGCACCCAAAATACTTGACCAGGAAAGCCCGGACCTCCCCGATATGCAGCCCTCCGGCCGTGACCGTTGACAGGGACTCGGTTGCAGCCTGGCCGTGTCGGCAGGTGCCGCGCAGCTTGACCAGGTGCGAGGCGACCAGCCCGGACTTGCCGCCTCCGCCGGATGTCACCGTGCCGCACGGGGCGGACACCGGGTGCCCGACGCTGTTTCCGAAATCACGTTGCACATGGACCGCCACCAGACCCTGCTGGCTGCCTGTGCCCATGACCGTGGACAGGGGCGCATCCGCAGGACGTCCGGCCAGCCGGTCGTTATGAGCGCCGCCGTTATGCTGGGCCAGGAAGGCGGACACCACGGCGTGTTTGCCGCCACCGGCCACTACGGTGCCCAGCGGTTTCCCGATATCCAGCGCGCGCGGCGATTGGCCCGGGCGCTCTCCATATCCGGTCTGAATCAAAGTAGGGACGGCCAGCGCAAAATCCGGGCTTGTGGTGATCGTGCGCAGGGGCTCCCGGGGGGCCCAAACATATTTGCTGCGGCCGGTGGTTGTGCTGTGCGCAGGGCTGACTAGTACCGGAGCCGCAAGGGCAAAGCCCGGTTCGCTCGCGGTCACGGTGCGCAGCGGCTCATCAACCGAGTTTCCCCGAAAATGTGGGTATGCGTGGTTCGGCTTGACGATGTATGGTGCCACCACAGCATGCCGGTTTTCCGTGGTCTGCGTTCCCAGCATCTCGCCGATGCCGTTGCCCCGAAAGTCCCCGGGGCGCTTCGGCCCGTAGTAGGTCACGATGAACGGTTCAGCCGCATTGAGGACGTACCTCCGGATGCCCTCTGCGATGCGCCGCAGGGTGTTTTCGGCCAACGGCCGCTTGCGCTCGAAAATCGACGGACACGGGATGGACCAGTCAATGATGTCCGCCGCCGTGCGGTAAGCATGCTCCCGGCCAGGGCCGTGCGTCGGCTCCGGCCAGACGATGGGGCGTCCGTCGCAACGGGCAATGAGGAAAAACCGCTTCCGGATCGTCGGCGCGCCGTAGTCGCAGGCCCGAAGCTCCCGGTGCTCGACCCGGTATCCGAGACGGCGCAACTGCCGCAGCCAAGCCCGGAACGTCTCGCCCGCCCGATCCTTGATGATCTCGCCCCGGTCGGTAAGCGGCCCCCAGGTCGTGAACTCCTCGACGTTTTCCAGGATGATGACCCGGGGCCTGGCCTGCTTGGCCCATTTGACGACGGCCCATGCGAGGTCACGGATTTTGGAGTCACGTTTTGGTGCGCCACCCTTGGCCTTGGAAAAATGGGTGCAGTCCGGGCTGGCCCACAAAAGTCCGACGGGCAGGCCCCGGGTGACATGGTTCGGCTCGACGGAAAAAATATCCTGGCAGTAGTGGCGACTGCCCGAGTGGTTGGCACGGTGGATGGCCAGGGCGATGGGATCATGGTTGAGCGCCACGTCAGGATCACGCCCAATAGCCTGACGAATCCCGGAGGACGCCCCGCCGCCTCCGGCAAACGAATCAATGACCAGTTCACGACCAGAGTTCGAGCCGCCGTATTGTCCGCCGAAAAGATCAAGCATCACCCGCCACCTCCACCACCACCGGCGCGTCCGGCCAATCCCGGGCCAGCCACGCCTTTTGCACGTCGTCGGCCCAGAACAGTTCCCGGGCCCGGCGCGACGTCTGGCGGTTGCCGCGCTCCCACGACGGGTCCGCCCGGAACGCCAGGCCGTCGCGGGCCGGATCGCCGCCCGGCCGCCGCATCCGCACACCCCCCACGGGATACCTCGCCACGAAACCCAAATACTCGAAATACCGCGCCCGGCCCGGGTAGCTCTCGGGCCAGCCCTCCCACAACTCCACCATCTCCGGGTCGCTCCAGTCGATGCCCGGAATGTCCGGGAAGGCAGGCGCGACAGCCGTGGCGGCCGGGGCGGGCGTGGCTGGCGTTGCCGGGGACGGGACGGACTGGTCCGGCGCGGTCAAGGCCGGGGCAGGCGGCGCGGGTGCGGGCGTCGGCTCGGCATGAACGGCCGGGGCGGGCACGGACGGCAGGTCGCGGCGGCGCTCCATCTCGCGGCGGACATGCGACGGGATTCCGGCCAGCACCCAGGCCCGGATGTCCAGGCCGCACCCAATGGCCTCGCCCGGGTCTTTGCCCGCCGAGGGCGGCGCAGGCCAACGCCGCGAGGCCGGGAAATGGTCCTCCCACCAGCCCCGGGCCTTGGCCCCGGCCTGGTCGGAATCCAGGGCCAAAAGGATCAGCGCGGCCCGGGACAGGATCGCCGCCGCCGTGGCGTCGGGCCAGGCCGTGGCCGAGCCCGTGCCCATGACCCCGACGTGCAGCGGGTGGGTGTGCTGCCAGACCATGGCCGCGTCGCGCTCGGTCTCGATGATCACCCAGACGGTCCACTCCGGACGGCCGTAGACGAAATAGAGCCCCTGCGCCCCGCCGGGATTGACCTCCCAGTATTTCTTGTCGCGCAGGGACTCCGGCCCGAGCTCCGGGTGCGGCCGCCGGATTTTGATCTTGACCACCTCGCCGCCCACGAAAAACGGCAGCACCAGCCCCTCGGGTAGCCAGATCTTGCGCTCTGTGCCGTCGGGCTTGAGCTCTTTGGGCAGGCCCCAGGCGGAACGCGGCGGATACTTGTCCTGTTGATTCCAGCCGATGCGGCACTTTTTGGCGGTGTCGGCCGTGATGCCCCAGGCCGCGAGCTGGGCCAGCACGTCCGGGGAGGATTGCAGGCGCTCGGCGGCGTGCGTCACGAACGCGGTGGCCTTGGCCCGCCAGGTCTCGTTCGGCATCTCCACGATTTTCGGCGTCCAGGGCGGCGGGCCCTGGGGTTTGCGGGGCGCGGCCGGGTCGCGGCGCGGCGCGACGCTTTGCGCGTCCGGGGCGTAGCGGGCCTTGAAGTCGCGGAAGCCGTCGGCGTCCCCGGCGTCGCGGCCGTGGACGGCGTTGAAAACGCCGATCAGATCCGTGGTCTCGCCGCAGGAACAACAATGTGCGACGTCCCCGGCCGGGTCGTAGGAGAACGCTCCGCCCGGGGTGTTTTCCTGGTGGAACGGGCAATGGGCCCAGACCTCGCCGCCGCGCTCCTCCGGATTCGTGAGCAGCCCCCGGGCGATGTCCGCCCGCTCCGCCGCGCCCAGCCATTCCTGTGCCGCTCCCATGAAATCCCCTCCCGCCATGGTCGAAAGCTGTGCGATGATCCTTCGACCTTTTTTCGATCTTTTTTTCGACTATTCTTAAGAAGAATCTTTAAAGATTATAGGGGGTTTTTTGATGCACTTCGACCTTGCGAGGATTGTAGGTACAACCTCGCATCGCTTTCCCCCTGGCTGGCCGCTGGAGAGACTCTCTGGATTACGTCAGAGTCTTCCGGAAAATCCTCGCATGGTCGAAGAGACGGCCGCAAAGCCCCGCCCTGACTGGCTGGAACCCGCCGCGCCCTTTTTCTGGAATCCTCGAACCATGGTCGCCATCGTCGAAACCTCTAAAAATTGTGTTGGGTGGCATCGCGCCACTCGTCGGTGATGCGAATGCCCCGGTAGTAGATGACCCGGGAGACGATTTTTTCCAGTCCCGGCCGCGTCTTGAAGTCGGCGGCCATGGATTTCATGGACATGACCTTGTCCTTGGGGGTGTTCATCTCCTCCACGCACCAGCGCGAAAACGCGGCATGGAGGTCTTTCATCTGCTCCTGGTTGTGCTCGTCGGGCACGGTGCATTGCGCCATCCACTGCCCGATCAGATCCTGCTCCTCGCGGTATTCGCCGGTCTCCTCCATGACGCATGCCGGGGCCGTGGGCATGTCGCCCAGCTTGAGGGCCCGGATCGCGCAGCGGACGTACCAGGCCAGGATTCCCGGGCCGCACTTTTTCAGATCGGCGTTCAATCGGGCGCGCGGGATCTGGTGCCAGATGTTGCGTGCCGGATCTTCGTCGCCCTCGGCCGACGGGATGAACTGGGCCGCGAATTTGAGGACGCGCAGCCGGGTGTAGAACGCGGCGTCGTTCCCGGCGGCCATGGGCATGGAGTTCGAATGCAGCACAAATGAATGGCTCTGTGAAAACTCGATTGGATCATGGACATACATTCCACGAGCTTCCAGGATATCGCCGCCGGTGAATTGTTTGACGGCAGAGAGGGAAAATCGGTGGTTGCGCTGGGCCTCGGAGGTCACGACCAGACGTTTTCCCCGCAACTTGAGGATGGACGGGCTCGGACCATCAGCGGATTTTGTCCATTTCTGCTCCAGGAGCATGTCCACCTTGACCGTGCCCGCAAAATTCCCGAGGGCGGTGGTCATGGTCTCGAAAATCACGCTTTTGCCGTTGTTGCCGCCCGGGCCCAGGGCGCAGAAAAATTGCTTGGTCTGGATGCCGGTGGCGGCGAACCCGGCGAAATAGTCGAAGTAGTCGCGCAGGTCGCGGTTTTTGCACAGGGCCTTGTCCAGGATGTCGTCCCACAGCGGGGCCTCGGCGTGCAGGCCGTGGTACTCGTAGGGAGAGGCGGACTGAAAATATTGATTCGGGTCGCCCGGATGGAGTTTGCCGGTCTCCAGGTCGATGACCCCGTTGGCGCACGGCAACAGCGTCGGGTGCTGATCCCATTCGTCGCCGGAGATGCCCAGGGAGCCGTCGCCGCTGGTGGCGATGCGCCATACGGAATTCATCCGCTGGAGCGAGCGGCACTTGCTGGCCCGTTCGTTGTAGCGGTCGCGGCGGGTCTGGAAATTTTTGTCGTCGGTCTCGGTGAACAGTTTGGCGTATTTCGCGCCGATGGCGGCGTAGAGGTCGGCCAGGCCAAACATTGCCCGGCGGAAATCGCAGTTTGCGTCCGGGTGCCAGTGCGAGGAATTGAAACGGTAGGTGCGCTCCAGGCGGTTGTCGAAAACGAATTTCCCGCCCAGCAGCCGGACCAGGAGCTGGGCGTCGCCGACCTGGTTGAGCCAGCTCGCGGACTCGATCTCGTCCTCGGTGATGTCCGTGCCCGCCACGCCCTGGGGAGTAGCCACGGCCGGTGGAGCCTTGGGCTCCGGCATGGCGGCGCGCTCGGCGTCCGCTGCGGCCTCGACCTCGGCCCTGATATGGTCGGGATCGTTGTAATCAGGCATGGGCGGCCGCCGGTAACACAGGTAGGATTTGAGGTGGCACGTTCAGCGAACCTGGCGTTTCACAACGCAATTTTTCCGTTTTTCCGCGCCAGCTTTTCCGCTTCATAGCGCCACCCCCCGGGGTGTTTTTGACCCCTGTCGGGAGTGACCCAGGAAGGACCCGCGATGTCGCGGTTGCCTCCGCGAGGACGGCCGAACGCCGCCGCGATCAATCGACCATTGGGTTGTATTTTTGATTGGGGGAGAGGTGGAGAGGGCAGACGTGGCCCTCTCATCGGTCGCTGCCGCTTGTGCGGCCGCACGAAACGATGCTAACCACGGAAAATATGTGGGGCAAATGTGGGGCAAATCAGTGTGTGTAACGTAGGAAAACGGCTGAAATAAACAATTCGTAGCAAGAAAAATCAATGATGGCGGAAGCGTATAGGAGTCGAACCTACCTGCGACCTCTCGACCGCACACCGGATTTGAAGTCCGGGCGCCACACCGGTGACGATACGCTCCCGCACGGACGCGTCCGGGCTAGCTATCAGCTTTTTTCGAGGGTTTCAAGGCAAGAGGCCCTGGGGAAAGCATTCCCGGGCTCTCCCTCCCCCCGGATTCTCCCCATGGGGATTCCTGGAATTTCGTGGCGCGATGGGTTACACGATCCTCGTTCGGCGCGTTTTTGTTTCCGCCCGCCGTCCTTGTGCGGCCCGCGCCCGGCCCTTACCCAGCCCTTTTTTCTAAGAGCGCAAGAAAGGACACCCCATGAAAAAATCATCCCTGCTGCTCGCCCTGTGCCTGCTTTTCGCCTCCATGTCCTGCTCCAAGGAAGACAAACAGTCCTTCGCCAACGTGGATCACGACAAGGACGGCGGCATCATCTTCGAGGAACTGGTGTTCGTCTACCCGGACACCGTGGTGGAAAATTTCGCGGCCTACGACGCGGATCAAAATGGCATCCTCGACCAGCCCGAATACAAGACTTTTTATACGGACGTGGTCGTGGACAAAAAGACGCCGCAGGTGGCCCGGCTGGCCCCGACTCCGACCAGACCCTCGGCCCAGACGCCGACTGCGGCCGTGCAACCCGACATCACCGTGACCCTGGAGCCGGAGAAGGCCCCGGCCAAGTCAGCCGAGCCCCAGGCTGCGGCCAAAAAGACCCCGGCGACTGCCGCCAAAGCGCCGGAAAAGCAGGCTGCCGGCTCCTACACCATCCAGCGCGGGGACAACCTGACCAAGATCGCCAAAAAACACGGCCTTTCCGTGGACGAGATTCTCAGAGCCAACGACGGTCTGTCGGCGGACAGCATCCGCGACGGCCAGGTCATCACCATCCCGGGCAGATAACCGGGGACGTCCCCACAGCATATACCCCATGAGCATGAAACATCTTGTCGCCGGTGCAGTTGTTTTTCTGGTTTGTCTGGCCCTCCCCCTGCCGGGAACGGCCCTGACCAAGGAAGAGATGCGGGAGCGATCCCTCAAACGCCTGGAGCGTGTCAGCGATAACGTCAAAACCCTGCCTCCCGGGGAGGATCCCTCCGGCGTCAGCCTGGGCAGATCCTTCCCGGCCCCCGGGCGCCCGCCGACCGAACCGGCTGCGCCGCCCCCCCCCGGCAATCCCATGCGGGACAACAGGGCCGCGCTGCGGAACGCAAAACGGATGAGGCGGTCATCATCCCCGTAGCTTCCGAGGTTCACGGCGGCGATTCACAGACTGCACCGGCTGCACACCTTGCACCGAATGCACCGAATGCACCGGCGACATCGGCCGTCCAGGCCTCTCCCCCGCACACCGCCCCAGCCATTGCCCAAGCCCCGGCGTCTTCCGTCCCGGTCGCGCCACCGCAGCAGATCGACCCGGCACAGCGCGCCCAGGCCATGGAGTTTTTCCGGCAGGCCCTCGCCGCCTCCAAAAAAGGCAATCATAAAAAAGCCCTGGAACTCCTGGACAAGGCTGCCGCGCTCAACCCCATGGACCCGGATATCTTCAACAACCGGGGCAACGCCTACAATAATCTGGGCGACCAGCAAAAGGCCCTGGCGGATTACAACATGGCCGTTTCCCTGCGCCCGGGCGACGCCGCCGCCCTGTCCAACCGGGGGCTGGCCCATGAGCGCATGGGGGATGACGTAGCGGCCTGCCGGGACTATCGCGCGGCCTGCGACCTGGGTGATTGCAATTTTTTCGATAGCTTCAAGAAAGAGGGGCGGTGCCCAAAATAAGGGAGGGCCGATTTTTCCACGCCAGATGGTTCGAGTTTTGCATAGCATGTGCAGGAGGCTGGTTTTCGTGATGCGCCACGGCCGGGACATCTCCGTCCGGCCGGGCACCCCGAAGACCCTTTTTGCGCATGGAACAAAAAGTGCTTATCGTCGACAGCGACCCCTTGGCTCTCGCCTACCACACCCACATCCTCTCCCGGCATTTTTGCGTGGCTACCGCGCAAAACGCCGCCGAGGCCTTGAACCGTCTCCGGCAAAACGGCCCCTTTTCCGTTGTCGTGTCCGACCTCTTTCTGCCCTCCCCCGACGGCCGCTCCTTTCTGTCCAAGGTACGGCGTCTTTGTCCGGACATCGTGCATATCGTCCTGGCCGACAACCCGACCCCGGAAACCATCATGAACGTCATCAACAACAACACCATCTTCGGATTTTTCTGCAAGTCCGCGCCCCCGACCAAGGTCATCCGCAAGATCCGCGCCGCCCTGGAACTGCACCGGCAGCAGACCAGCCTGCCCCTGCCCTATACCCGCGATGTCCTCTCCCAGGAGGAGCGTTCCTTCTTGAACGAACTGGCCTGCTCCCGGCCCTGCTGACCATCCCCTCACGGCTTTTCCCGCATCCGGCCCCAAAACGGTTCCCGACTCCTGATCGGGGCATGTGCACCGTGCAAAAAAGCGGCCCGGACGGTTTCCCGCCCGGGCCGCGTCATGGCCTGTGAACCGCCAAAACCGGCCGGAAATCAGTCGATCTTGGGCTTGACGTACAGTTCGCCGCCCTTGGTGTCGTTTATGACCAGAAGCGGGAAATCCACCACCGTAAGTTCGCGAATGGCCTCGGGGCCCAAGTCCTCATAGGCGATGACCCTGGCGGCCTTGATGCACTGGGACAAAAGCGCCCCCGCGCCGCCCGTGGCCCCGAAATAGACGGCCTTGTACGCCGTCAGGGCCGCCTTGACCTCGTCGCTGCGCTTGCCCTTGCCGATGGTGGCTTTGAGTCCCAGGGAATGCAGCCTCGGGGCGTAGCTGTCCATGCGGTAGCTGGTGGTGGGACCGGCCGCTCCGATGGGGCGTCCCGGAGGCGCGGGAGACGGGCCGACGTAATAAACAAGCGCCCCTTTGAGGTCGAAGGGAAGCGCCTCGCCCTTGTCCAACGACTCCACAAGGCGTTTGTGGGCCGCGTCCCGGGCGGTGTAGATGGTGCCGGTCAGAAGCACGACATCGCCGATGGCCAGTTTGCAGACATCCTCGTCCGTAAGCGGCGTGGTCAGTTTGTAGGTGGACATTAGAGGATCACCTCCCGGTGCCGGGCGGAATGGCACTGCACGTTGACCGCCAGGGGCAGGCTGGCCAGATGACAGGGAGCCACGGCGATCTTGACCCCAAGCGAGGTGGTCTTGCCGCCCAGGCCCATGGGGCCGATGCCCAGTTCGTTGATGGCGTCCAGAAGCTCTTTTTCCTTGGCCGCGATGTCCGGATCGGGATGCACGTCGTCCAAGTCGCGCATGAGCGCCTTTTTGGCGATGATCGCCGACAGCTCGGCATTGCCGCCGATGCCCACGCCGATGACCGTGGGCGGACAGGGGTTGGGACCGGCCTCGGCCACCCGGCGCACCACGAACTCCTTGATGCCCGGCCAGCCCTGGGCGGGGCTCAAAAACGTCACCCGGGACATGTTCTCGCTACCGCCGCCCTTGGCCATGAAAAAGATCTTGAGCCTGTCGCCGGGCACTAAATCGATATGAATAATCGCCGGGGTGTTGTCGCCGGTGTTTTTGCGGGTGAAGGGATCGCACACGGACTTGCGCAGGTAGCCGTCCTTGTAGCCCTTGCGCACGCCTTCGTTGACGGCCTCGCGAAGGCCCCCTTCCACCCGGCAGTCCTCGCCCAGCTCCACGAAAAACACGGCCAGCCCCGTGTCCTGACACAGAGGCAGCCTTGTCTCCTTGGCCAGATCGGCGTTTTCCAGCAGTTGCCGGAAAATCTCCTTGGCCGAGGGAGACTCCTCCCTGGCCGCGCACTCGCGAAACTTGGCCCATACGTCGGCCGGAAGCTCCACGTTCGATTCCATGCACATCGTGGCTACGGCCTCGATGACATCCGCCGCCGGTATGATTCGCATGATGCCCCCTTTGGGATTTCAATGGGAAAAAGGCGGCTCTGCCGCCTTTTTCCAACTACTTGTGCGCATGCTTATGCTTGCCGACGAGACTTTTGAGCGCCGTAAATGCCATCTTGCGGCGCAGCATGCCGAGCTGGTCCTGAAGCGGCAGCCCCTTGGGACAGACGTCCTCGCAGCCCAAAAGCCCCATGCAGCCGAAGATGCCCTGGTCGTTGCCCACGATCTCGAAGTATTCCTTGTCCGTGCGCTCGTCGCGGGGGTCCAGGATGAACCGGGCGATGCGGTTTAAGCCCACGGCCCCCAGAAAATCCGGCCGGATGAGCGCGGTGCCGCAGGCGGCCACGCAGCAGCCGCATTCGATGCACCGCTCAAGCTCGTAGATTTCCTCGGCCAGGCCGTTGTCCATGCGCTCTTCCAGGGCCGCCGGATCGAATTCCTTGGAGGTATGCACCCAGGACTCGACCTTCTGGTACATCTCGCGGAACCAGGTTCCGGTGTCCACCGAGAGGTCGCCCACCAGCTTGAAGGCAGGCAGGGGCATGAGCGTGATGGTTTCGGGGAGATCCTTGGTCTTGGTGTGGCAGGCCAGACCCGGGCGGCCGTTGATGACCATGCCGCAGGCCCCGCAGATGCCGGCCCGGCAGCAGAAGTCGAACATCAGCGAGGGGTCTTGCTCCTCGCGGATGCGGTTTAAGGCGATAAAAAGGGTCATGCGGTCGGTTTCGTCGAGCATGAAGCGGTCCATGCGCGGCGGCGTGCCGGGATCCTGGGGATTGTACCGGAAGATGTTGAACGTCAGTATTCTGGACATGGCATATATCCTTTAGGCGCTGATGATTTTTCCGCCGCCGTAGCCACGGTCGCCGGGGGGAATCTCGAAAACCTTGGTCGCCGCTTCGTAAGAAAGCTCCGGCAGGGAAGCGCCTTCGGGCCAGGTGGCCAGGGTCCGGTTGAGCCAGTCGCGGTCGTTGCGCTCCGGGAAGTCCTCGCGGGTGTGGCTGCCCCGGCTTTCGGTGCGTTTGAGGGCTCCGTAGGCCACGCACAGGGCCAGCTTGACCATGCCCTGGATTTTGAGCGCCAGGGTCAGTTCGGGGTTGGGGCCGACGCCGTTGGACTTGAGTCCCACCCGTCCGGCCCGCTCATGGAGGGCCTGCAGGGTCTCGACGCATTCCGTGAGGTCTTTTTCGTTCCGGAAGATCCCGGCGCCCTTCATGATGGCGTCGAACATGGCCTCCCGCACGGCGTAGGCGCTCTCGGAACCGTTGCTCCGGTTGCGCAGGGCCGTGATGCGGGCGGCCTGCTTGGCCACGGCGGCGTCCACCACCTTGGAATTGAATATCGCCTCGCAGCCCTTGAGGTAGTCCACGACCTTTTTGCCGATGATGTTCCCGGCCACCACGGTCTCGGCCAGGGAGTTGCCGCCCAGGCGGTTGAAGCCGTGCATGTCCCAGCAAGCGGATTCGCCGGCCGAGAAAAGCCCGGCCAGTCCGTAGGCCGCGCCGTCCTTGTTGGTGCGCACGCCGCCCATGCTGTAGTGCTGGGTGGGACGCACGGGAATGAGCTGGTAGGCCGGATCGATTCCCAGGAAGCTTTTACAGATCTCGTCCACCTCGCGCAGCTTGGTGCGGATGTGGTCGATGCCCAGGTGGCGGATGTCCAGCCACAGATGGTCGCCGTAGGGGCTCTTGACGCCGAACCCTTTTTGCATGTGCACGGTCATCCAGCGCGACACCACGTCGCGCGAGGCCAACTCGGCCTTGTCCGGCTCGTATTCGGGCATGAACCGGTTCTCATTGACGTCGAGCAGGGTGCCGCCGTCGCCGCGACAGCCCTCGGTGACCAGGATGTCCGTGGGCACGATGCCCGTGGGATGGAACTGCACGGCCTCCATGTTGCCAAGCGGCACCACGCCGGTATCCAGGGCGATGACGTGGCCGCCGCCGTCGTTGATCACGGCGTTGGTGGACTCGCGGTAGATGCGGCCGAACCCGCCCGAGGCGATGAGCGTGGCCTTGGCGAGGTACACGCGCAGATCGCCGGTTTTGAGGCAGCGCACCACCGCGCCCATGCACCGGGTTCCGTCATGGATGAGCGAGATGGCCTCCACCCGGTCGTGGACCACCACGCCGAGTTGGGCGGCCCGGTTGTCCATGGTGTAGAGCACGGTGTGGCCGGTGCCGTCGGAGGTGTAGCAGGTGCGCCACTTGGCGGTGCCGCCGAAGGCCCGGGCCGTGATCAGGCCCTCTTTTTCCTTCTTCTCGACCTTGGTGAATTCCTTGCCGCCCTTGAAGTATTTGGATTCGCCGGGCACCACGCGGTTCCAGGGCACGCCCCAGGCGGCCAGTTCGCGCATGACGATGGGCGCGGTGTCCACGAAAAGCCGGGCCACTTCCTGGTCGCAGCCCCAGTCGGAGCCCTTGACGGTATCGGCGAAATGGACGTCGGGACCGTCGCCTTCGCCCATGGCGCAGTTGCCGAGGGCGGCCTGCATGCCGCCCTGGGCGGCCGAGGAGTGGGAGCGCCGGGCGGGGACAATGCTTAAGCACACGGCGTCGAATCCGGCCGAAGCCGCCTCGATGGCCACGCGTTCCCCGGCCAGGCCCGCGCCGATGCACAACAGATCGGAATAAATCGTCTGCATGGTTCGGTCCTTGTTACACGGTAAGGGTGAGGAAACGGATCAGGGTGATGAGCCCGATCACGATGAAGAACACGGTGAGGATGTTTTCGAATTTCTTGGCGTTTTTGCGATTGTCGCGGCGGATAAATCCCCACTTCACGCCGATGCGGTAATAGCCAATGCCCACATGCAGCTCGACCATGGGCAAAAGGACCAGATAAAAGATCATCCACCAGCCGCCCTGGATGCGGGCGGCGCTCTTGGCGGCGGTGATGGGCAGGTCGGTCAGGACCACCCACATGTGGATGGCGCCCATGATCAGGATGACCATGGCCGTGGCGGCCTGGATGACCCACAGCCAGGTGTCGGTGTGGCGCAGGCGGCGGGCATGGGCCGCCATCACGGTCTGCTGTTCGCTTCGAAACGGCACCTTGCGGGCGGCCAGGACGAAGTGGAACAGAAACACCAAGCCGATCAGCGGTCCACCCACCTGGGCCATGCCCGTGGCCTCAAAAAACTCTGCCAGGGCGTTCATGGCCCCCGCGCCGAAAATGACGCTGGAGACCAGGATCATGTGACTCCACATAAAAAGGATCAGACAGGCTCCGGTGAGCATCTGGAGCCAGTCCAGCCAGGCGGAACACTTTCCGATGGGCTGGGCTTGGGTGGCCAGTGACAGGGACATGGTTTCCTCCCGTGACGCGTTGAAATGGCGAACAAAAACCGAAACCGGTGTTTTTTAGATATTTCCGCGTTCCTTTGTCAACGCGATTACCCGTTTTATCCAGGCCCAACCAGGGCCGACCAGCGTACAAAAAGCCATATCCCCGCCAATATCAAGGTCAAAATGGTCACCGGCAATCCTACCCGAAGATGCGCCTTCCAGGTGACGGACACCCCCAGGCGGCCCGCCTGATCGGCCACAATGAGATTGGCGATGGAACCGAGCAAAAAGAGATTTCCGGCCAGGGTGCTGGCCAGGGCCAGGAGCACGGCGGATCTTTGGGAGGTCTCGGCGGGTAGAAGCAGCATCACCGCCGGGACGTTGGAGACGACGTTGGACAACACCACGGTGATGGTAAAAAGCCACGCCCCGTTTTTCAGGTCCGCCCCGCACCGGGCCAAAAGGCCGTGCAGTTGTTCGAGGAGCCCGGAGGAGGCCACGGCCTGGTTGACCACGAAAAGGCCCATGAACAGCACCAAAAGCGGCCAGTCCACCAGGGAAAAAAAACGGGCCGAGGTCAACCGGCGGCTGGTCAAAAGCGCCCCGGCGCAAAAAAGGGCCGCGACCTCGCGCGGCCAGTCCCCGACGAGAAAGGCCGCCACCAAAACGAACAGCGCCGCTCCCCCCTTCAGCGACTGCCAGGAATTGAACGCCGGGGCATGGGCGTCCACGGCCGGGGCCACCATGCGCCAACGGCCGCGCCACATCCAGGCGATGACCCCCCAGGCGGCCACGAGCCCGGCCGCGACCGGGGGGGCGGCTTCCAGAAAATACCAGCCGAAGGGGATGCCCGAGACCTGTCCGATGAGCATGTTTTGCGGGTTGCCGATGAGCGTGGCCGCCGAACCGATGTTCGCGGCGCAGGCCAGCCCCAAAAGATACGGCATGGGGTCGAGGTCGCGGCCCCGGCAGATCTCGATCAAAACCGGGGTCATGGCCAAACATACGATGTCGTTGGCCAAAAGCGCCGAGAGTCCGGCGGCGGCCAGGATGACCAGAAAAAGGAGCCTGGCCGGGGAACCGTCGGCCTGGGCCAATTTTTTGGTGACGAAGGTGTAGAACCCGCCCAGACGGAATTGGGCCGAGATGACCATGAGACCGAATAAAAGGGCGATGGTGGGCACGTCCACGGCAGCCCAGGCCTCGGCCGTAGTGAGCGCGCCCCCGGCCAAAAGGGCGATGGCCCCAAGAAGGGCGACGCCGGCCCGGTCCAGGGCCAGCCCGGGCAGGCCGCCCAGGATCATGCCGACATAGACCACAACGAACACGGCCAGGACGTATTCGCTCACCCCACCCCTCCGGGCTTTGCGCCGCCCGGGCTTTTACGCGCGGGCGACGCTCCCGGCAAGGGTTTACGATGGCGTATCCGCCAAAATCCGGGCCTCCCCGGGGTGGGCGCCAAGCCAGTCCACCTTGCCCGTCTCCACATGGTAGAACGCCCCCACCACCTTGATGCGGCCCGAGCGGGCCATGCCCCGCAACAGAGGGCTGTCGGCATAGATGTCGGCGATGACCTGAAAGACGTTTTCGACCATGGCCTTGTCCGCCACCTCCATCTCGGACGCGCCCGGATGGGCGTCGCGTACGGCCTTCACGGCCGGAACGATAGGGGCCACGGCGGCCGGGATATTGCCAGGCTCCTGGGCGTTTTTGGCCACGGCGGTCACCGCGCCGCATTTGGAATGGCCAAGGACCACCAAAAGGCGCGCCCCCAGGTGTTCAGCCCCGTATTCCAGCGAGCCAAGCTGCATGACGCCGGAGACGTTGCCCGCGGTGCGCACGGAGAAGATGTCGCCCACGCCCTGGTCAAAGAGAATCTCCACCGGGACGCGGGAATCGGAGCAGGACAGGATCATGGCGAAGGGAAACTGTCCCTGCCGGGCCGTGACCTCCCGCCGGGCCATGTCCCGGTTGCGGTGGGTCGGGGCCTCGGCCAGGAAATGGGCGTTGCCCTCCTTGAGCCTGGCCAGGGCCGCCTCCGGGGCCACCCCGGCCCCGTCCACGGTAGCCAGGGCCAAAACGGCGCTGAGGATCATCCCCACCACGGCCACGATACCCACAATCTTTCTGTCCATGACATGCCTCCCTGGAAAAAGGGTTATGCCAATGTCATACAGATGCTTCTCATTTGCGTCAAAGCGCAGTCCAGTTTTCGTCACGGCCTTCCCCACACTGCATATTACCATGGACAACGGGGGGTTGGCGCAGTTACATTCTGATAACGGTGCAGGCTGGACCGGGACATGTGTTCGCTGCGCCACCATGCCTTCAGACGCCACAGGAGCGGCCCCATGCTCGAAACCGTGGTTTTTTTCTGCGGCGCGGCGGTGATGATCCTGGAGATCGCCGGGGCCCGGGTGCTGGCCCCGTTTCTGGGCACCTCCACCGTGGTCTGGACCGGCCTTATCGGCATCGTCCTGGCCAGCCTGTCTCTGGGCTACTGGCTGGGCGGCCGCCTGGCGGACAGGCGGCCCTCCCCCCGGGCCCTTGGCGGCATCATCCTTCTGGCCGCCCTGAGCACCCTGGCCACGGCCCTGTCCAAGACCCTGCTTCTGGATTTTTTGTCCACCTACGCGGCCCGGCCGCATCTGGCGGTGATTGCGGCCAATCTGCTGCTTTTTGCGCCGCCCAGCATCTTTTTAGGCATGGTCTCGCCCTACGCCATGCGCCTGAAGCTGGCCAGCGTGGGGCAGGCCGGGCGCACCTCGGGCAACCTCTACGCCCTGTCCACGGCGGGCAGCATCCTGGGCACCTTTGCGGCCGGATTCGTACTCATCGCCTATCTGGGCTCCACGACCATCCTGTGCCTGGTGGCCGGGATTTTAGCCGTGGCCTCGTTTCTGGCCTGCCGGGCCGACGCGGCGGGCAAGGCGGCGGCCCTGGTCCTGGTGGTTCTTTGCGGCGCGGGCTCGGCGTCCTACGACCATTGGCTGGCCGACTCGGGGTTTTACGATGTGGACACCCGCTACAACCGCATCCTGGTTTTCGAGAGCCGCGATCCCGCAACGAACGAGCCCACCCGGGTCATGCTCACCCATCCCCGGCATGTGCAGTCGGCCATGTACCTGGAGAGGCCCACGGACCTGGCCCTGACCTTCGCCCGTTTTTTCACCCTGGCCGATTATTTCTCGCCCGGGGCCAGGCGCATGCTGCTTTTGGGCGGCGGGGCCTACAGCTTTCCCCGCCACCTTCTGGCCACGAACCCCGAGGCCGAAATCGACGTGGTGGAACTCGACCCCGGCGTGACGCGGCTGGCCGAGGAGCATTTCGGACTTGTCCCGGACGACAGGCTGCGCATCTTCCATGAGGATGCCCGGACCTTCCTCAACCGCAACACGCACACATACGACGTCATCTTCGGGGATATCTTCAACGCCCACTACGCCGTGCCCTTCCATGTGGTCACCCGGGAGGCGGTGCAGCGCGTCTTCGCCGCCCTCTCCAACGACGGCGTGGTCATCGTGAACATCATCACGGCGATTTCCGGAAAGAAGGGACGGTTTTTGCGGGCGGTGCGGGCCACCTATGCGGACGTCTTTCCCACGGTGGCGCTTTTTCCCCTGGGCAGTCCGAACGATGCCGAGGGCATGCAAAACGTGATGCTGGTGGCGAAAAAAAACGGGCCGCTGCCGGACGCCCTCCCGGCCGACCCGGAGCTGGCCCAGTTCGTCTCCCGCAAGCTTGCCGCGCCCCTGGCGAACGACGTGCCGGTCCTCACGGACGAATTCGCGCCGGTCGAGCGTTACGTTACGGCGTGGTGGTAGGGGTTGGTCCCTTAAGATTCACAATTCGCACGCCCGGGGCTTCGTACCGGGTGAAATGACGATCCGTCGTGTAGATGGTTCGCGCCCCAGACAGCAAAAGTCCTGCAAGAATAAGGCCATCCATAGCTGGAATTCCCAGACCACGACACAGCCTGGCCCCCCGCGAAAGCATCGCCCTGTCGAGCCAGATCACCTCGCAGACCGCATATATGCCTTCACAGAGCGTAAAGTGGTCTTCAATGACCCCTTTGATGCTGAGCCGTTCGAGTTCAAAAATCGTCAGGCAGGAACAAACTGCAGAAACACTGTTTTGCATGACATTGCGCCATGTCTCCACAGGTAGATGATCACCCTTCAATAATTGCAAGAAAAAGCCTGTATCAAATCCGAGCATCGTCGCCGCCTCTCTCGGCGTCATCGCAACGGCCCTCTTCAAGCATCGCATCCGCATTCTCAGCCACGACAACCCGCCCGGCCATGTCCAACACCCGCTGCCCGAATTCTCGGCGGCGAAGTTGGCGTACGTATTCGGAAAAGGCTTCTCCAGCCAGTCGCGACATGGAAATTCCCTGCGCCTCGGCCAACCGGCGTACATCGCGCCCCAGATCGTCCTCCAGGTTCACGGTCAGTCGCATGGCTTCCTCCCTGTGTTATGCACATCAATGCATACTAAGTCGCATAACACCACGGGTCAATGCCCATCCCCCCAAAAAACCGAGGGGGTCCGGGGGGAAATCATTTCCCCCGGGCGGGGTTCGGGGCGGCAGCCCCGTTCAACCGGACGCCCGGAAGCCCCGAATTCTTTCCCCCTAAACATCCAGCTCCAGCCCCACCGGGCAGTGGTCCGACCCATACACGTCGCTTGCGATCCAGGCCCGCCTGACCCTGGGGACCAGTTCCTTGGACACGAAAAAATAGTCGATGCGCCAGCCCACGTTGCGGTCCCTGGCCTTGAATCGGTAGTCCCACCAGGAATAGTGGCCGCCCTCGGTGACGAACATCCGGAAGGTGTCCACATATCCGGCCGCGATGAACCGGTCCAGCCAGGCCCGTTCCACGGGCAGAAACCCGCTGGTTTTTTCGTTGGCCTTGGCGTTTTTCAGGTCCAGGGCGGTGTGGGCGGTGTTGAAGTCGCCGCAGGCCACGATGGGCTTGGTCTGGCGCAGCGTCTCGGCGTGGGTGAGGAAGGCGTCGTAAAAGCGCAGCTTGTAGTCCAGGCGCTCGGGGCCCCGGCCGCCGTTTGGAAAATAGACGTTCAGGAAATGGAAGTCCGGATATTCCAGGTGCAAAAGCCGCCCCTCGCCGTGAAATCCCGCGTCAGGCAACTCCCGGTTAATAGCCAGGGGGTCGGCCTTGTAGAAGCAACCCACGCCGGAATAGCCCTTTTTCGCCGTAGCGCTCAGCCATACGGCGCGGTAGGCCTCGGTATGGCCGAAATCGGCCTCGTGCCCGGGCTGGATCTTGGTCTCCTGAAGCCCCGCCACATCCGCGCCGCTGGCGGCCAGCCAGTCCCAAAAGCCCTTCTGGACCACGGCCCGCAGTCCGTTGACGTTCCAGGAATACAGAATCATGTCAGCCCGCTTTGTCGGCCGTACGGCGGCCGATTCCGGCCCTCACGTCGCTACGTTTCATCTCCAGGAAGGCCCGGGCGCAGGTGGGGCAGAACTGTTTATCCATCTCCCGGGCAATGATGTCCAGGGCCTTTTGCTGGGCCATGCCCTTGCGGTAGGGCCGATCCGAGGTCATGGCGTCGAAGGCGTCGGCTACGGCGATGATCCGCGCCCCCAGGGGAATGTCCTCGCCGCCCAGGCAGGTGGGATAGCCCTCCCCGTCCCAGCGCTCATGATGATACATGATCAGCGGCACCACGGCTTTCAGGGAGGCGATGGGCCGCAGGATCTCCGCGCCGATGACCGCATGCTCCTGGATCTTGGCGTATTCCTCGTCGGTCAGGGCGCCGGGCTTGAGCAGCACCGCATCGCGCACCCCGATCTTACCGATGTCGTGCAGGTTGGCCGCGATCTCCAGGTCGCGCAGGGAATCGTCGGAGAGTCCCATGTACCTGGCCAGACGCAGGGACATGGCCGACACCCGGGCGGTGTGGCCCTTGGTGTATTCGTCGCGGGCCTCCAGGGCCGTGACCAGGGACTTCATGCTCCACAGGACGTGTTCGTATTCGCGTTTGTAGTGGCGATAGCTCTCGGCCAAAAGCTGCTCCACCACCAGGAGCATCTTCTCCACGTCGAAGGGCTTGACGAAATAGCGGCTCACCCCCAGCCGCTCCCCGCGCTTGATGTCGCAGGTGCGGTCCCGGGCGCTCATCATGACCACGAAGACGTTTTGCAATTCCGGGGTCTGGCGCATGGCCTCGCACAGGCCGTAGCCGTTCATGACCGGCATATCCACATCCGTGACCACCACGTCGGGCTTTTCGGCCATGGCCAGGTCCAGGGCCTGTCGGCCGTTCTCGGCCACCAGCACGTTCAGGCCGCTTTTGATGAAACTGTGGCGTAAAAGCTCGCGGATGAGCTTGCTGTCGTCCACCACCAGGATCTTGTTCTGGCGCTTGCGGTGCACGGCGTCCAGGTGGTCGGAAATCTTGTCGGCCAGCATGCGCGGGGTGAAGGACTTGAGCAGATAGTCGTCCGCGCCGCTGTTGAAGGCCGTGTCCACGTCCAGGGGGTCGTCGCTGCTGGAAAGAATGATCACCGGCATGTAGCCGCCGGCGCTGGATTCCTTCAGGCGGCGGCACAGTTCCAGGCCGTCCATACCCGGGAGCTGGACGCTGGTCAGCACCAGTTCGAAGGCCGCCCCCGCGCACAGGGACAGGGCCTCGGCGGCGTCCAGGGCGTGGCGCAACTCATAGCCGCCGGGGGCCAGGGCGGCCCGGACCACATGGAACAGGGTCTTGCCGGGATCGACAAAGAGAATCTGTCCCCGGCGACTTTTCGTGACGCCGTCGGCCGCAGACCCGGTCCGGACAGACTCGGCCAGGCTCTCGAGGACATCTCCCAGGTTCTCCCGGCGCACGAAGACCGAATCCCCGCTGGAACTCCTCTCGGTCGGCTCCCGGGGCGAGGTGCGCAGCACCAGGACGGCCGGGGAAAGCCCCTGTCGCGCGGCCTGGGCCCGGACATAGGCGGCCACCTCAGCCTGGGAATGCTGGTGATACTCGTCCTGGAGCAACACGACATCCGGCTCGAAGGAGGTCATGGCCTCGACCACGCCCTCCCGATCCGGCTCGACAAACCGGTAGTCCAGGCCACGCGGAAAATAGAACTTGGAAAGAAAGGTTCGGTACAGCAGGATGTCGATAACGTTGAGAATTTTCATGCCGTCCGCCGGATGTGAAACGGTTCCGCGGCCAAAGCCATGCACCGACAACCTCGTGTCGGGTCAGAGCGTCTCAAGGGTCGCTATCACGCCATCGTGACAGTCCGGTTTCACCTGGATGCGGACGTATCCCCCCAGGGACAACGGCCCCGGGTTGACGACCACGGTTTTCCCGATGAGGTCCATGCCCCGGGATTCGTGGATATGCCCGGTGACGCACAGCGCGGGCTGCACCCGGACGAGAAATTCGCGCACGGCCGGGCTGCCGACGTGGACGCCCGAGGGCAAAAGGTCCGTGGCCGTGCCGTAGGGGGGGGTATGCACCACCGCCACCAGCCGATCATAGCCCCGGGCCAGGGTGTGGGTCTCCTCGATCCAGCGGGAAAGCCCGTCCTCGGAAATCTCGCTGGGGGTGCCAAAGGGCGTGGGGGTGGACCAGCCGATGCCCATGAGCCCGAGGCCCGGGGCCAGTTCCACCACCCGGCGATGGATGTTTATACCTTCGGCCGTGAGCCAGTCGTCGATTTCCTGATAATCCATGTTGCCGATCTGGGCGTGGACGCATGGATTGACGGCGAGCACGGCCTCGATGACCCGCTTCCCTTCCGGCCGATCCCCCCGTATGGTCAGGTCGCCGGTGACGATGACCCCGTCGGCCCGGGAGATGTCCGGGATATGGGCCAGGTTGGCCACGTCGCCATGAATATCGCCAACGGCGATGAAAAACCGCTCCCCGTCCGGCATGCGCGCCTCCGAATCCGGCTGGGGAGAAAACCTCCCACGCCGCGTCGTGCTGTGATCATGGATGAAAACCGTCGCGTCGCACCGACTATGAAACCCTTGCACAAACTTTTCAAGTCATGAATCCCGCCGCGTCTCAAAAAAAAGCCCTGCGCGCCCGGCTCCTGTCGCAACGCGGCAGCCTGGACCCAGCCACCGTGCGCCAGGACTCGGCCATGGCCGCGCGCCGCCTTCTGGACGATCCCCGACTGGGTGCGCCGCATTGCGTGCTGTTGTATCTGCCGGTAAAAAACGAACCCGACACCCGGGACATGTTTGCGGAGCTTTCCCGCCGGGGAACCACGGTCCTTCTGCCCCGCTGCCGCGACGGCGAAGCTGGGGAACTGGACCTGTACGGCGTGGATGATCTGGCCCAGGTCTGCCCCGGCCGCTTCGGCATCCTGGAGCCCGACCCCGGGCGATGCCGCCCGGCCCTCGACATGCCGCCCGAGGTGGCCGTGGTCCCGGGAGTGGCCTTCGACCGCCGGGGATTCCGCCTGGGATTCGGCGGCGGCTATTACGACCGGCTGTTTGCCCGGCCGGAGATGGCCCGGACCCTGCGCATCGGCCTGGCCTACGATTTCCAGGTCGTGGACCGGCTCCCCGCCGAAGCCTGGGACAAGCCCATGCACGCCCTGTGCACCCCCAAGGAGATGACATGGATCAGCCCGTAGCCGCCATCGCCTTCCGCTTTCCCTCGGTTCCCGGGGTGCGCGTAGCCTTCGGCATGCGCACTGCGATCCCGGCCAACGCCCCGGCCACTGCATGTGGCGACCCCTTCGCCGGGGGCAACATCTCCTACCGGGTGGGCGACGACCCGGATCGGGTGACGAAAACCAGGCAGGCCTTTCGCGACCTGCTGGATTTCTCTTCCTGGCATGCCCTCAAGCAGGTGCATGGCGCGGACATGGTCTTTGACCCGCAGGCCGACACCCTGCGCCAGCCGAGCCCCCGGGAGGCCGACGGGCAGGCCACCTCGCTCCCCGGGGCGGCCCTTATCGTCAAGACCGCCGACTGCCAGCCGATCCTTGTGGCCCACGCCTCGGGGAGGTATGTGGCCGCGCTGCATGTGGGCTGGAGGGGAAACGTGATGGATTTCCCGGGGTCCGGGGTGGCGGCCTTTTGCGCCCGCTACGGGCTGTCCCCGGCCGACTGCCTGGCCGTGCGCGGCCCGAGCCTTGGCCCGGCGGCGGCGCAGTTCGTAAACTTCGAGGCGGAGTTCGGGCCACGTTTTGCGGCCTATTACGATGCGGCGTCCCGAACCGTGGACCTGTGGCGGCTGACCCGGGACCAGCTCGCGGCGGCGGGGCTTAAGCCCGAAAACATCTTCGGCGTGGAGATCTGCACGTTTACGTCGCCCCACTTTTTTTCCTACCGCCGAGCACGCACCTCGGGACGGCAGGCATCCTTCATCTGGATCGAGCGTTAGGCCTCATCGGCAGACGGCCAGGGCTCAGGCCGCCGTCGTCAGGTCGGCCAGGGCCGAAGCGATGTCCGGAAAATCAAAGGAAAAGCCAAGGGCCAAAAGACGTGTCGGTACAACCCGCAGGCTGGCCAAAAGCGCGGCGTCGGCCATCTCGCCCAAGGCCAGGCGCAAGGCGAAGGCCGGAACGCGCAGGACCGTGGGACGCCCCAGGGCCTTGCCCAGGGCGGCGGCGAACTCCCCGTTTGTGACCACGCCCGGCGCGACCAGATGAAACGGCCCCATGGCCTCGGACCGCGTGAGGAGAAAGGCGATGGCCCGGACCTCGTCGTGAAGATGAATCCAGGGAAACCAGGCCTTGCCGTCGCCCACCGGCCCCCCCAGGCCCAGACGGAACGGCGGCAGCATGCGGGCCAGGGCTCCGCCGCCTGCCCCCAGGACCACCCCCGTGCGCACAATCACCCGGCGCACCCCCATGTCTTCCACATCGCGGGTGCTCTGTTCCCACTTGACCGCCGTCTCGGCCAGAAAACCCGTGCCCGGGAGCGAGGTTTCCTCAAGCACCTGCCCGCCCCGGTCGCCATAATACCCCACGGCCGAGGCCTGCACCACCACCCGGGGCTTGACCGCAGCCTTGGCCACAGCCTTGGCCACAGCCTGGACCACGGCGGACCCGGCGGCCATGCGGCTCTCCACGATGTCGCGCTTTCGTTGGGCGTTCCAGCGCCCGGCGGCGATGTTCTCCCCGGCCAGATTGACGATGGCCGCATCCTCGGCCAATTCCCCCCATCCCCGGGCGGTCATGCCGTCCCAGACCGCATAGTCCACCCGGCCGCCACCCGTTGTGGGTACGGCCGGACGCGGGCGTCTGGTGAGGATGGTGACGTCATGCCCTGAAGCGGTCAGGACATGGGTCAGGGCCGTGCCGATAAACCCCGTTCCTCCGGCAATGATGACGCGCATGGCGGCTCCTTTGAAAAATCCGGATTGACCATGCCGAAGATAGCGGAAAGACGATGTCTCCGGCAACCACCATACGCGGCGTGCCCCAAAAGATCGGTCGGCGAAGACCCGCCGAAGGGGAATCAGTAGGTGAAATCCAGGCGGTAGCGGACCTTGGGAATGACCTCGAAGGACCAAAAAAACAGTGTATTGCGCCAAAACGCCGACACGTCGCCGCGCAAAAGCGAGATGCCAAGGACCAGGACATAGGACTCGCCCCGCTTGAGCACGTCCCAGGGCCCCAGGTCCATGGCCACCTCGCCAAAGGCCTGACGCAGCACATCGGCCAAATTCGTCCCGGAGGCCAGGGGAACGACCGGAGCGGCCGGTTCGTTCGGGGCGGACCCGGCCCGGCCCGGGCGTTGCGCCGGAGCGGGCTCCACAACATAGCCGTCGCCGGTCTTGCGCACCACGGCCAGGCGGCCGGTCTCCGTCACCTGATGGTCCCACAGGTAGTCGCTTTTTTCCGACAACCGGGCCTCCATGCGCAGGGCCAGGATGCCGCCTTCGGCAAATACCGCTTCCAACGGCGTCAGATCGGGGATGGCCAGGCCGAAACGGACCAGGATCTTTCCGTCATGGTTGTTGAGGACAAGGTTGCTCAAATCCAGGGAGGCGGCGGCCAGGGGCGAAGCTCCCACGACGGCAAGGACCGCCGACAGGCAGCCGACCACCAGGGCGTGGCGCACGCCCGCCCAAAATCCCTGGAAACAAGACCGCATCCCTGACTCCGCCTTTTGTCTCGTGTGCTGTGAACCCGTACCACCCTGCCGCAGCCAGCCGACAGCGCTTTGACAATGCTTCTTCCCCGAGGATACACCACGACTCGCCATTCACAAAATGCAAAACCCGGACCTGGAAAGACCGCTGTGAAACCGTTGCGCTTTCTTTTCGTCGGCCAAGCCAAGGCCCCGTTTTTCCGGCAGGCCGAGGACCACTACCTCGACGCCGTCGGCCATAGTATCGCCACCGTTCGGGTGGTGGTCAAGGACGCCCGCTCGGGAAATCCAGACGACCGGAAAAAGGCCGAGGGCAAGGCCGTGCTGGAACGTCTGGGGGCCAGGGATTTCCCCGTGGTCCTGGACGGACGCGGAAAAATGTACGATTCCCCGGCCCTGGCCGCGCGCCTGGGAGTCCTGGTGGAGGATCCCGGCCGGGCCCCCTGCTTCATCGTGGGCGGGGCGTACGGCCTGCCGGATGAGGTGCTGGCCCGGGCCGGGGAAGTCGTAAGCCTGGGGCCCGGCACCCTGCCCCACGAACTGGCCCGGGTGGTGCTTCTGGAACAGGTCTACCGGGCCATGGCCATTTTGCGCGGCGCGCCCTATCATCACTGAAAAAACCGGCCGCCCCCCGGCCAAGGAGTTCCCATGCTCGACCCGGCCTATCTGAAAAAAATCGAGGCCTACATCACAAGCGGCGACCTGGCCTTCGACTTCGAAAACGGCGACGAAGACCGCAAGGGACTGATCCTGGATTTCCTGGAACAGCTCATGGACCTGGCGGAACTGGCCGACGAAACGGCCACTCAGCTCATCTTCAAGGGCAGCGCCCTGGAGGCGTTTTTGAGGACAAACAGCGACAAATAGCGGGTTTTCCCAAGCACCTCATAGGCGGACCCGGCGTGTTGCGTCCACCCCGCCGAGGCGATGGCCACGGGATCGTCGGCCGGGCGGTCGCCGGTCATGGCCAGCACCGCCACAGGCCGTCCCAGATCCCCCAGGTGCGTCGCGACAAAGGCCAGAAATTTCGGCCAGGGAAGAAAGGCCCGGGACAGGCACAGGACCAGGCCCGGGCGATCCGGGGACACAAGCCGCCCCGGGGCCTCCTCGGCCCGGCCGGAAAAGACCGTGGTCCGGGGCAGGGACAGACGGGCCAGGGCCTCGGCCAAAAACACGGCGCGTTTGGCCCGCACCTCGATCAGGACGTAGTCCCCGCGTGGCCACAGGATGCGCAGGGGGATTCCCGGCAGTCCCGCCCCGGCCCCGAAATCCAGGCAAAGCGGCGCCCCCCCCGCCGTGTCGAGAAGCCCGGCCACGGGCGGCGATTCGAGGAAGGCGGCCAGATGCAGGCTGTCGATCGCCAGATCGTCCAGAATCTCCGTCCAACGGATGTGCCCCACCAGATTGACCCGGCGGTTCCAGGCCGTGAGCACCTCCAGGTAGGCGGCCAGGGACGCGGCCTGATCGGCAGAGACGGCCTGGCCCTGGGCGGCCAGCCGCGTCCGGACGGCGTCGACGGTGATGGGTTGGGCGGTTTTGGTCATGGGGGGCGTATCCTTTGGCGGCCGTGGCCGCGTGGCGGATGTACCCCGGGACGGGCGATTTGAAAAGACGCCGCCCCGGGGGAGCCATACCCGGGGCGGTTGCGATGATCCCGGCCAGGAAACAGGGATCGTGCGGATTATGGCTGGAGGTATTTCCGGTTGACATCCTTGAGTTTTTTCTCAAGCGCCGGGCACTGTCCGAGCGGCAGTCCGAGCTTGACCATCTTCGGGATGACGTTTTTGCACAGACAATCGAAAAACTGCCGCCGCACCTCGGCTGGCTTTCCGGAAACCTCCTTCCAGTCCGCATGGCCAAGCGTCTTCACGCACTCCGAGACTGCGAACCGAAAGGCCCCCTTGACGGAAAGATGGTTCAACCCGGGATGCAGCTTCCCGACTTCCTTGGCCAATTCATCAATCTTTTGCTCCTGCCTGTCCACCCCTGTCATACTCATGAGACACCTCCAACAAACGACGGTTCAACATTCAAGCGGCAAAACAGATGCCTTTGGGAAAATTCCGGAGGAAGTCGTCACGACCTCCCCCGGATTGCGTCGCAGATGTACAGTCTGGTCAATTCCCGTCAATCGCGTTTTCGCGATGCACACAGCCGGTTCTTTCAATAACGCTGCCTGATCGATTGCATTTCTCTTTGGCAAGGCTGTCGTGCTGCGTAGGGAGCCCCCGCTAGAAAACCAGCACCGCATCGGCCTCGATGGCTGCGATGTTCAAGGCCCCGCCCGCCGTGACTTCCGCCTTCTCGATCAGATCGGACTCGTCGATGTTGCGTTCGGCGATGCAGGGTTTGCAGACCTTGATCTCGCCGCCCTGGGCGAGGAAGTCCTCCATCAGTTTTTTCAGCGGCGGAAATCCCCCGCCGGCGAGCATGTGGTTCACGAAGCCCTTCTGGGCCAGGTAGACGCCGTTGGCCTGCAGAATCACCGTGGCCTTGATGTCCATGGCCAGGGCCGCATTGCCCAGGACAAAGGGCAGATGCGCCTTTTCAGGATGATCGTTGGCATGGGTTCCGATGTAGAGAATTTTCTCCTGCTTTTCCGACATGATCGTTCCTTCCTTGTGGTTATCAGTTGGTGGCCGAGGCTTCGTCGCCAGCCAGGATGGAGGACAAATCCACGACATTGGCGCCCGACCTGGCCAGGTTGTTGAGGCAGATCGGGCACATGGTCACAATCTGTTCGCCAGTGGCGTCGAGCTTTTGCACGCGCTTCGAACCGATCCGGGAGGACAGCTTGGGGGAGATGGATTCGGCAGGCCCGCCGCAGCAACTGGTGAACATCCCGCTTTCCCGCACGTCCACGCATTCGTAGCCGATTTCTCCCAGAATCCGGCGCGGGGCGTTCGAGAGTTCCAGGTAGCGGCCGTAGAAACACGGATCGTGCAAGGTGAGTTTTTTTCCTGCGCCACTGGCGCGAAGGTGCAGGGCTTCGAAATAGGTGCTGACCTCAAAAGACGCCCCGACGTATTTCGGGTACAGAACCTTCAGGGCATACGTCGTGTGGGGGTCCGTGGTGATGATCTTTCTCACCCCGGCCTTTTGCAGCTTTTCGGCCACGATGCGGGCATGGCGGACGAAGTTTTCCTGGTCGCCCAGGTCATAGAGCAGGATGCCGCTGTATTCGTCGAGGTCCGGGCGATAGCCGAAACGCGTTCCGGAGGCCCGCAAGACCTTGACGATGTTGCGCAGATGCCTGTCCGCCTTGCTTTTTTCGGCCGCCGGAGTGAGCATGGCCAGGCCCAGTCCGGACAGGGAGCTCGGAAAAAACCTGGCGTATTTGAGATAGGGCGTCCATTTCGTGTCCTCGTACCGTTCCAATTGCCTGGTGGCGGTCTCGATGTAGGGGACGAACTGGTACATAAGGCCCGTAAAAAGCAGGGTCTCCTCGTCCTGCCGCAGCCCTTCCGTCTTCCACCACCCGTTGACCATACCCTTGGGCACGCCGAAGGGGCTCATGGTCTTTCGGACGTTTCCGGCCAGAACCTCGATAATGTCTCTGGGATTGTACATCAGGACTTCCTCCAGGCGGCCGTCACAAACCGCTTGAGCGTCAAAATGACCTCGCCGGGGTTTGCCCCGCGCGGGCAGGTCTGGGTGCACAGGCCGCAGTGCAGGCAGCGCCACAGCTCCTGGGCCTGTTCCAAAATCCGATCCTGGGCGCCGATCTGCACGTAGCGAATCATTTTTCGCGGAAAATGCTCGGAAATCAGTGGGCATATCGCCGCACATGTCCCGCAGTTGAAGCAGGCCGAGCCGAGGTCCGCGCTCAACGGTTCAAGGCGCTTGATGAATTCCGGGTTGACTCCGGTCATGACGTTTCTCCTTCCCTGACACATTCGGTCTCGGAACAGGTCCTAAAAACCGCGTTAGGCTTCCTGGGCCTGCGCCGCCTCGGCAGCCAACGCGTAGCGGTAAAAGCTGCCGTCCTTCTCCGCCTCCACGACCTCGCCGAACTTTTTCAGGCTGGCCACCATCCACAGCGCCGCGTCCGGGGCAAGTCCCGTGGCTTCGGCGATTTCCGGGACCGTGGCGCTTGCGGCCGCCAGACGTTCCATGACGGCCTTTCGGGCCTTCTTGTTCTCCCGGGCCAGGGCCGCGGCCCCGGCGATCCAGTCCTTGCGTTCGGCCCGCAGGGCCTTCAATATTTCCTTGGAAACAGGCGTATCGGATATGTTGTGACTCATGGGATTGCTCCTTGTTCGCTCATGCGCCGACCGTTTCGGGGACCGCGCCCGAATCCTCGCACACGGCATCGGAGACGATCATGTCCACCATTGCCTCGTACTGGGCGAGGGTCCATCCGTTGATGTCGATGGCGTTTTCGGGGCACACGGCCACGCACGCGCCGCAGCCCAGGCACAGGGCCGGGGTCACCCGGGCCCGGGTGACCGGCTTGCCGTCGAGGTCCATGGTCTCCAGGGCGATGGCCCCCGGATTCAGGCAGGCCTCGACGCAGGCCCCGGTCCCTGTGCAGCGGCGCACATCGACCTCGGCCACGAAGGGGTCGAGCTCCACATAGCCCTTGCTCAAAAGCGACACGGCCTTGACGGCGGCGGCCGAGGCCGCGTTGCAGGTCTCGCCCGCATCCATGGGGGCCTGGCAGGTTCCGGCCAGGAAGATGCCGGCGATGGGCAATTCCACCGGGCGCAGCTTGGGATGGGTTTCCAGGAGAAACCGATCCGCCCCCACCGGCAGCTTGAGCATCTCCACCAGATCGGCCACGGGCCCGGGCTCCATGCCCGTGGCCAAAACGACCAGATCCACGGGCACCTCCAACTCCTCGCCAAAGGTCAACTGGTCCGTGACCGTCACCTTCAGGGGATGGCTGCTGCCCGGCGCGCCGCGCTGCACCACCGGCGCCTGGTCGGCGCCAAAACGCATGAACACCACCCGGTTGCCCGAGGCCTTGGCGTACAGCTCCTCCTGGCCCCGGCCATAGGTCCGGATGTCCCGATACAGCTCGTAGACGCTGGTCTGCGGACAGGCCTCGCGGATGGCGTTGGCCGTGTTGATGGCCGAGGTGCAGCAGACCCGGGAACAGTGCTCATTGAGGTGGCCGTGCTCGTCCTCCTCATGAATGCCGGGAATCTGGCGGCTGCCCACGCAATGGATAAGCGCCATGCTGCGGATGGGTCGGCCGTCGAGGACCAGCGTGCCGCCGCGTTGTTCTTCAAGGCCGCCGATCTTTTGGATCAGATCCGGCAGGGTGACCACTTCCGTGTTCTCGCCGTACCCGTATTCACCGGGCCGGGGGGTGTAGGAGGCGAATCCCGTGGCCAGGACGACCACCCCGGTTTGCAGGGTGACCTGCGCCCTGTCCGGGGACGGGGGAACCAGGACGCCCTTGCCCGGGACATACCCCCCGGGCCAGGTCTGGCCGTCCGGTGCGCTGGCCCCGGGAAGCGGTGAGACTTCCAGGGAAAAGTTGCCGACATACCCCCCAAAGGACGTCACGGCGGACCCGGCGTGGACGGTGATGTCCGGGTTGTCCAGAACCCGCCCGGCCAACGTGGACACCAGGTGGGCGGCGTCCTCTCCGGTGGGGGCCAGCCGGACAAGCCGGGACACGCCGCCGCCCAGATAGGGGGTCTTTTCCACCAGGGCCACCCGCACCCCCATGGCCGCCAGATCCAGGGCCGCACGCATGCCCGCGATGCCGCCGCCGATGACCACGGCATGGCGCAGGGCCGTAACCCGGATGGGCTCCAGGGGGATCAGGGTGCGGGCCTTGCCCGTGGCCGCCGCGATCAGGCGGCTGGCCTTGTCCGTGGCCGCCTGGCCGTGATGCACCCAACTGACCTGTTCGCGGATGTTGGCGTGCTCGTATTGGTAGGGATTTCCCCCGGCCCGGGCGATGGCCGAGCGAAAGGTCGATTCGTGCAGGCTCGGGGCGCAGGAGGCCACCACCACCCGGTTGATGCGGCCCTGGCGCAGATCCTCCATGATGAGTTCCTGGCCCGGGTCCGAACACATGAACATGTTGGTCCTGGCCACGGCGACGCCCGGCGTCTTCTCCATGCGCTCCCGGACCTTCTCCACATCCACATGATCAGAGATGTTCCCGCCGCAGTAGCAGATGTACACCCCGACCTTGGCCTGTTCCCCGGAGTCCGGGGTTTTTGCGCGTTCTGGCTCACTCATGGGCCGACTCCTTGTTGGCCGCTCCCGGGGCCTTTCCCGAAAGCGCGGTCAGATACTTCGCGGCCTCCATCGCCGCCGCACCGGCCTCGGTGATGGTGTCCACGATATCCTTGGGACCGGCCGCCACACCGGCCACGAAAACGCCGTCCATGTCGGTCACGGCAGGCGACATCTTGGGCAGAACGGACTGGATGAAGCCGTCCGGCCCAAGGCCCACGGGACAGACCCCTCCGGGGGCAAAGCCGGGCAGCACGCCCATGGACAGCACCACCAGGTCATGGTCCCTGGAGGTCGCGCCCTCGCCCGTCTGGTCCTCGTAGCGCACGGTCACCGCGCCGCCCTGGCCCGCGTCCAGGGACGCGACCTTGGCCTTGACGAATTCGATGCCCATGGCCTTGGCGTTTTGATAAAACTGCTCGTAGTTTTTCCCGAAGGCCCGGATGTCCATATAATAGATGGTGATATCCGCCAGGGGCAGGGATCCGGACAGCAGCATGGCCTGCTTGACGGCGTACATGCAGCAAAACCGCGAGCAATAGGGGACGCCCATGCTCGCATCCCGGGAACCGGCGCACTGCACGTAGGCGATGGAGTCGGGGATCATGCCGTCCGAGGGACGCAGCACCCTGCCGTAGGGGCCATGGGGAGCGAGCAGGCGCTCCATCTGCAAGGAATCGATGACGTTGGGGATGTCCCCATTGCCGTACTGCGGCTTGCCCGTCACAGACGACAACTCGTATCCAGTGGCCAGGATGGCCGTTTTGGCCTGAATCGCCAGCGGTTCGGGCTTTTGGTCGTAGCGGATGGCCTTGGTGGGACAGACGTCGGCGCATTTTCCGCACAACATGCAGTGTTCCACATCCAGAAGCGCCTTTTGCGGAATGGCGTTGGAAAACGGAATACGGATGGCTTTGCGCCCGGAAAATCCCCCCTGCTCGGCATCGGGAACCAGAACTGGGCAGTTGTATTCGCACTTCCGGCAGCCGATACACTTGTCGATGTCCACGTATCTCGGCCGCTGGATCATCGAAACAGACACGCCTGCCGCGTTTTTCTCAACCCGTTGCACGTCGCAACAGGTATAGAGCGTGATATTATCATGGTGCGCCGCCGCCGCCATCTTCGGCGTGGTGATGCAACTGGCGCAGTCAAGTGTCGGAAAAACCTTCGAAAGACGGATCATTTTCCCCCCGATGGAGGCGTCTTTCTCTACCACAGCCGTCTTGTATCCCTGACCGGCCAGATCCAGGGCCGATTGCAGTCCGGCGATTCCGCCGCCGATGACCACGGCGTCAAATACAGCGTTCTTCGATGAGTCCATGTGTTGCCCCCGAACACGCGCGTGACTCGCGGTAGCGGCCACGCGCGTCTTTTAAATGTCCGTCCGATTCCCTATTGCGCCTGAACCGGCGGGTTCAATTCGTGGACGATCTGATTCATTTGATTGACTTCGTTGAGAAAGGCCCTGTTGCACACGGTACAGATCGCGGTCAGGCGCAGCCTGCGGATATCCAGGCCTTCCTCCTTCATGAGTTCGTAGACGCGGTCCAACCGCTTGGCCATGGCCTTGTACGCCCCCTCGTAGGGGCATTCCTCGCCGCAGGACATGATGATGATGCCGCCGATCCCCTTTCTGAAGCAATCAAGGTAGAACTTCTCGGGAAACAACACCGGGGCCTTTACCTTGAGGACGTAGACATTGGCGGGATACGAGGCGTGGGCCTGTCCCACCGAGTCCGCTCCGGGGTATGCGCAGCTTTCCGTGGCGAGAAGAAGAATCTTGTCCTGCGCCTTCGCGCATGTCTGGCTCCCCATGACCGCCTCGCTTACTTCTTTCTGCGAATAAAATGCTTGTCGTAGCCTTCCGCCGCGACCATCCCCAGGTATTCGTGGCCGACCTTCCCGGCCCAGGCCGGAATGTCCGTCCGGGTTCCCGAGTCGTTGGAATAGATCTCCAGCACCTCGCCCACCTTGACCTTGCCGATCCCCTTCTTGGCTTCGAGAAGGGGGCCGGGGCAGGCGCTTCCCCGGGCGTCCGAGGTGTTGGCGATCTGGATGGAGGAAAGATCGAGATCAGACATGATGCTGCTCCTTGTTTGAGGATTCTTTTCCATGACAATGAAATATCCACAGCCGCATTTTCTGCTTTCATTTCCAAGGCCCATGCACACAAAGTCATGATGTATGCGTCGCAAGTCATCGACAACCGACTGATCTTCGCACACGATTTCAATGGATTCTCCCGGCGACATCTTCTCCATGACGGACCCGACTTCAAGAATGACAAGCGGGGTAATGGAATTTCGAAGATCGAACCGGATCATGTCATATACCATGTTTGTGCTCTTCGTGTGGACCAACAGTTATCTCTCCCATAGCCAGGAGCGTGCCAACCTGACACCCTTGGGACATGACGTGCCGTTTATATGCTAACACCATTTAATAACTTATCTTTTTCATGACTGTGCCATCTGTCTGTGAGTGACGTGGCCACTTTTCCTTGTCCTGGGACTGTTCATGTGTTATGTTTGAGAACAGTCAGACCGTTAAAAAACTGAACAGGACGTTGCCATGCTCACCCAAGGCCTCGACGAATATTGGCGCACGGTGGTGAACACCATCCAGGACGGGGTGATGATTGTGGACACCCAGGGGCGGATTGTTTCCGTCAACACCGCCCTGGAGGAGATCACGGGCTATGCGCGCCAGGAACTTGTGGGGTCGTCATGCACGATCATCAACTGCACTTCCTGCGAACTGGCCCGCGACAGTGAAGGCTGCCACTGGTGCGTGATGTTTCAAAAAGGGGAACTGCGACGACAGCGATGCGCCATTTCCCGCAAAGATGGCTCCGTCATCCATATCGTCAAGAACGCATCGGTGCTGAAAGACGCTTCCGGTATGGTCATCGGGGCGGTGGAAACCATGACCGACGTGACCGATCTGCTGGAGAAGGAAACGCAGATCGAGACCTATCGCCGGGAACTGTTGGCGGAAGACACGTTCCATGGCCTCATCGGCCGTTCGCCCGCCATGTTCCAGGTCTACGACATGATATCCAACGCCGCGCAATCGGATGCGCCGGTCATCATCTACGGCGAGAGCGGGACCGGAAAGGAGCTGGCGGCCATTGCCGTCCACAAGGCAGGCGCCCGCGGCGGCAAGCCGTTTATCAAGGTGAATTGCGCCGCGCTCAACGAGTCGCTTTTGGAGAGCGAACTGTTCGGACATGTGAAAGGGGCTTATACCGGGGCGCACCGGAATCGGACGGGACGCTTCGAAGTGGCGGCCGATGGCGACATCTTCCTGGACGAGATCGGCGACATGCCGCTGAGCACCCAGGTCAAACTCCTGCGCGTGCTGGAGGACAGGGTCATCGAACGTGTGGGGGATAACCAGCCCATCCCGGTCCAGGCCAGGATCATCTCGGCCACCAACCGGGATCTGCCGACGCTGGTCGGCCAGGGGGCCTTTCGGCGGGATTTCTATTACCGCATCAACGTCATCCCCATCAAAATGCCCCCCCTGCGCGCCCGCAAGGAGGACATTCCGCTTTTGGCCGAGGCATTTTTCCGGCGCATCAAGCTGAAATACGAGAAAAAAAACATCCAGGGCATCGCCCGCGAGACCATGGACGTTTTGATGCGCTATCCCTGGCCGGGGAATGTTCGGGAACTCAAGAGCGCCTTTGAATATGCCTTCATCGCCTGTCGGGGCGATGTCCTGGAGCCCAATGACCTGCCGGGCGACATCGCCCAGGAGACGGCCGCGCCGTCGACGCCGCCCCTCTCCGCCGTCGGCGACCTGGACGCCATCCGCAAAGAACGCTTGGTGGCGGCCCTGCGCGCCTCCGGGGGCAACCAATCCGAGGCCGCACGGCAGCTTGGCATCTCCAGGACCACCATCTGGAGCCAGATCAAACGCTTCGGCATAACCGAACCCTGATCCCGGCGGACGCCGGTCGCCGTCCCAGGGAACTCCACGAAAAAAAAGACGCCCCCCGCCCGGCCAAAGGCCGCCGGGAACGGGGGGCGCCGCGTTTTCGCGGTCCGGGACGGGGCTACATGTCCCGGGTCAGGTCCATCTTGCGGATCTCGGCCCTTTTGATCTTGCCGCTGATGGTCTTGGGCAGCTCGGGCACGAACTCCACGATGCGCGGATATTTATACGGCGCGGTCACGGTCTTCACATGGTTTTGCAGTTCCTTGGCCAGCTCGTCGGACGGCTCGTAGCCCGACGACAACACCACCGTGGCCTTCACCGCCTGGCCGCGCACGGGGTCCGGCACGCCGGTCACCGCCGCCTCGATCACGGCCGGATGGGTGATCAGCGCGCTCTCCACCTCGAAGGGGCCGATGCGGTAGCCGCTGCTTTTGATCAGGTCGTCAATGCGGCCCAAGAACCAGAAATAGCCGTCCTCGTCCATCCAGGCCTTGTCGCCGGTATAATACACCCCGTCGTGCATGACGTTCGCCGTCTTCTCCGGCTCGTCCAGATAGCCGGTGAAAAGGCCCAGGTTCCTGCCCGGGGCCAGCTTCAGGCAGATCTCCCCTTCCACCCCCGGGGGGCACGGCTCGCCGTGCTCGTCCAAAAGGATCAGATCCCAGCCCGGCGTGGGGCGGCCGATGGACCCGGGCTTGGGGGTCATAAACGGGAAGGTGGCCAGTTGCAGACAGGTTTCGGTCTGGCCGTAGCCTTCATAGATGGGCATGCCCGTGGCCGTTTTCCAGGCGTGAAACACGCTGTCGTTTAACAGTTCGCCCGCCGTGGTGCAGTGGCGCAGGTGCGAGAGATCCCACTTGGACAGATCCTCGCGGATGAGGAAGCGGTAGACCGTGGGAGGGGCGCAAAAGGAGCTGACCTTGTTGGCGGACACCACGTCCAACAGTTCGGCCGGGACGAACTTGCCCCGAAAATCCCACACGAAAACCACGGCCCCGGCCATCCACTGGCCGAAGAACTTGCCCCACACGGCCTTGCCCCAGCCCGTATCGGCCAGGGTCAGGTGGATGTCCCCGGGAGAAAGATCGTGCCAGTACACGCCGGTGACGAAATGGCCCATGGGGTAGGCGTTGGTATGCACCACCATCTTGGGCATGCCCGTGGTGCCGGACGAGAAAAAAATCAGCAGCGGATCGTCGCGCTTCGGGGATTCGGGAGTACGCGGAAAGTCCGTGGCCGCCGTCTTGCCGATCTCCGCATAGGAGGCCCAGCCCTCGGGCAAGGGCGCAGGGCCCACCTGGATGAGCACCGTAAGGCCCGGGCAGGCCCCACGGGCGGTCTCGACCCGGGACACGACGGAATCCTCGGCGATGACCGCCTTGATCTTGGCGTAATTGACCCGGAATTCGATGTCGTGGGGGGTCAGGAGGTTGGGCGAGGGCACGGGCACGGCCCCGATCTTGGCCAGGGCCAGAAAGGTCACCCACCATTCCACCCGGCGGTACAGGATGACCATGATCCGGTCGCCCCTTTTAATGCCGAGCGTGGCGAAGGCGTTGGCCATCCGGCTGGACTCGCGGCTGAAATAGGCCATGTCGTAGTCGCGCCGGGTTCCCTTGGGGCCGATGTGGATCATGGCCCCACGGGCGGGATCGGCGGCGGCCACGGCATCCACGAAATCAAAGGCGAAGTTGTAGTCTTCCGGGACGTCCAGGGAGAACGTTTCCAGGAACTCCTTGTAGGAGGTCGGGGACAGTTTTTTGGGGATATTCACGTCGGGCTCCGTTTCGGTATTGGGCGGGCCTTCGGCCCGGATCACGCCGCTTACTTAGATGATCACATCCAGGAACTCGGCCTCCTGGCCGTCCAGACCGCGCATGGCGTGGGGAGTGCGGGAATCGAAATACAGACAGTCCCCCGGCTCCATGACCACGACGTCGCTGCCCAGCCGAATCTCCAGACGCCCCCGCAGCATGTAGACGAATTCCTGGCCCAGGTGCCGGTTGCTCTCGAGGTCGGACTCGGGCTTGGGCGGAACCGTGACCAGAAAGGGCTCCATGGCGGGTTTGCGGAACCGGTAGGCCAGGCTCAGGTACTTGTAGGCCTTGCGCCGGTCCACGGACAGGCCATGTCCGGCCCGGACCAGGGAATAGGCATGCAGGTGGGCCTCGCCGCCGGTCAGAAGATTGGTCAGGTCCACGTTGCAGACCTGGGCGACCTTGTAGAGGTAGCTGACCGGAATCTCGCGGTTTCCGGATTCGTAGGCCAGGACGTCTGCGACATCCACACCGGTTTTTTCGGCCAGGGCCTCGGGGGAAAACCCCATGACCTCGCGAATGCCGCCTAGTCGCATGGCGATGTCCTTGACCGGACCCACTTCCTCGTTCATGGCCGCACCTCGTGGCAAGCTGGATGGTTGGCGAAATAGCGAAATGATCGCGAAAGAGAGGTTCTTTCTTTTTCTGAATATTTTTCCCTTGTCAAAGGGAAATCGGCGAAAAACGAAAGGAAGCGGCAAAAAGGGACTGGAATCCCGGCGAAATATCCTGTACCGGAACCCGGGCGTACGTTCCCATCACAATCATGACCACGAGGTGCCGCATGAATGACAAAAAGCTTGGAGAACGCATCCGGGCCTTCCGGGAGTTGCAGGACTTAAGCCGGGAGGAGATGGCCGAGCGCACGGGCCTTAGCCTGGAATTTCTCACCTCCCTCGAAGAGGACGACATCACGCCCTCCCTGGGGCCGCTGCTCAAGGTCTCCCGGGCCTTGGGCGTGCGTCTGGGCACCTTCATGGACGGCGAGGCAGGCAGCGACTGCTGCCTGGTGCGGTGTACGGATCTGGGCGGAGGCGACGAGGTGGTTCTGCACACGGGAGCGGCCAAGAAGGGCGAAGGGCTGACCTTCCACTCCCTGGGCGCGGGCAAGTCCGACCGCCACATGGAGCCGTTTTTCATCGAGATGCAGCCCGGGGCCGAAGGGTGCGACACCTCCCTGTCCTCCCATGAGGGCGAAGAGTTCATCGTGGTGGTTTCCGGCCAGGTCGAGGTGGTCATGGCCAGGGAGACCCATGTCCTGAGCCCCGGCGACAGCATCTACTTCAATTCCATCGTGCCCCACCATGTGGGCTGTGCGGGAACGGAACCGGCCCAGATCTACGCCGTTCTGTATTTCCCGGAATAGAGGACGCCGATCATGTCCGACGACACTCCCTTGTTCGATCTGACCATGGGCCAGCTTCTGGCCAAAACCGCGGCGGCGAACCCGGACACCGAGGCCGTGGTCTATGTGGATCGTGATTTCCGCCTGACGTACTCCCAGTTCGACAAGCTCACCGACGACCTGGCCAAGGGGCTCATGGCCCTGGGCGTGCAGAAAGGCGAGAAGGTGGCCGTATGGGCCACCAACGTGCCCTACTGGGTGGCCTTGCAGTTCGCCACGGCCAAGATGGGCGCCATCCTGCTCACGGTCAACACCAACTACAAAAGAAACGAGCTCAAGTACCTGCTCACCAACTCCGAGTGCGAGAACATCTTCATCATCGACGGCTTTCGCGACTCGGACTACATCCAGATCCTCTACGATCTGGCCCCGGAACTGCGCAGCATGGAACGCGGGCGTATCAAAAGCACCACCTTCCCGCACTTGAAACGCGTCTTCTTCCTGGGCCCTGAAAAACACCGCGGCATGTACAACATCCCCGAGGTGCTGGGCATGGCGCGCATGGTCACGGACGAGGAGTACGCCGAGCGCCAGGCCACCCTGCATCCCGACGACGTGGTGAATATGCAGTACACCTCGGGCACCACGGGCTTTCCCAAGGGGGTCATGCTCACCCACAAAAGCGTGGTCAACAACGGCTACTGGATCGGGCAGCGGCAACGCTTCTCGCCCAAGGACCGGTTGTGCCTGACCGTGCCGCTGTTCCATTGCTTCGGGTGCGTCCTGGGGGTCATGGCCTGCGTCAACCACGGGGTGACCATGGTCATCGTGGAGGCGTTCAACCCGGTGTCGGTCATGTCCTCCATCGACCAGGAGCGGTGTACGGCGGTCTACGGCGTGCCCACCATGTTCATCGCCATGCTCGAACACAAGCTCTTTAAAAAGTTCGACTTCTCCTGCCTGCGCACGGGCATCATGGCCGGTTCCCCCTGCCCCATCCAGGTCATGCGCCAGGTCATGGATCTCATGTACATGAAGGAAATCACCATCTGCTACGGCCTGACCGAGAACTCCCCGGTCATGACCCAGACCACCCCCGACGATCCCCTGCACTACCGGGTGGAGTCCGTGGGCAAGGCCCTACCGCACATCGAGGTCTGCGTGCGCGACCCCGAAACCGGCCTGGAAGTGCCGCACGGGGTGCAGGGCGAGGTCTGCTGCCGGGGCTATTCGCTGATGAAGGGCTACTACAACAACCCCGAGGCCACGGCCAAGGCCATCACCCCTGACGGCTGGCTTCGCTCCGGCGACCTGGGAACCATGGACGAGAACGGCTACCTGGCCATCACCGGACGCCTCAAGGACATGATCATCCGGGGCGGCGAGAACATCTACCCCCGGGAGATCGAGGAATTCCTCTACACCCTGGAGGGCGTCTCCGACGTGCAGGTGGCGGGCGTGCCCAGCCGCAAGTACGGCGAGGAGGTGGGGGCCTTCATCATCCTGAAAAAGGGCGTGACCATGGCCCCCGAGGACGTGCGCGACTACTGCCGGGGCCAGATCGCCTGGCACAAAATCCCCAAATACGTGGCCTTCGTGGACAGCTATCCCATCACCGCCAGCGGAAAGATCCAGAAGTACAAACTGCGCGAACTGGCTGGCGAGATGTTCCCCGAGGCCATGAACTAACACTCGCAGACCCGGCCGCAGGCCCGCCTGCGGCCGGGACAACCCCCCGCCCCGCCCGGTCCGCCGGGCCGGGACGCCCAAAAACCGGGAGCGTGGCCTTTCATGTTTTCCATCATCCTTTTATGCGTCTTTTTCGCCTTCATGATCGGGGTCGGCGTGTGGGGCATGCGCCGCACCTCGTCCCTAAACGACTTTTTCCTGGGCGGACGCAGCATCGGTCCCTGGGTGTCGGCCGTGGCCTACGGCACGACGTATTTTTCCGCCGTGCTCTTTATCGGATTCGCCGGAAAGCTCGGCTGGGCCTATGGTCTCAACGCCCTGTGGATCGCCGCCGGCAACGCCGTGTTCGGGTCGCTTATGGCCTGGCTGATTCTGGGCAAACGCACCCGGCGCATGACCAAGAACCTCGACGTGATGACCATGCCGGAGTTTCTGCAGGAGCGTTACGACGGGAAATATTTAAAAATCATCAGCGCGCTTATCATTTTCGTGTTCCTGCTCCCCTATTCCGCCTCGGTCTTCAAGGGCCTGGGGTATCTGTTCGAGGCCAATTTCAACATCTCCTTCGACACGGCCTTACTTATCATGATCGGCATCACCGGGCTGTACCTGGTGCTCGGCGGCTATTTCGCCATCGCCTTCACGGATTTCATCCAGGGCATCATCATGATATTCGGGTCCATCGTCATGGTCTACCTGCTGGTGCAAAAGGGCGGCGGTCTTTCCGAGGTGCTCTCCACCATCCCGGGCAAACACCTCCTGCACATGCCGCTTGAAAAACAACCCGGCACGCTGCTTCTGTGCGCCCTGGTGTTCATGACCTCGTTCGGAACCTGGGGCCTGCCCCAGATGGTGCAGAAGTTCTATGCCGTCAAGGACGAGTCGGTCATCGTCAAGGCCGCCTGGGCCACCTGCGTCTTTGCCCTGATCATCGGGTTTGCAGCCTATTTCACCGGGTCAATGACGCACCTTTTCTACGACGCCCCTCCCCTGACCGCCTCCGGCGCGGCGGACTTCGACCGCTTCATCCCGGACATGCTCAAGACGAACCTTCCGGAAGCCCTCATGGCGCTGATCCTGCTCCTGGTGCTCTCGGCCTCCATGTCCACCCTGTCCTCCCTGGTCCTGGTCTCGGCCTCGGCCGTGGCCATCGACCTGTACAAGGGCCACATCAACCCCGAGGTCTCCAACAAGGCCTCGGTTCGCCTCATCCGCCTGCTTTCGGCGCTTTTCATCGTCATCTCCTACGTCATCGCCAGGTACGACTTCGACATCATCATCACGCTGATGTCCCTGTCCTGGGGCGCGGTGGCCGGGGCCTTCATGGCCCCCTACATCTACGGCCTGTTCTGGAAAGGCGCCACCAAGGCCGGGGTCAAGGCGGGCATGGCCACGGGGCTTGTGGTCAACATCACGCTCTTTTTCATCCTGGGCCCGGCCAAGTCCCCCATCGCCTCGAGCGCGGCCATGATCGCGCCCTTTGCGGTCGTCCCCCTGGTGAGCCTTTTTACCCGTCCGCCAAGCGAGAGGACCATCGCCCAGGCCTTCGGCGCCAAAGGATAATCCACGCCGCAAACTGGCAAAACGACAGCGAATGGCCGTCTGACGGCCGGATCGCCGGATGCGCCCCTGTCCTGCCGCCTCCCGGCCGGGGCAGGGGCCGCACTTGACTTTGCCCGCCCCCTTTGCTTTGACAAACCACCCCTTCGACCGGAGAAGCCCATGCAGCTTTACAATACCCAGACCCGCTCCAAAGAGGTCTTCACCCCGCGCATTCCCGGACAGGTCAACATGTACGTGTGCGGGATCACGGCCTACGACCTGTGCCACATCGGCCATGCCCGTTCCTGCGTGGTCTTCGACGTCCTGGTGCGCCACCTGCGCAGCCAGGGCCTTGCCGTGCGTTTCGTGCGCAACTTCACGGACGTGGACGACAAGATCATCAAAAGGGCCAACACCGAGGGCATACCGCCCGAGGAGGTGGCTGAAAAATACATCGCCGCCTTTCACGAGGACATGGACGCCCTGGGAATTCTTCGCGCCGACGCCGAGCCCCGGGCCACGGCCTACATCACCCCCATGCTGGAATTGGCCCAGCGCCTGATCGACAAGGGCCACGCCTACGCCACCCCCTCGGGCGACGTCTATTTCCGGGTGCGATCTTTTCCCGGCTACGGCAAACTCTCGGGCCGCGACGTGGAGGATCTGCGCTCCGGGGCGCGGGTCGCGCCCGGCGAGGAAAAGGAAGACCCTCTGGATTTCGCCCTGTGGAAGGCGGCCAAGCCCGGCGAACCCATGTGGGACAGTCCCTTCGGCAAGGGCCGCCCGGGCTGGCACCTGGAGTGCTCGGCCATGAGCGAGGGGCTTTTGGATCTGCCCCTGGACATCCACGGCGGCGGCCAGGATCTGATCTTTCCCCACCACGAAAACGAGATCGCCCAGAGCGAGGCCGCCCTTGGCCGGGACTTTTGCCGGTTCTGGGTGCATAACGGCTTCGTGCGCATCAATACCGAAAAGATGTCCAAGTCGCTGGGCAACTTCATCACCCTGCGCGACATCTTTGCCGGATACCTCCCCGAGGTGCTGCGCTTTTTCCTGGTCTCGGCCCACTACCGCAGTCCCCTGGACTATTCCCGGGAGGCCATGGACGAGGCCGAAAAGGGCATCCGCCGCGTCTATGCCGCCCTGGAGTCGGCCGCCCAGGCCGTAAGCCGCACCAAGTGGTCCGGCAGTGCCCTGCCCGCCGACATCGCCCCGGAGATGGCCCGGCTGGAATCCGGCTTTGCGGCGGCCATGGACGACGACCTGAATACCGCCGCCGCCCTGGGGCATGTCTTCGGCATGGCCCGGCTCGTCAACCGGGTTTTGGAGGACAAGACCCTGGCCAAATGCAAGGACGTGCCCGACCTGTGCCGCCGGTTTTTGGCCGACATGGCCGGATATGCCGCCGTGCTCGGGGTCTTCGGCACGGACCCGGCTGAGTTTACGGCCCGGCTCAAGACCAGCCGCATGTCGCGCAAGGGCATCGACGCCGCCAAGGTGGAGGCGCTTCTGGCCGAGCGGCAGACGGCCCGCCAGAACAAGGATTTCGCCCGCTCGGACGCCATCCGCGACGAGCTTTCGGCCCTTGGCGTGGAGGTCAAGGACACCCCGGCCGGGCCGGAGTGGGACGTGGCCTAGCGTCGTGTCCTTGAAATGCATGGAGAGGAAGAAAAAAAGGCAGCCATGACCCGTCATCCGCTCTGGACACACCCGGGAGCCATCCCATGATCCGCCGCGTAGTTCTGGCCGTCACCGGGGCCAGCGGCATGCCCTATGCCGTGTCCCTGGCCCGGGAACTGTCCCGGGCGCCCGGCGTGGAGCTGCATCTCATCCTGTCCGATGCGGCCCGACTGGTCCTTTCCCTGGAGTCTGCGGTTTCCGCCGCCGAACTGTCGGGCATGGCCCACACGGTCTACCGCCAAAACGAGCTGGACGCCGGACCGGCCAGCGGTTCCTGGCGGCATGCGGGCATGGTGGTGTGCCCCTGCTCCATGGCCTCCCTGGCGGCCATCGCCACGGGCCTGGGCTCGAATCTCATCCACCGGGCCGCCGACGTCTGCCTCAAGGAACGCCGTCCCCTGATCCTGGTGCCGCGCGAGACGCCGTATAACCGGACGCATCTCAAAAACATGCTGGCGGCGCACGAGGCCGGGGCGGAGATCCTGGCCGCCGCGCCGGGCTTCTACCACAAACCCGCAACCATCGACGACCTGGTGCATTTCGTGGTGGCCCGCATCCTGGACCGCCTGGGCATCTCCCACGACCTTATGCACGGCTGGAAAGAGGACACGCCATGAACGACGGACAAGACGGAGACGGCTGGACGGTCATGTCCAGCTTTGACGGGCCGGTCGAGACGCGCCCGGAATTCGAGGACATGCTGCGCGGGGAGATGGAGCGCTGGGAAGGCGAGGCCCGGCGGGCCGGACTCGATCCGGCAGACCACGTCCGCCTCTCGCGGGTGGGGACCACGGCGCTTATCGCCATAAGCCCCGAGCTTGAGGCGGCGTTCACCCCGGCCCAGACGTTGTGGAAGGCGGAATAGCCTTACGCGGGAGTCTCCGGCTGGGCCCGCACGAACCGCAGGAGCTTGCGGGGCTTCTCGTATTCCCCGTTTAACTCCGAGATGGGCTCCATGCGCCAGCGCGGGGCGAAAAAGTCCCGCACGTAGTCCAGCAGATAAAACGATCCGCCCTGTACGTACCGGTCGGTATACATGCCGCGCAGGGCCTCGGGCGTGGTTCCCAGTTCCTTTCTGATCCAGTAGATCTTTTGCACCGACACGATCAATTCCCGCTCCGAGAGTTTCTCCAGAAACCCCAGGGTGGGCGCGATCCGGTTCTCCACGATGAATGTTTTGCCGATGAATTCCACAAGCATGGCGATGTCGAAGGTCCGCTCGGGCAGGGTGCAGGCCGGATCGTAGATGTCGTGGGCCTCGAAGCTGACCGGAGAGTTAAAGTATTCCTTTAACACCTCGCACCCCTGCAACACCCCCTCCTCGCGATCCACCCCCACCACCTGGCGGGCGCCCAACCTGGCGGCATAGAAGGTGAAAAAGCCGAAGTTGCAGCCCAGGTCGACAACACTTTTTCCCGTGAAGTCGATCCTGGAAAAGGTGTCCAGGATCTCCGCATTGATGTCTTCCTTTCCCGGAACCAGGACGTGAAGATCCTCGTCGTACACGGTACGGTAAACATGCTCCGGCCCCACCTGGGAGGCGATCTCGCGCATCTTCTCGGCAATGGACATGAAAGAACTCCCCCTGCATTGGAAAAAGGCGGATGCTGCATACAACGGACACGAAAATCAAAGCCTGTGCAATACAAAAAACGGTACGCCTCTCTTCCGGGAAACACTGCTCCCAGCATACCGTCCAAACAGGACTCGGGAGGGAGGCCATGCTTGCCCGTCCCGCTATGTCCCGCGTCCGGCGCTCTCCGAAAACGCAAAATTTACTAACAAATATTTAAGAACTGAACAAGAAAAATCATGCTGCTCCAAAGAGAAAACGATCCCTCACGCCCGCCGGGCGCATTGCTGCGCATCTGGCGCGTCCGGCCGAGCCCTACCGCTTTCCCCTTCCGAAAACAACCTTCATGACCACCATGGACAGGGACAACACGAGCCCCACGCTGTTGGCGGCCACCACGGGTCCGGAACCGGCGAGCAGGCCGTGAGCCAGCCACAAGAGGATTCCGATGGTGAAAATGACGTACATGGAGAGCGAAATGTCCCTGGCGGACCTGGAGGCATAGGTCTTGATCACCTGGGGCAAAAAGGCCACGGTGGTCAGGATTCCGGCCGCATAGCCGAAAAGGTCGGAAAAAAAGGGGTCGAACGATGGCATCAGGGGGCCTTGCCGCCCATGTTCACGGCCGGGACCGACGGGCTGCTCGGCGCGCGCGGGCCGGAAGCGCCCGGGAGGTCGCCGGGCCGTCCGGCCCCGCTGGCTCCTCCCGGCCTGGCGGCGGGCGTCCCGGCAGGTGGGACGGGTTTAGCGAAATCCACCGAAAAGCGGCGCAACGCGGCGGCCGTCTCGCGAAAATCCGTGGCGGCGGCGGCGATTTCAGCGGCCACCGGCTGTCCGTTCAGGTTTTTCACCGTCACGTCCAGCCACTGCAATTCCTTTTCGATCTTTCCGGATACCACGGACAACCCGGTGCGCATCAATGATCCCACGTCTTTGACGGATTTTTCGCAGGCCGGATCGAGACGGTCATAGATGTACACCATGTCCCCGGCATTCAGGAAAAGCTCCCAGCAGGCCACCAGCGTTCCCCGGGCGGCCAGCACGTCCTTCATGGGCCCCACCGCCCCACGCCGGGAAAAATCGGCGTAGGCGTCCACCACCTTGCCCAGGTGGGCATGCAGGGTCTTGCTCTGGGCCGCATAGTAGGCCGTGAAGGAGGACGTGTCGATTTTACCGGCCGCCGCAGACGCGCCCGCCGGCATCAGGAGAAACGCCGCCGTCAGCAGGCGTACCGCCAGCCCCCGCGCCCATGTGCCGGTAAGCAGGGCGCGCCCGGGCGACGCCGCAACGGATAACGGACTCCCAATCATGTTCCCTTCCCTACCCGAAACGAAAAGACCGCCGCAAGGCCAGGCGAGATCTGCCCGTCCCAGGCGGCGGTCCATCATGACGCGTGTATTCAGCGTGGCGCGGCCGCCCGCCCCAGGCTCCAGTCCTTGGCCATTTTCTGCACCGAGGCCAGATGTTGGGCGGACAGCTCTTTCTCCCCCGCCGCCATCATCTTCACGGCCAACTGGCGGTCCTGGTCGGGGATGTCTTGGCTGGACGCCGCCAGCGCGGCCCAAAACCAGCTCCGGAAGGGATCGGAAGGGGTGGTTCCGAATCCCTGGCTGTAGAGCCCGGCCAGCAAGAACTGGGCGTGGGAAAACCCGGCGTTGCCCGCCCGGTACAACCAGGCCAGGCCTTCCGGATAGTCCCTGGGGACGCCTTGGCCGTTGACGTAGAACACGCCGACGTTGCACTGGGCCTCAAGATCTCCGGCCTGGGCCTTCTCCATCCACTGGAAAAAGGACAATTCCGCAGCCGGGGCGGACGCCGCCTCCGCTGGCGGCGCGGGCTGGACCTCGGGCGTCCCCTCCGGGGTGGCCAACGCCGCCGTACGCCAGGCCCCGCCGTCCACGACGATCACCGCCGCCAGGACCAGCAAAAAAACGGTCACCGCCAGGCGGCAGACTCGAGACAAGCACTCCATGGCGCCCCTCCAAGGCCGCGCCGCCAGGCCCGGCCCGTGTTGTCGAGCCTATTTCTTCAGCCAGCTCATCATGCCGCGCAGTTTGCCGCCCACCTTCTCGATGAGGTGTTCGGCATTGATGCGCCGCATGGCCAGAAAATGCGGCTTGCCCGCAGCGTTTTCCAGGATGAAGTCCCGCGCGAATTCGCCCTGCTGGATCTCTTTCAAGATCTTGCGCATCTCCTGGCGGGTCTGGTCGGTGACGATGCGCGGGCCGCGCGTATAGTCGCCGTATTCGGCGGTGTCGCTGATGGAATAGCGCATGCGGGCCAGACCGCCCTCGTAGATGAGATCCACGATGAGCTTCATTTCATGCAGGCACTCGAAATAGGCGATTTCCGGCTGGTATCCGGCCTCCACCAGGGTCTCGAAACCGGCCTTCATCAATTCGGACACGCCGCCGCACAACACGGCCTGCTCGCCGAAAAGGTCCGTCTCGGTCTCTTCCTTGAAGGTGGTGGTGAGGACGCCGCCGCGCGTGCCGCCGATGCCCTTGGCGTAGGCCAGGGCCATCTCCGTGGCCTTGCCCGTGGCGTCCTGGTGCACGGCGATGAGGTTGGGCACGCCCGCGCCCTCGGTGTACACCCGGCGCACCAGATGGCCCGGGCCCTTGGGGGCGCACATGGTCACGTCCACGTCCGCCGGGGGCACGATCTGACCGAAGTGGATGTTGAAGCCGTGGGCGAACATGAGCATCTTGCCCGCCGTCAGGTTGGGCTTGATCTCATTTTCATACAGGCTCCGCTGGGTTTGGTCAGGCACAAGAATCATGATCACGTCGGCCTGGGCCGCCGCATCCCCGGCGCTGACAGGGGAAAATCCGTCTTCCTTGGCCTTTTGCCAGTTGGCCCCGCCGGGACGCTGCCCGATGACCACGTTCACGCCGGAATCGCGCAGGTTCATGGCGTGGGCGTGCCCCTGGCTGCCGTAGCCGATGACGGCCACGGTCTTGTTGGCCAAAAGGGAGAGGTCCGCGTCCTGGTCGTAGTAAACTTTCATCGTCGCTCCTTTGGTCAAGTCATGGCCCGGGGGAGGCTTCTCCCCCCCCGGCATGGAAATGTGTCGGAGAACTCAGGCGGCTCCGAGCTTATGTCGCGCCGGGCGCCGTTTCGTCCGTCGTGGGTTGGGTCCGTAGTGTAAAACGCCTGTCCCTGTAAAGCGGTCGCCTGCGCCGGGCCGCGCGGCTATCCCTGCATGCCCCGGCGTAGGGCCACGGCCCCTGTCCGGGCCACTTCCTTGATGCCGTAGCGCTGCAACAGATTGATCAGCGCCGTCAGTTTGCCCTGCTCCCCGGTGACCTCGATGATGAGTTCTTCGGGGCTGACGTCCACCACCTTGCAGCGGAAGATGTCCACGATGCGTAGTATCTCGGCCCGCTTGGTCCCCTCGGCGTCCACCCGCAAAAGCATCATCTCCCGCTCCACGGAGCTGGCCTCGCTTAAGTCGACAACCTTCAGCGTGGTCACCAGCTTGCGTAGCTGCTTGATGATCTGTTCGATGATCTGCTCGTCGCCGTGGGTGGTGATGGTCATGATCGAGAGCCCGGGCGTCAGCGTGGGGGCCACGTTGAGGGTCTCGATGTTGAACCCCCGGCCGCTGAAAAGCCCCGCCACCCGGGACAGCACGCCCGGCTCGTTCTCCACGAGAATGGAAATGATGTGTCGCATGACGTGGCCTCCCTAGACCAGAAGCATTTCGGTTAAGGGCTTACCGGCCGGAACCATGGGATAGACGTTCTCCTCCCGGTCCACGACGATGTCCACAATGACCGTCCGGGGCAGGGCGAAGGCCTCCTTCAAGGTCTTCTCCACCTCGGCCGGGTCTGTGACCCGATATCCCGCCGCACCATACGCTTCGGCCAGCTTCACGAAGTCCGGGGCCACATCCAGGCAGGTGGCGCAATAATTCTTGGCGTAGAAAAGCTCCTGCCATTGCCGAACCATGCCCAGATAACCGTTATTTAAGATCACGATCTTCACGGGCAGTCCGTAGCACACGGCCGTGGCCAGCTCCTGGATGCACATCTGGATGGAGCCGTCCCCGGCCACATCAATGACCAGCTTGTCCGGAAAGGCCATCTGGGCCCCGATGGCCGCCGGAAACCCGTAGCCCATGGTCCCCAGGCCCCCGGAACTCAAGAATGTACGCGGGGTATGGTAGCGGTAAAACTGAGCCGCCCACATCTGGTTCTGGCCAACCTCGGTGGTGATGATGGCCTTGCCCTTGGTCAGCTTGTAGATGGTCTCCACCACGGCCTGGGGCTTGATGGCCGCGCCTTCGTGGGAATAGGCGACCGGATGCTCGGTCGCCCACTCTTGCACCTGGGCCAGCCATTTGTCATGGGACGGCGTGGCTGTGCCCTCGTCAAGACGGGGGGCCATTTCCCGGTTCAGCGCCAGAAGGAAGGCCCGGCAGTCCGAAACCACGGGGACATGCACCAGGACGTTTTTCTGAATCGAAGTGGGGTCCACGTCGATATGCACGATGGTGGCTTTTTTGGCGAACTCGCTGATTTTTCCCGTGACCCGGTCGTCGAAACGCGACCCGATGGCCAGGATGAGGTCGGCGTTGTTGATGGCGTGGTTGGCCGCAAACGTGCCGTGCATGCCGAGCATTCCCAGCCATAAGGGATCGTCGCCGGGAAAGCAGCCAAGGCCCATGAGCGTGGCCGTGACCGGAATCTTCAAGGTGCGCGCCAGCCAGGTCAGTTCCTCGTGGGCATTGGAGGAGATGACCCCGCCCCCGGCGTAGATGATGGGCTTTTTGGCCTTGGCGATGAGGTCGGCCACCTTGCGAACCTGCTTGACGTTGGGTTCGATGGTGGGGTTGTAGCTACGCATCTTGATGGTTTTCGGATACTTGTATTCGGTCACGGCCTGCTGCACGTCTTTTGGGATATCCACCAAAACCGGTCCCGGCCGCCCCGAGGAGGCCAGATAGAAGGCCTCCTTGATGGTGTGGGCCAGCTTGGTCACATCCTTGACCAGATAGTTGTGTTTGGTACAGGAGCGGGTGATGCCCACAATGTCCACTTCCTGAAACGCGTCGTTGCCGATGAGCGGGGTGGGAACCTGTCCGGTGAAAATCACGACCGGAATGGAATCCATGTAGGCGGTGGCGATGCCCGTCACGGTGTTGGTGGCCCCGGGACCGGAGGTTACCAGGCATACGCCGACCTTGCCCGAGGCCCGGGCATAGCCGTCGGCGGCATGAATGGCCCCCTGTTCGTGGCGTACCAAAACGTGATTGATCGGGTAGTTGGGCAGTTGGTGATAAATGTCGATCACCGCGCCGCCGGGAAACCCGAAAACGACGTCAACCCCCTCTCTGCGCAAGGATTCCAGAAGGATTTGCGCCCCGCTCAATTCCATGTCAATTCTCCTCGGTATTTCTGTATTTCGTGAGGATGGCTTCCATCTTGGTCTTCCCGGCCAGCTTCTTCTTCTTGATCTCTTTGACTTCAAGATCCTCGGCCGGGGTGAGATAGGGTTTGTTCTCCAGTTTCTCCAGGATCTTCTCGTACGATACGTGCTCCTCGTACAGGGCCTTGAGTTCCGCGTCATTCTCGCCGTGCATGGAAATGAGCTCCAGATCGCGTGCTTCCATGGTCCTGTCTCCCTTTCCGCTTGGAGTTGCGAAGCATCCCCGGCCCTAGGCCAGGACGCTCCAGTCGGGTTCCTCCGGGGCCGTGACCGCCACCGTCTTGCGACGGCCGGTCAACCCCGACACCACTTCCACCTGTCTGGCCCGAAGTCCCAGGCGCTTGGCCAAAATGGCCGCCACGGCCTGGTTGGCCTTGTTGTCCACGGCCTTGGCCCGAACTTTGACCATAAGCCGTCCGTCCAGGACGCCGTCCACGGCGTCCACCGACCCGCCTGGCTTGGCCCAGACCAGGACGGTCCATTTCTCCGGCCCCTGCCGGGCAATGAACGTCGGCGAGGGTCCGGTCATGCCGGTTCCTCGCCAAACAAAAAGTCCCCGCCCGCCGTCTCGCCGCCCTGCTCCCCGGCCAAGGCCCGGGCGCCGTCCAGGGGGTCGCGTTCCCGGCCCTCGTCCGGGGCGTTCAAAAGCCGGGCATGGGCCAACAGCAGGTCGCGCATCTGCTGCTCAAAGCGTTCGCGTTGCCGGTAAAGCGCCTCAATGCGGGCGTTTTCCCCGGCCACGCGACGTTTGGCCGCCTCGGCCAGTTCGTCGGCCTGGCGTCTGGCCTCGTCCACCAGGGCCGCAGCCTCGGTGCGGGCCTTGTCCTTCATGTCCACCACAATGGTCTGGGTGGTCATGAGGGTGTCGCGCAAGGTGGCCTCGCGCTCCTTATACTCCCGTAAATCCCGTTCCATCTCCGCGATCCGGCGCAGAAGCTCGGCACGCTCCCCGGCCAGACGGTCCAGGGTCTCGGCCGCCTCGCGCAGTGTCGCATCGACCTCGGCAGGCCGGTAACCGAAAAATTTTTTCGAAAACGTGTGCGTCAGCAGGTCACTTTTGGAGATGGTCACGTCGCGTGCGTCCCCTTACATGGGCGGCCCGGACAACCCCACGACCATCAGGGCCGGCACCAGAAAACTGCGCAAGAACTGAATGGCCAAAATAACCACGATGGGAGTCAGGTCGAAGCCTCCTACCACGAGAAAGGGCGCCAGGCGACGGATGCGGTAATAGACCGGCTCGGTGATGGCGTACAGGAATCGGACGATGGGGTTGTAGGGATCGGGCTTGACCCAGGTCAAAAGGGCCGAGATGATCACCACCCAGAAATACAGCATGAGCACGGTGTCGAGAACAAGCGCCACCGCCCGGAAAAAAAGACCAACTATCTGCATTGCCGCTCCTTCAGGCACGCGTCTGACGTCGAACGCGCCCTCTGCCTGAAAGGTGGCACAGCACACCCGGCAAATCAAGGGGATTTTTCATCACCGGGCGAGGTCCGGTCGCCCTGCCCGCCGTTTCCCGCCGTAGGCGACAGCGGTCCCAGGACGCCCGGGGCAGGGGTCTGGCGAACCGGACGTGCCCGGACCTGTTGCGGCCTGCTCCTCAGGCCCCGGGATCGGGAAGGGCCTTGCGCAGGCACTGGCGCAGGCTGTCGTAATTGGGGATGTGCATGGCGGCCAGGAGGGCCGGGTTCTTGTAGGCCCAGAAGGTAACCCCGGCCGCCCGGGCGGCCCGCTCATCCAGGGCCGTGTCCCCGATGTAGGCCACCTGCGAGGCCGACAGCTCCCAAGCGGCCAGGATGCGGTGCAGGCCCTCGGGGCACGGCTTGGGGTGGCTGATGCGCCCGGCGGTCACCACCGGATAAAAAAACAGCGACAGGTCGAACGTCTCCAGGACCAGATCCATGGTGTTGGTGCGATTGGTCAAAATCCCCATGCGCACGTTTTTCTGGCGCAAAAGGACCAAAAGCTCCCGCAGCCCCGGCTCCAGATAGACGTAGGGCATGATGTCCCGGTAGTCGAACCCGCGCCGGATGGCCTCCGCCTCCTCCAGCCGTTCCGGAGGAATGATCCGGGCCATGGATTTGGTCACGGAATGGGCGTGGACATATTCCTCTTCCTCGGGGGTCATGGACAAAAGCCCCATGCGTTCCCGAATGAGGTTGTAATACATGCGGTTGGCGTCCAGGGAATCCACCAACACGCCGTCACAGTCGAAGACGACCCCGCGAACGGCCGACAGTTCGTCCGGAACGGCCAGGGGCGAGCACACGTAACGCACGATCATTCCTCCCAGGTGACGGGGATAAGGACGGTTCTTTGGGCATCAAGCCAGGGGGATTCGGGGCGCGGCCGGTTGCCCAGAAGCAGTCTCCATCCGGGCAGGGCCACGGCCGTAAACAGGTCAGCAAAGGGCGTGGGCACGAAGGCCCCGGCTTGTGAGGTCGTTGCGCTCCCGTCCAGCAGGCCCGCCTCGGCATAGGCCTCGGCTACCCGGGCCTCGGTGACCACAAGGGCGGCATGCCCGGGAAGAAACCGCAGCATGGCGTCCAGAAGCGGCCGCCACGGACCGCTGAACTCTCCGGCCAAGGTCTTTTTATCCGTCAGCCCGGTCCCATCCAGGAGCCCCGGGGGCAACTCGTCCGCATCCTCGTCGGACAGCCCGAGATTTTCGGCGAATTCGCGCATCGACCGATCCACCCCGCCGCCAAGGCCGGACAGTTCCAGGATCTTCTCCTCCATCCGCCAGGCCAGGCACAGCCCAAGCTGGGCCTTGACGGCCCCGGCTCGGGAGGCCTTCGGGCGACCGGGGGCCATCCGGTCGCGCAGGGCGTCCTCAATGCCCCGGGAACTTTCGGGAAAAACCTCCTCGAACCGTGTGGAAAAAAAGGCATCCAGCTCACGGGGGTTTTTGACCTCCCGCTCCAGGGCCTCATATTGCCCGATGGCGGCCATCAGAGCGGCCTGGTCCAGGGGCAGGTCCGCCGGACGATACAGCGACTCCCCGGATTCCGGGGAGGCCGTGGCCAGGCCGGGATCGAAAAAGGCGGCGACGCCCGCAAGGCGCGTCGGCAAAAGCCCGGCGTGCATGCAGGGGAAATAGACGCTTGGGGCCGGGGCTTTGGAATCCTGTGTGGGCACGGGGTCATCCATTGGTCGAAGGTTCGCGGAAAAGGACATAATGCGGGCACCGGCCGGGACAGGGCGGCATGGCCCGCAGACAGATGTCGCCCTCGGCGTGCACGCACCCGAGAAAGGCGTCACTATCACCGGGTTGGTAATCCCGGCAACACCCTTCCCGGCCAAGCAACAGGGGAAACCGTTCGTTCCAGATGCGGGCGGCGGAGGTTTCGTCCAGCCCGAAGGCGTCGGCGCGCTGCACATGCTCGTCAAAGGCCTCGCACAGACGCAAAAAAACGCCGCAACGCACCTTCTGGTCGAGACCGGGATTCTGGTGTTCCGAAAGAAAACAGCGCCCCCGGACGAAGTATCGGCATTGCCGCCCGGGAAGCGCGCGTACCACGCCGGACATGGCCCCTCCACAAACGTCGCACCATCGGCCGCGGCCGCCCTGCGGGAGGGGGCGGTTTCTTGACCTGCCGGAATGGCGCGTGTATAGCCTGCCTCACGTCATACGCTGGAGGCGCCGCATGTTTGGAATCGGAATCCCGGAACTGCTCATCATTTTGGTCATCATACTGGTAATTTTCGGTGCGAACAAGCTCCCCGAAATAGGGGCCGGCATGGGCAAGGCCATCAAAAATTTCAAGAAGGCCACCACTGAGCCGGAAGAGATCGACGTGACCCCCAAAAAAGACGACGAACCGGCTGAAAAAAAATAGCCCGCGCAAGCGACGCCTGATCAAAAAGCCCCGGATGGCGCATCCGGGGCTTTTTTTTCGTGGGTCCGGCTCCGATCTACCTGCCGTTGCCGTTTTTACCGTCCGCCGGGAACGATCCGAACCACTTGAAAATATAGATCGCCCCGGACACCACGCACAAAACGGCCACGATCGCCACGAGGACATGTTGGGCCAGGATCAACGCCGCGTCGTCCCCGTTGCCGAAAAAGGCCCGCCCCCCGAGTACGGCCAAAATCAGAAGCATCTGGGCCGTGGTGTTGACCTTGCTGACCATCAGGGGCTTGATGCGCTCCTTCACGTCCACTCCGGAAAACGACAGCACGGCCAATCCGCCCACAATGATCACGTCCCGGCTGACCACCACCACGGCCAGCCAGTCCGGAATCCAACCCTTGATGGCCAGACAGACAAACGAGGTGACCAGGAGGATTTTATCCGCCAGGGGATCGAGCATGGCCCCCAGCCGGGAACGTTGATGCAGAACGCGGGCGATGGCGCCGTCCAGGGCATCGGTGAGCCCGGCCACACCAAAGGTCAAAAGCGCGGAATAGAGCCGCTCCTGCATGAAAAGCACCACGAACACAGGGGTGAGAAGCACCCTGAAGATGGTCAGAAGATTGGGGATGGTCCAGTTTCGCTCGCCAATGCCCATGCGCACGCCCTTTCACACGATTGACGCAATGTAGCCTCATGCGGAGATACAGGCAAGGGCTTGACGTCTTTTCCCGACTCCTTTCGTCCAGGTTGTGTCGCTCAGCCGCCGCCCGGGCGGCGTCCGCGAAAGGCGTGTTTGCATGGGGCGCAGCCCTACCCGGACGCCTTCCCATTGGCGGCGCGGGCCGCAGAAAGGATCGCCCGGGCCAGGGAAGCGGCCAGTTCCCTGCGGCGGTCGGCATCGGCCAACACGGCCGCATCCTTGGCGTTGGAGAGAAACCCCATGGCCGCAAAGACCGCCGGGGCGTCCACGGCGTTTAAAAGCGACAGCCCGGCCCCGGCCACGCCGCCCTTTCCGGAAAACGGCCCGCCGCCCACGCTTTCCGCAAGGAGTGCGGCATAGCGGGCGCTGTACCCGGTCTGCCGCCGGGCCACGCCCTCCCGCACAAGCCCCGCCTCGACGCCGTGCAGCCCGGCCCGGGGAAATCCCGGAACCGCCCCGGCCAGACGGTTTTCAAACCCGGCCACGGCCTTGGCCACGGCGTCCTGTCCGCCGCCGCCCTGCCGGGTGAAGAGATGCAGCCCGGATACGGCGGCATCCTCCACACTCGGGGCATGCAGGGACACAAAAAGGTCCGCCGCGTACAGGTCGGCGCAGGCCGCCCGGGCCGCCGTGGACAGGCGGATGTCCGACATCCTGGTCAGAAAGACGGCCATGCCGGTGTCCGCACCCTGAATCTCCCGGGCCGTCAGCAGGGCCAGGTCCAGGGCCACATCCTTCTCCTGAAGCCCCGAGGCCCCGACGCCTCCGACATCCGGGCCGCCATGCCCGGCGTCGATCACCAGCCGAAACGGCCCCGCCCCCGGGGGCAGCCTGCCGTTTCCGGCCACAAACGCCTCCCGTTCGGCCCGGGCGGTCTTTTCCAGGCGCGAGGCGCTGCGCCGACCGCCCTTTTCCCCGTATTTCGTCCCCGTAACCGGCTCGTCCGGGATAGGCCGCTGGGCCAGGATGTCCGCCAGCATGCGGGTGTAGGTGTCGGCGGGATTGATGCGCAGGGCCTCGCGAAAGGCCGCCAGCGCCGGGGCAGGCTTCCCGGACTGGGCAAAGGCCCGGCCAAGGAGAATGAAGGCCCGTTCGTTGCGGGGATCGGCGGCCGTGATGCGCCGCAGACTGGCCACGGCCTCCTCGACCTTTCCGGCATCGAGCAGGTGTTGCGCGGCAGCCAGGGGATCGGCGGCGGCCAGGGACAGGGACAGGGGGGACAGGGCGGCCACGGCCGCGAAGCCCGCCAGGCGGATCAGGAACCGTCTGCGGTTCGCCCGGCAGGGTGCGGCAGGCGTCCCTTTTCCCGCTTGGAATTTTGCGATATCGGACATGGGCATGTTTTTTTTCATGGAGGCGGTCATGGATATCTATCTCATGCGGTCAGGGACCGGCTTGCCAAGCGATGTGGACCAGGCCCGGCCCTTGAGCCCCGTGGCCAGGGGGCAGGCCCTGATGGCGGCCAAGGTCTTTGTCCGGCTGGGCGTGGCGCTTGAGGCCGTGGTCTGCGCCCGCTCCCTGCGCGCCGCCCAGACAGCCGAAATCATGGCCCAGGCCCTGGGTTTTCCGGAAAAGTCCATCCTGGCCGAGGCGGCCTTCTCGGGTACGGGGCAGGTGGACGCGGCCGTGGCCTTTTTGGCCGACCTGGCCCCGGCCCGCTCGATTTTGTGTTGCGGCCATGCGCCGCTTCTCGAACACCTCGCATCCACCCTGATAAGCGGCGGCCCGGCGGCCCGCATCCACTTCGAACCCGGCGGGGTCGGCCATTTTGAGGTTCCCGAACTGCCCACCCGGGCGGCGGTCCTGCACTGGCTTTTCGCCCCTGCCCAGTTGCGGCTTCTGGCCATGCCCTGACCTCAGCCTCCGGCCAGGCGGTCCTGCACCAGCCGGACCATGCCGTCATGGTCGCCCGGATCGAACCAGGACACGTCGGACTCCTTGCGAAACCAGGTCATCTGGCGTTTGGCGTAGGCCCGGGTGTTTTTGAGCCACAGGGCCTTGGCCGCGTCAAGGTCCAACTCCCCGGACAGATGGCGTAAAATCTCGCTGCAGCCGATACCGCTTAGGCCCCAGGCCCCAGCGGGAAATCGCGCGGCCGCCCGGGCCACCTCGGCCACGGCCCCCTGCTCGACCATACGCTCGATACGCCCGGCAAGACGCTGGGCATAGCCCGGCCCGGAAATTTCAAGCCCGATTTTCACGGCGGCGTATTCCGGCCCGGCCGTGGCCTCCTGGGCATGCCAGTCCGTGAGGGTGCGGCCCGTGGCGGCATAGACCTCAAGGGCCCGGGTGATACGCTGCCGGTCGGCCGGGGCGATGCGTGCGGCGCTTGCCGGGTCCGCAACGGCGAGCCGGGCATGGAGCGTATGCGGCCCGACCCGGTCGCACTCCCCCTGGATGTCGGCCCGCAAGGCGGCCGGGATGTCCGGGATGGGGGCCAGCCCGAACAGGATGGCCCGCAGGTACAAGCCCGTGCCGCCGACCAGGATGGGCAAACGGCCCTGCCGCCGCACCCGGGCGGCCAGGGCATGGACCAACCGGGCATAGGCCCCGGCGCTTCGCCGGGAGCCTGCGGGCAAAAATCCGTACAGGTGGTGCGGGCAGCGCGCCTGCTCCTCCCGGGTGGGCTGGGCGGTGACCAGGGGCAAATCCCGGTAGATCTGGCGGGAATCATAATTGATCACCGCCCCGTCAAAGGCCCGGGCCAGATGGATGGCCGCCTCGGTCTTGCCTGTGCCGGTGGCCCCCAACAGGCAGACCACGGGAAGTGCGGTCATGCGCCTCTCCTAGGCCTCCTGGCCTGAATCGAGGGGGCCGTGGGGCATGGGCACCCCATAACGTTCGCACAGGCGGGCCAGGACCAGGGGAGGGACCAGCCCCCGGATGTCGCCGCCCAGCCGGGAGGCCTCCTTGATGATGGTCGAGGAGATGTACAGCCAGCGGTAGTCGGTCATGATGAACACGGTCTCGATATGCCGTTTGAGGCGGCGGTTCATGAGCGCCAACTGGAATTCGTATTCGAAGTCCGACACGGCCCGAAGCCCGCGCACGATGACGTCGGCGCGTCGCCGTTCCACGTAGTCCACAAGCAGGCCGTCAAATCCTTCAACCATGACTTGAGGTTCGTCGGAAAACACCTCTTCGGCAATGGCCACACGCTCGTCCCGGTTGAAAAGGGGCGTTTTTCCGGAGTCCGCCGCCACCGCCACGATGATGGTGCCAAATATCTTGAGGGCCCGGCGCACCAGCGAGACATGGCCGTTGGTCAGGGGATCGAAGGTTCCGGGGTAGATTGCCACGCATCCGTTGGGATTTGCCATATCATGATCCTGGTTTGGCCGAAAAGACGGTCGGTTAGACAAGATAATCCGGGCAGGGAGGCCAGGGGCGACGTGTCAAGTCCGGCCTCGATCTCGGCCACCGCCACCCCCTGCGGGGCCACATAGCCGTTGGCCGTCATCCGGGCCAGAGCCGGGGGCAGCAGATCCAGGCCGTAGGGGGGGTCGGCGAACACCACCTGATACGGCGCCGGGGGCTGCTTTTTGGCCAAAAAGGCCAACACGTCGGCAACCACCACCCGGAATTGGTCGCGCCCCATGCCAAGGGCCGCCGCATTGTCCCGCAGCAGGGCCGCCAGCCGGGGATTTTTCTCCACGAACACCACCTCGGCGGCCCCCCGGCTGGCGGCCTCGAACCCCACACTGCCGCTTCCGGCGAAAAGATCCAACACCCGGCAGCAGGGCCAGTCCACCCCCATGGAGGCCAGCATGGAAAAAAGCGATTCGCGCACCCGCCCCGTGGCCGGGCGGCAGCCCTTGGCCTCGGCGGTCCTGAGCATCCGACCTTTGAAGACGCCCCCGGTCAGCTTGAGCATCAGCCGACCCGCCCCGATGGAGTCGCCGTTGCGACCGCATCGCCGCCCTGCCGCACCGGGGCCCGCGCCCCGGCCAGAAACCCATACACCCGGGGAACATGTCGGGCCAGCAGGATGCCTGCCACTAGCGCCAAGGCGATGGTCAGGGCCGTCAGCCCGACATACAACAAAATGCCGGTGAAAAATCCTGTGGGCAGGAGCACGAACCTAGTCAGGTAGATCAGATACGACAGGGTGGGCTCGTGGACCAGATACAGGAAAAAGGAATAGGGAGACAGGGCCAAAAGACGCTGATTGTTGCGAAGCGGGGCCGTACCCGACAACCACCAGATGCAGGGAACCCCGATGATCAGTCCGGCGTTGTGGGCATAATAGGTCACCACGGGGTCGAACTTCGTGATCAGGGCGAAGGTTCCAAACACCAGAAGAGCCGGGTAGACCGACAGCGAAAAAAGGATGAGTCCCCTCCCCATGCGCAAGGAAGGCCAGATCGCGGCCAACACCAACCCCAGGTGGAAAAAGACCACGCTGCGGAAGGTCAGCCACCCCACATATCCGCCAGGCAGGAGATTCCAGGTCAGGCACAGGAGGATGAGGCTGGTGACCGGAATGCGTCGGGCCAGGAAACAGAAGATGGGGGACACGAGGAACATGACCAGCAGATCGCGCAGAAACCACAGGGGGGCGATGATCGGCAGCCCGCCGATCCCCGTGACCAGGGTCCATATCCCCCGCTCCTGCACGGTCCGGAAGTCGCCGATGTAGGGAATCTTGTCGAAGGTCAGGATGATGGCCACGCTCAGCAGATTGAAAAAGAGATAGGGCAGTCCGATGCTGCGCATCTTTTTGCCCAGCATGCGCACATAGGCGGACGGGGTCGGGGTGAAGGAGACAAAGAACAGGTACCCGGACATGGCGAAAAAAAGCGATGGCACCTCCTGGAACAGGTTGTAGTCCAGGAAGGTGGTCACGATGCGCAGGGACAGGGGCGGATCGGGAAGATAGGCGTGGATGACCCGTTCGGCGTGGGCCAGGACCACCCCCACCATGAGCAGGAGCTTGAGCACGTCGAAACGCCGGGAGATGTCGGGATCAATGCGGGTGCGGGTGGACATGGTCGATTGCGGCCCCTAGTCGAGAACGTCGAATTTGGAAAATTTCATGACCATGCCCGCCCGGCCCTGGGTGGCCGACCGCAGCTTGGTGGAAAAACCGAAAAGACGCCGCAACGGCGCAAGGGCCTGGACGATTTTCTGGCCTGCCCGGTCGAACATGTTTTCGATCTTGGCCCCGCTTGAGCCTAAAAGTCCGGCCACATCGCCCACAAACTGGTCCGGGACGGAAATCTCCAGAAACATGATGGGTTCAAGAAGCCTGGGATCGGCAGCGGCCAGGGCGTTTTTCAAGGCCTGATGCGCGGCCATGCGATACCCCACGGCCGAGGACTTGCCGTCCAGGGTCTGCAACCCCTCCACCCGCACCCGCACGTCCTGGACCGGATAGCCGCGCAAAACGCCGGTCTGCAGGCCGTCTTCGAGGCCCTCGGCCACGGCCTCCAGCCAGGCCGGGGAATAGCCCGTGCGGTCGATGCTGAAGCCGATATCCCGTCCGGCCTCGCGCGGCAACGGCGAAACCCGCAGGGAGACCTGTCCGTAATGCTCCTTTTCGGCCAATTCCCGGGAAAATTCCGCCTCGCCGACGCCCTCTCCCGCAACCGTCTCCTGATAGACCACCTGGGGATTCCCCGAGCGCGGCGACAGCCCGTATTCCCGGCGCACCCGCTCCAGCACCACCTCCAGGTGCAGCTCCCCCATGCCGGAGAGGATGATCTGATCCGTCTCCTGGTCGTGCTCCAGGGCCAGGGTGGGATCTTCTTGCAAAAGTTTGCCCAGAACTTCCTTGAGGCGGTCGGATTCCTCCACATTTCGGGGTTCCAGGGCCAGGGAGATGACCGGCTTGTATCCGGCGATGCTCTCCAGCAAAATGGGATCGGCGGCATGGCACAAGGTGTCGCCGGTTTTGGCGAAACGCATGCCCGAGGCCAGGACGATGTCCCCGGCCACGGCCGAGTCGATCTTTTCCCGGTGGCTGGCGTGCATGGTGAACAGTCGGGCCGGACGTTCGTTCTCCCCCTGGGTGACGTTTCGCACCTCCTCCCCGGCCGTGAGACGGCCGGAAAACACCCGCACGAACACATGGCGTCGGCCGGTCTCCATGCTCACCTTGAAGACCAGGGCGGCCAGGGGGGCGGCCGCCGAGGGGGGAAAGGACTTCTCCTGCCCCGTGGCCGGCTCCGTGCCCACGGCCCCATCCCGGTCCTCCGGGCTTGGCAGGTAGTCGCACACGGCGTCCATAAGGGGCTGCACCCCGGCATTGCGCAAGGCCGAGCCGCACAACACCGGCACCATGCCCCGGGCCAGGGTGGCCGTGCGGATGGCTGCGCGCAGGCGATCCTGGGACGGCTCCACACCGCCCAGGTAGTCGTCCATGAGGGATTCGTCGTATTCGCAGGCCGCCTCGACCATGGCCTCCCGCCAGGGAGCGGCCAGGGCCGTCTCGGACTCGGAAAGCGGCAGACGGTCATAGTGCTCGCCCTGGGAGGAGGGATCGAAATGCAGCTTTTCCATGGTCACAAGATCAATGATCCCGGAAAAATCCTGACCCGCGCCAAGGGGGATCTGCACGGGAACCGCCGGGGCCTTGAGGATGGTGCGCATGGCCGTCACGGCGGCTGAAAAATCCGCGCCCAGGCGATCCATCTTGTTCACGAAGGCCAGTTTGGGCACGCCGTAGCCTTCCGACTGCCGCCACACCGTCTCGGACTGGGGCTCCACCCCGGCCACGGCGCAAAACACGCCCACGGCCCCGTCCAAGACCCGAAGCGAGCGCTCCACTTCAATGGTGAAATCCACATGCCCCGGGGTGTCGATGATGTTTATGCGATGGCCGCGCCAGGGACAGGTGGTGCAGGCCGAGGCGATGGTGATGCCGCGTTCCTGCTCCTCGGGCATGAAATCCATGGTGGCCGTGCCTTCGTGGACCTCGCCCATGCGGTGGATCTTTCCGGAATAATACAGGATGCGTTCGGTCAGGGTGGTCTTCCCGGCGTCGATGTGGGCGATGATGCCGATGTTGCGGATGGTGGACAGGCCGCTTTTTTTGCCGCCTTTTTTGGTGCTCATATGCCGCTCCCGGGGTGTTGCGGCCGCGCCGCATAGGCCGTACGGCCAGAAACGAAGGCCGCGACCGGCGCCTGCGGAAAGGCCCAAAAACATTCCATGCCCGGCCCCAGCACGAGATCGGGGCCGGGCGCGGCGCACAGCGCAGCCTCCATCTTGCCCCGGGGGACGAACGCCGCCTCATACCCCTGCGCCAGAAAATCCGCGAAGTCGCCTTCCCCGGTCTGCATGCCCTCGGGAAGCCCTCCGGCCCGGCCCCACACCGTCACCTGGGAACCCGCCTGGGCAAAGGCCAGGGCCTCCAGATCGAAGCTGCGGGCCGAGGTCCGCCATACGCCGAGGCGGCCGGACGGGGCCACGGACAAAAACGGCGGACGGGGCGACATCCGGGCGGCGGGACCAAAATCCACAACCAGTCCCCGGGGATGCGCCGCGTGCAGCTCCGAAAAAAGACGGGCCGCATTTTTGGCCGATAGCGAAAACGCCGACTCCACCCCGCACAGTTCCAAGGCGGCCAAAAGGGCCGTCGGCCACGGGGTTTCCGTCTCCACCCGGACAACGGCCACCAGGGGCGTTCGGGCCAGCAGGGCGGGCAGGCAGGCGGCCAGGAGACGGGAGGGAGAGACGAGATCCGGCCCGATGGCCACCACGGCGTACGGCCGGGGACACAGGCGGGTGAGGGCCAGGCCATCCGGTTCGAATCCGACCGTGACGCTGCGCACAAGCGCCCCCCTGGATCGTGTGCGGCGAACATCCTGGCCAACGTCTGTTTGATGCGGGCCCGCTCCGGGGCGGACAGGGCGTCGTGGGCCGCAGCAAAGGCCTCGTCGCCGATGGCCTGGTCATGGAGCCAATCCGGCCAATCAGGCAGGCTTTCCGAGGTGTCGCCGGGATACGGCGCAAAGGCGTCGATCATAGTGTCCGTCCTTGCTTATAAAAAAAGGCGGCCCCAACGGGGGCCGCCTTCCGACGCGGTATGCGACGCGATTCTTTGGCGGGGCAGTCCGGACGGCTGGCCTGTCCCGGTGAAAGACACGGCGCGGGAGCGGGAACGCGGCCCTTCCCTTGGCTGCTACAGCCAGCTCCTCAGCCACAATTTCCAACTGCCCTCGATCTTCATGCGCTCTTCCTCGCTGATGGTCTTCTGGTATTCCAGATAGGAAAGCTGGGCGCGCAGATTGGCATATTCCTGAATCTCGGGAAGTTCCTTGAAGTTGTCGAGAACATACATATAACGTTTCCAGGCTGCGCCATACTGGCCAGTACGCCAGTAGAAATCGGCAATAAACAACTCATGCTCGGCGAGGCGCTTGCGGCATTCGATAATGTATTCGGCCCCTTCCTTTCCATATTCCGTATCCGGAAAGTTGGACACCAGAATGTGGAAGGTATCCAGGGCTTCGTACATGGTGTCCTGGGGCTTGTCGATGGAATCGGAACGCTTGTAGTTGGAAACTCCTAACTGGTACAAAACATACGGGATTTCCTCGTGGCGGGGGTGCATGGTCTCAAATTCTTCGTAGGCCGCCGCCGCCTCGGCATAATCCTCTTCAAGAAAGAATGCGTCGCCCAGGCCGATAATGCCCGCCGGGGTGTAGGGGCTGAAGGGATAGCGGTCCTTGAGCTTGGTGAAATAGTCGGCGGCGTCATAGTACTTTTTCGCGGCCATGGCTTCGCGTCCGGCCTCGTACAACTCCTGGGCGGTATCTTCCGGCGGCGGCAGAAAATAGTAGTCAATTAAGCCGCAGCCGGACAACAGGAGCACAAGAGCGCACGGAGTCAACAGTCGCAACACGTTTTTTTTCATATCATGTTCCGGGGAAAACAGTTTGCGGTCGAAACGCTGCACAATCGGGATGGATGCATCGCACGATCATCCGCCACACGGCGGGCATTCCCAGTTTTTCATGGCGTCATGCCGGAACGTCTCCGGCATGCAGGTGGGCGTTATAGCAGACCGCCATCACGGGCACAATGGAAAAAAAACCTGGAAAAACGCGCCTCCGGCTGCATAACGGGCGAATCCATCCAGCGGTTTTTTTGGTTCGGGCGACCATTCGCGGGCGTGGGAATCCGATTCGTAGCACCGCGACGGGCTTGCGAAAAAAAGCGACGGACGCGCAATCCTGCTGCCGTCCGTGGCCATGGCACGATCCGCGCCATGCGAAAAAAAAGAGACGTCCTGCCCCACGCTTAGGAGCGGCCGAGGGATTCCAGATAGGCCAGGGCGGCGTGGGCCGCAGCAGCGCCCTCGCCCACGGCGGTGGCCACCTGGCGGCACTCTTTGGAACGGATGTCGCCAGCGGCGTACAGGCCCGGGATGTTGGTGCGCATGCAGGCGTCGGTGACCACGAAGCCCGCCGGGTCGCGTTCGAGCCCGGCCGGGTAAAAATCGCCCTGGGGCTCGAACCCCACGAAGACGAACACTCCGTCCACGGGAATGGCGCTCGCATGGCCGGTCTTTTTGTTTTCCACCAGAATGCCGGTGACCTTGTCCGTTCCCTGGATTTCCGTGACCACGCTCGAACGCAGGATCTCGATGACCGGAGTCACCTCGCACTTGTCCTGGAAGCATTTCTGCCCCCGGAAATCGTCGCGGCGATGGATGAGGTAGAGCTTTTTGACCAGGCGGCTCAGGTACAGGGATTCTTCCAGGGCGGCATTTCCCCCGCCGATGACCGCCACCACCTGATTGCGGAAGAAATTCCCGTCGCACAGGGCGCAATAGGAAACGCCCTTGCCTAAAAGTTCCTTCTCCCCCGGGATGCCCACCCGCTTGTAGCGGGCCCCGACGCACAAAACCACCACGGAGGCCTCGATCCATTCCCCGCCGACCCGGATGCGGTGTCCGCCGGGAACCGGCTCCATGGCCATGACCTCGTCGGCAATCTTTACGTGGGGATACTTGTCCACATGGGCGGCCATGGCGTCGGCCAGCTTCCATCCTTCAATGCCGTCGGGAAAGCCGGGGTAGTTCTCGATCATATGCGTCATGAGCATCTGCCCGCCGGGAGACAGCTTCTCCACGACAGCGACCGAGGCCTGGGACCGCAAAAGATAAAGGGCGGCCGTCATTCCGGCGGGACCGCCCCCAATGACCACGGCGTCAAAACGCTTCATGGATTACAAGGCCTTTTGGCTGAGCATTTCCTTGATGCTGCTTTTGGACACGGCGCCGGTGATCTGCTCCACCACCTCGCCGCCCTTGAACAGGATCAGGGTGGGGATGGCCCGGATGCCGTACTTGCTCGGCGTGCTGGGGTTCTCATCCACGTTCATTTTGGCCACCTTGACCTGTCCGGCGTATTCGTTGGTCAGCTCGTCGATGACCGGCCCCATGGCGCGGCACGGGCCACACCAGGGCGCCCAGAAATCCACCAGAACCGGCAGGTCGCACTGCAACACCTCGGCCTCGAATGCGCCGTCACTGAGTTGTATGGCCATCGTCTCTCTCCTTTTTCCCGAAGCCGTGCGGAAAACAGGCGGCCTCGGAATGCTTTTTAACTCAAAATAAAGGAAATATTACGTACAAATCCCTGTGATGGCAAGAGGAAATGGGAATCCTCCGGCCGCTCGCATCGTCTTGAGGTAGGGGCGCGGCATATCCCTGTCAACCCACCAGGCTCCGCCCTTTCCGAGATATTACGACAATATCTTGTAATCCCATGGGATTTTTTTCCCACGAGCAATCGCATCCACATCCAGTCCATGCCTGAATCCGGCCAGGGCCAATTTTCGGCCCATATGGGCGATCATGACGCCATTGTCGGAACACAGGGCCAGGGGCGGCAGACGCAACGCCAATCGCAGGCGGTCGGCCAGATCGGCGGCCATGCTCCGTACGCGGGAATTGGCGGCCACCCCTCCGGCGACCACCAGTGAGGCGAACGGCCCATGCAGCCGGGCGGCCCGGGTCAGCTTGATGCGCAGGGTGTCGGCCACGGCCCAGTTGAGGGAGGCGCAGGCCACCCGGGTTTCGGGATCGGCCAGACCGGGGTCGAAGGGATCGCCGGGGGCTGGCATGTCGGCCATCCGCAGGCCTGGCCTTTTTCGCACATGCTCGGCCACGGCGGTTTTCAAGCCGCTGAAGCTGAAATCCAGCCCGGGGTCATCGAGATGGGGACGGGGATACAGGCTGTGGTCGGGTGAAACGCCCTGACCCAAAAGGTCGATGTACCGGCCGCCGGGATAAGGCAGGTTGAGCATCTTGGCGGTCTTGTCGAAGGCCTCGCCCGCTGCGTCGTCCAGGGTGCGGCCCAGCAGGGTGAAATCGAGATCCGAGGCCATGCGCCAGATCTGGGTGTGGCCACCTGAAACCAGAAGGCCCAGGGCCGGATAGGCGATGTCTTGTCCGATCCCGGCGGCCAGAAGGTGGGCGTGCAGGTGATTGACCCCGATCAGGGGCGCGCCCGTGGCCAGGCACAGGCCCTTGGCCAGCCCCAGCCCCACCAACAGGCTGCCCAAAAGCCCCGGTCCCCGGGCCACGGCCACCGCCCCCAGTTCGCCAGGGGACACGCCCGACTGGGAAAAAAGCGCCCGGCACAGGGGCCCCAGAAGCCGTTGATGCTCCCGGGAGGCCAATTCCGGCACCACCCCGCCGAACAGGGAATGCACGTCCTCCTGCAGGGCGGTCTTCTCCAGAAGGGGACCATCCTCGGCGACCAGGGCTACGCTGGTGTCGTCGCAGGAGGTCTCGATGCCCAGGACGATCATGCGCGATGTTTGGCGTAAATCTCGGACACCTTGGCCACATCGTTTTTGCTGCCGATAAAAAGCGGCACCCGCTGGTGCAGTTCCTGGGGCTCGATGTCCAGAATGTCGCCCATCCCGTCCGTGGCCGCGCCGCCCGCCTGCTGGCAGACAAACGCCAGGGGCGAGGCCTCGCACAAAAGGCGTAGCTTTCCGGCGGGTTTTTTGGGATCGCGAACGTCGGCGGGATACAGGAAGATGCCCCCGTATAGCAGGTTGCGATGGAAGTCCGCCACCAGGGAGCCGATGTAGCGCAGGCTGTAGGGCTTTCCCCGGGTGTTGTCCGGGCTCTTGAAATAGGCCACGGCCTCGCGGGTGGCGTCGTCCCAGTAGTGCCAATAGGCCTCGTTGACCGAATAAACCCGGCCGGTCTCGGGGATGCGGATGTCGGGATGGGAAAGCAAAAACTCCCCGACGCTTGGGTCCATGGTGAATCCGTGCACCCCGGAGCCCGTGGTGTAGACCATCATGGTCGAGGTGCCGTAGAGGAAATAGCCTGCCGCCACCTGCTCGGAGCCCTTCTGGAGCAGATCGCTCAGACGCTCCCCGTTGCCGGAATCCTTGGCCCGGTAGATGGAGAAGATGGTGCCCACGTTGACGTTGGCGTCGATGTTGGAGGAACCGTCCAGGGGGTCGAAAATGAGAAAGTATTCACCCTTGGGGAAGGTGTCGGGGATCAGGATGAGGTCGGCGTTCTCCTCGGAGGCGATGGCGCACAACACCCCCGCCCGCTGCATGCGGTGGATGAGCACCTTGTTGGCGTATTCGTCGAGTTTTTGCACCTGCTCGCCCTGCACGTTGACCTCGCCGGTGAACCCCAGGACATCCACCAGCCCGGCCTTGCGCACCTCCCGGGAAATGATCTTGGCCGCCAGGATGAGTTCATTGAGAAGCCGGGTAAACCGCCCTGTGGCCATGGGCGATTCCTTCTGATGCAGCAGCAGGTGTTCGGTGACGGTGATCTGGGGCATGTCGCTTCTCCGTTGCGGCCATGGCCGCGTGGCGCTTGTCTGGCGTTGGACCGATTCCCGGTGGATCCCTTAGAATGATGGCGGCGGCGTTACCGTCTCAGGCGGCAGCTCCTGCCCGACACCGGCGTCCGCCGGGGGCGCTTCCGTGATGGACGCCTCGGCGGCCTGGCCGACTTCGGCGGCGGCCGCCTTGTCCGCCTTGACCTCGTTGCCTGCGGGGGCCTGGGTCAGGTACAGGATGGGCAGTTGCCCGATGTAGCGCGACTGCCAGACATAGCGGCCGCCGCCGGCCTGGATCTCTCCCTGAACCTCGGTTTTGAGAACCTCCGCCCAGTTGGCGGACAAAAATCCCTGTCCTGCCCCCTCTCCGGACGCCGCAGTGGGCCACAAGACGGCCTCGGGCTGGAGCATGATCAGCTCATCCGGGGCGGGTGAGGCCTCCACGATGTTTCGCGGCTCAAACCAGGACACGATGGCCCCGGCGAATTCGTTGTTTTCGAAAAAGGGCGCGCCGACATAGATGATCGGCCCCATATCGTCCACGCTGGCCGTGGCGGCCAAACCGCGCTTCGCATAGCGGTTCTCGTTGTCCAGGATCGGGCCGAATTCGAGCGGGCGCATGGCGATAAGGGGCTGCTGCATGCGGATGGAGCCGTCCTTGTTCACCACGGCTACCCCGGAAAGCCAGGGAAAGTCGCGCAAAAGCTGCTCGCACCACTCGGCCTCGGGGGGATTGTCCTGAGTGTAGTACACCCTGATGAACATTTCCAGGCGTTGGTCCACGGGGCCAAACAACCGCGCCAGCTTTTGCAAGGCCGGATCCGTGATGCCCTCATCGGTCAAATCGACGGTGGGGTCGGTATCGACATACTCCTTGTACAATTTTTTGGTGTCCTTCCAGGTGTTGCGAGCGGTGGAGCATCCGGACGCAAGGCCAAGGCAAAGGGCCGCGACCGCGAGAAGTACTGTCGTGCGTTTCAACGTGTTGTCCTTTTGCGGGAGTTCCGGCAGACGTTGCGGCCTGGGGAATATCTCCCCGGCGCGTCCGCGCTTGGAATCCGAAGTGGTTGTCGCTTGTTTCGCCGTTCCCGCCGGGCGTAAAAGGCGTGACGCCCGGCGAAATATCATTACATCCCAAAGCGAAAAGGAGGTCAACGGCCGTCTCCTCCCCGCCGCCCGACGGTTTCCCCCCGGCGCCGCAGCAACGCCGCGCATCGGCGCGACAACCGCATCGCACGGGCAGGGTTGGATTATTGTATCAGGCCTCGGAACGGGCCTCAAGGCGTCCCGCCAAGGCATCCAGCAGGCCCATGAGCTTGGCCTTCCCCTTGGGTTTCACGGGAGCAGCCACGGGTTGCGGCTCATGGACGGTTTTTTGCGTAAACGCCGCCAGCCCTGGAGGGGACAACTCGGCGATCCTGGCCTCGACCTCGGCCCGTTCGGGACCGGACGGCAGATGGGCACGCAATTCGCGATAGATATCCAATGCGCCCTGGGCATCCCCCTGGGCGGCCAGAAGCGAGGCCATGGTCCGGGTTCGGATGCCCATGTCCGGAATGTGAACGGTGCGGACCTGGGCGACGGCGGGTACTGCGTCGGGCATGTCGGCGGCCAGGGACGCAGCCTCTTTTGCGGGCGCCTCGTCCTCCTCGGCCATGCCGAGCGCCCCGGCCAGCTCCAGCACCTCCTGCGCGCCGCGCAGGGGCATGGACATCTCCGCTTCCTCGTCAGGGACGGCCTCTTCGGGAAGTCCGGCTGCGGCCGGGGCAGGAGCCTCCGCCGTAGGTTCGCAGGCATTTGCAGGACCGGCGGCCATGGCCGACGGCGGTGTCGGGGCCGTTTCCGGCTCCGCGACAGGGGCTGGCGTTCCTCCCTCCAGGATCTCCGCCGCTTCGGAAGACGCAACCGACCCGGTTTCCGGGGTCGCCGCCTCCACAACAGGCTGTGCCGGAGAGGGCGCGGCCAGGGGGGAGGCGGCCATGGCCTCCAACCCCTTTTCCAGCACCCCGGCGAAGGTCAGTCCCGGATCGCGGAAAAACTGGGCCAAAAAGGACAAGGCCACAATCGGATCGCGGGAGGAAAACGCGGCGTGGCGCGCCCACAGGCGCCATACGGCGGGATAGCGGACCAGGCTGTCCTGGACGCCGGAAAAGACCCGGACGGCATCCTCTTCCCGGTCGCTTGCGGCATAGAGTTCGACAAGGAGGAACTTGGCCTCCAGATGGTCGGGATGAAAACCGATCCCTGTTTCCAGGATGGCCATGGCCTCGTCCGGACGACCCGACTCGGCCAAGGCCCGGGCCAAGGGAAAAAACGCCTTGGAGTTGGGCTCGATGGCCAGCACTTCCCGATACAGGTCAATTTTTTCGATCATTGGGTGACGGTCCCTCCGTGTTCCCCGCCGCGTCCTTGGGGAACTGGTAGAGGATCTCGTTGTCCTTGAGATAATTCATCCGCGACCTGGCCATTTTTTCCGTGAAGGTCCGGTCGGACTTGAGCCAACGAATCTCCTGGCTCAAATCCAGAGACTTCTCCTCGACGGTTTCCAGCTTCTTGACGAGCAGGGCGTGGTGGGATTTCAGGTCGAGATAGGCGAAGATGCCGTTCTCGCTCCACACCAGATTGTAGAGCAAAAACAGGTTGAATACGACGAGCGCCGAAAGGAGTATTCTTCGCCAGAGCATTAGTGCACGATATATTTCCTGATCCGTTCAAGTTCCACAAGCGCAAGCGGGGTCTTCAACTCGCGCAAAAAACTTTCCGTGGCCGTCTCAATCCGCGCGACATCGCTTTCCTCAATGTCGATCCGGTCCATGCGGGCCAGAAACGTCTTGAGAATCTGGAACTCCCTGATCAGCACATGCCCAAGCCGCAGACGCTCCAGATCAGGTTCCAACTCCAAAATGGTCTGCAGGCAATTGGAAATGCGCGCCGACAGGTTTTGGGTCTTATGGCCTTCCATGGGCACGTCACGCCGTTTTTTAAGGCCGACGGCGGCGTTTCGCCGCGCCAGGCACGTTTTATTCCTTTTTTTCATACCTTGCCGACGGGCGGAAAGCAATGTGATTCTCCGGCCCGGATGTTCGCGCAATCCCGTATCGCAACGTCATTTGGACCCGTTGGTCACGACACCGTAAAAATTTGAAAAATAGTTTATACCCGAACCCACGGTCAAGACAAGGGCAACATATAAAAAGGCCGTTCCGAAGGGTTGCGGGTCCAGGCCGTACCAGGGAAAGTGCAGGATCAGCGGGCACAGGGCCACGGCCTGGGTCACGGTCTTGAGCTTGCCGAAGGCGTCGGCGGCGATGACCACCCCCATGTCCGCCGCCACGGCGCGCAGCCCCGTGACCGCAATCTCCCGGCAGATGATGACCACGGCCACCCAGGACGGGATGAACCCCTGCCCGGCCAGCATGATGAGCGTGGAACCCACCAGGAGTTTGTCGGCCAGGGGGTCCAGGAATTTCCCCAGGGAGGTGACCAGATTGAACCGCCGGGCGATGTATCCGTCAAAGACATCGGTGATGGCCGCCGCGATGAACACCAGCGTGGCCGCCAGGCACATGATCTTTCCCGGATACGAAAGCATGACCACCAAAACCGGCACCACGCCGATGCGCGCCATGGTCAGGGTGTTGGCCGTATTGAGCATCATCGGAAATCCCTTCTGCGGTAGTGGCGTCACATATATCAGCCGGAGGTTCCCGCCGTCCGCCACACGCGGTGGCCGACTGGCCGGGCCGGCAACAGGTACGGCGTCTTAGGGGCGCATGCTCACATGGGCCTCAAGGCTGGACTGGGCGGCCTCGGCCACGGCGTCGGCCAAGGCCGTAAACGCCTGCTTCACAGGGGAATCCTCCTCAAGCATGACCACGGGCTTTCCCATGTCCCCGGCCACCACCGTCACCGGATCAAGCGGCACGGCCCCCAAAAAGGGGATGCCGTATTTCTCGGCCAGAAGCCGTCCGCCGCCCTTTTTGAACAGTTCGATTTCCTGGCGGCAATGCGGGCACACCAGCCCGCTCATGTTTTCCACCACGCCAAGGATGTTGGCCTGGGCGTATTGCAAAAAATTCACGGCCTTGCGCACATCGGCCAGGGAGACCTCCTGGGGCGTGGTGACCACCACGCACAGGGCGTCGGGGATAATTTTGAGCACGGTCATGTGCTCATCGCCCGTGCCCGGAGGCGAATCGATCACCAAGAAATCCAGATCCCCCCACTCCACGTCGGCGATGAACTGCCGGATGGCCGTGGTCTTCATGGGGCCGCGCCACAAGACGGCCTGGTCCGGATCCTGGAGCAGGGATTCCATGGAGACCACGAACAGATTGTCCCCGAACTTCTTGGGAACCACGCAGCCCCGCTCCACCTCCAGGTTGCCCGTGAGCCCCAGCATGCGCGGCACGCTCGGGCCATGGATGTCCACATCCATGATGCCTACTTTGAAACCGCGCAGGGCCAGGGCGCAGGCCATGTTCACGGCTACGGAGCTCTTGCCCACGCCGCCCTTGCCGCTCATGACGAAAATCTTGTAGCGAATCTTCTCCAGGGTGGAGGTGATGAGCACGTCGCGCATGGCTTCCGCAGCATCGCCACGGCTTCCGCAGGAACCCTCCGCCCCCGAGGCCGAGGAGCAGGAGGAACAGGACGATTCGTTTTTCTCGGGCATGAAACCTTCCACCTTCTTATGTTATCGAATATGCGCCATGATACGCGGGTTACCAGCCGTGCCTGCCGACCAGGTCCACAAACATCACCCCTCCCATGTCCCGGGAGACGGTCCGGCCGTTTTGTTTCTCCACCAAAAGAAGCGTCTGGCCGCGTTTGGACGGCCCCACGGGAATGAGCATCTTCCCCGGGTCCGCCAACTGGGCGACGAGCGGCTCGGGCACAATCGGCCCCGCCGCCGTGACCAGGATGCGGTCGAAGGGGGCCTCGTCGGGCCAGCCCAGGGTGCCGTCATCGAGCTTGAAGCGGACCTGGGAATAGCGCAGGGCCGCAAGTCTGGTCTTGGCCGCCTCCTGGAGCGCCGCCACCCGTTCCACCGTGTATACCCGGGCGCCCATTTCCGCCAGGACCGCCGCCTGGTATCCCGACCCCGTACCGATCTCCAGCACCTTCATGTCCGGCGCGATGTCGCACAAGGCGGTCATCCAGGCCACCACATAGGGCTGGGAGATGGTCTGGCCGTGCCCCAGGGGCAGGGGATGATCCTCGTAGGCCTGGGGAATGAGCGCCTCTTCCACGAAAAGATGCCGGGGAACGGCCCGCATGGCTCGCACCACCGCCGGGTCGTGAATCCCCCGGGCCTCGATCTGTTCCCGGACCATGCGATCCCTGTTCCGCCGCAAATCGATTCGCACCGTCCGCCTCCCCGTGCTCCGCGCATCGAACCGAATTGATCCGATTTTTGCTGGTGCAAACCAGAATTCCCCCGGCAAGTCAACACGCCGCCCGACCGGGCGGACACGCGCGATCAGGCAGCCTTGACAGACACGCGCCGCCGGTGAGAAGTATCGACGGTCTAGAAAAGGAGATCGCCATGCTCACCGTCCGGGACATCATGACCGACAGGCTCGTGGCCCTGACCGCCGCCGACACCCTGCTTGCAGCACGCCAGGTCATGGATATGGCCCGCATCCGCCATGTCCCCATCATGGACAAGGATGGTCTGTTCGTGGGGCTTGTGACCCACCGGGACATGCTGTCGGCGACCGTGTCCAGGCTTGCCGACATCGACGACGCCACCCAGGACGAAATCTATGCAGGCATTCCCATCGCGGAAATCATGCGCGCCGACGTCAAACACACCGCCCCGGACGCCCCCCTGCGCGACGCCGCCCATCTGCTTTTGACCCACAAATACGGCTGCCTGCCCGTACTCGACGGCAAAAAGCTGGTGGGCATCCTGACCGAATCGGATTTCATCCGCCTGTCCATCGTGCTCATGGACGCCCTGGACAATGTCGAGGCCGACCCGCCGCTTGAATGATTCCCAACCGGCCGCATCAGGCCGACATGCGGGGCTGTCGACAAACCGCTTTTGTTGTTTTTTTTATTGACTTCCCCTTTGTGAAATTTTACGCTTGGTTATTCTGTGCGCCGCGAAAAGGGCCGTTCGCCCGACTCGACACGGCTCGTTGATCGTTCGGCAAGAGGCCGCTTTTTTTCGAGTTACGGATTCCCCGGAGCCCCCGGAGCCCAAGGAGGAGATTTGATGCGCTCGAAGGTTATGTACCTGGCACTACTCGGCATGGCCCTTTCCCTGGCCCTCGCGCCGATGGCGTTTTCGGAAAACGCCGGATTCAGCAAATTCGTCGAGGCCAAATCCACCATCTGTTTTCCGCTCGAACTCACCTTCAAGCGGCCCTCGGGCGTCGTCGCCACCAAACTGCCCGCCGTCACCTTCTCCCACGGCCAGCACGCCACCCTGGCCTGCGCCGACTGTCATCACATGTGGGACGGCAAGGGTCCGGTGGAATCCTGCAACTCCGACGGCTGTCATGACGTGATGGATTCGCGTCAGGACACCATGTCCTATTTCAAGGCCTACCACAGCAAGGACGCCGCCTACAGCTGCCTGGGCTGCCACATGAAGATGAACCAGGAGCGCAAAGAACACGGCAAGGAAGTCCTGAAGCTGTCCCCGTGCTCCAACAACATCTGCCACGTGGCCCAGAAGTAGTTTCTTCCACGCTTCGTGACGCCAAAGCCCCTGCCTCGCGCAGGGGCTTTTTTTTTCGTGTGCGCCCGCCCCTCTCCCGCAACCGTTCCGCGCCCGACGGGAATACCGGCCGGATGCGGCCACCGTCCGGCACCCCGGCCGGGTTGTCAAACATCGCCCCAGGCCGTACATCATGTTGGCCTGCTCCCCTTCCGGGCGGGCCAATCACAAGACACCACGAGGTGAACCATGTCCGACGCCTACACGACCCACGGCGCCTTCAGTTGGAACGAGCTGATGACCACCGATCCCGCGAAAGCCAAGGCCTTCTACGCCGCCCTCCTGGGCTGGACCCTGGAAGAAGCGCCCATGGGGCACACGCACTATACCCTTATCAAGGTGGGGGAGACGCCCGTGGGCGGCATCATGGGCATCCCCCCCGGCGCTCCGGAGGGCATGCCCCCCAACTGGGGCGCCTACGTGACCGTGGACGACGTGGACGCCGCAGCCCAAAAGGCCGCCGAACTCGGCGGGCACGTCTGCGTCCCGCCCACGGACATCGCGGGCGTGGGCCGCTTCTGCGTCATCGCCGACCCCCAGGGCGCGGTGGTGTCGCTTATCACCTACTCCAAAAAATGATCCCGGGATGGGCGGACGCGGGATCGGCTTGTCGGGCGTCACGTCACGCGCCGGGAAGCCTCCCGCCCGCCTCCCCTGGCCCGAATTCTCAGGCCCGGGGGACATCCTGGCCCAGGAACTCCCGGGTGGACAGGATCCGGGCGTAGACCAGCCCCAGGGCGGCCAGAAACGCTCCGTGCACACCCTGGGCCGGGATGTCCATATCCCCGAAACGCAGGGCCCGGGCCGCGCAGGCGTCATGGACGACGTCCAGTTCATAGCCCAGGTCGAAGGCTGCCCGGACTGTAGCGTCCACGCACATCAGCGTCATCATCCCGGCCACGGCCAGACGCCGCGTCCCCAGCCGGTCCAGCTCCATCTGAAGCCCGGTCTCCCGGAAGGAATTCGGAAAGTGTTTCAGGATCACAGGTTCGCCGGGCAGCGGCGCGACCAGGGGGTGGATATCCGCGCCAGGTGTGCCGGGCAGAAAAAACGTCGATCCCGGCTGCAGGGACTCGTGCCGGATGTGGACCACCGGCCGCCCCGCCTCACGAAAACGGTCCAGGAGCAGGCGGGCATTGCGCCCGGCAGCCTCGGCGCCGTCCAGCTCGAAGGCCCCGCCGGGAAAATAGTCGTTTTGGATATCGATAAACAGAAGCGTTTCTTTCTTCATGCCTGAACTCCCGTGCCGCACATCCCGCGTCAGGGCGGAACGTGGTCTCGAAGTGGATGGAAGGCGTACGAATGCCCCTGGCGGCCCGTGTCCGCCACGCCACCGGACGCAGCCCGCCCCCATTGGGCGTCGCCTCGCCGCGTCAGGCCCCGCGTCAGTCGGCGTTTTGCAGCAGGATGCCCGTGGCCGCCGTACTGCCGCTGCCTGGATGCAGGAACTCGGCGTTGGGGGTCACGGACTTGACCGTGACCGTCGAACCGCCGCGAATGACGAATTCCGAAAGCCCTACCGTAGTCGCGGGGTTGCCATAATCGTAGGTGTAGCCCAGGGCGGTCCAGGGAAAGGGCGGGGTGGCGGTGTAGATGGTGGCCCGGCGGGTGGCGTACCAGTCCGGGAAGGTGTAGGCCACGGGCACGCCGCCCACCTTCTCGGTGATGGTCACGGTCGTGCTGTACGGTATGAGCGGATTGGCCCGCAATTCGAGTTCGGCCTCGTGGTCGGTGATCTCAGGGTCGGCGCTGGGCCGAAACAGGTCTTCGAGGTTCACCCACATCTCCACGAAATCTGTCTGGCCATACTCCTGAGGCAGGCCCAGGAGTTCCTCCACCCGGCTGACCGTGGCCTCGGCTAAATGGCCCGACAGCCAGTTCGCAAGCTCCGGCGAGGCCGTGACCCACAGGTTGCGGAACACGTCCAGGGTATAGGCCTGGCCGATGTAGGGCCGATAGTACTGGCCGTTGGTCCAGCAGACCATGAGCACCCGCGAACTGCCGGGCACACCTTCCCAAACCAGATTCAGGTTGTCGTTGTACTGGCTCACCGCCACCAGATCCTTGGAAATCTTGGCCGGGGTCAGGGTTTGGGCGTCGCTTACGGCGGCCTGGTATTCGGGCGTGATGACGTAGGCGTGGCCAAGGCCCGGCAGGACGAAAAGGACCAGGAGCACCAGCAGTCGCATGGCCAGGGCCGACGGACGCACTCCTTTTGGCCACGACGCGGACGGAAACATGCGGCTCTCTCCTCGTTTGTTTGACTGCGGCGGAAATACTCCCCTTTCCACAGTTGCCTAGCATCACGCCCTCGCCTTGTGCAAGGACCATTGCACGAAGTGACAACCCTTCCCTGAAAAACGAAAAAAGCGCCCCGGGACGATCATCCCGGGGCGCTTTCCGTACGGCGAAAAACGGAAACTATTTTTCGACCACCACGGCCTTGATGATCTTCACCGGCATGACCGGCACGTTCTCGTGGAAGCCCTTGGTCATGGTGGGAACCTTTTTGATGGCGTCCACCACATCCTGGCCCTCGACGACCTTGCCGAACACGGCATAGCCCCAACCCTGGGGGGTCTTGCCCTTGTGATTCAGAAAATCGTTGTCCGACACATTGATGAAAAACTGGGCCGTGGCCGAATCCGGATCAGAGGTGCGGGCCATGGCCAGGGTGTAGGCATCGTTTTTCAGGCCGTTGTCGGCCTCGTTCTTAATGGGGTCATGGGTCTTTTTCTCTTTCATGGATTCGTCCATGCCGCCGCCCTGGATCATAAAGCCGTTGATCACGCGGTGAAAGACCAGCCCGTCGTAAAAACCTTCCTTCACATAGGTCAAAAAGTTCTCCGCCGTGACCGGGGCCTTTTCCGTATCCACCTCGATGACGATATTTCCCTTGCTCGTTTCCAGTCTAACCACGGGTTTGCTCCCTTGGGCCCGGGCCGGAGACGTCCAGCCCAGGGTTGCGCCCACGACCAGCCAGGCCGCCAGAACGCCCAGGGCCAGCCGCATAAGGCCTTTTCGTTTTGTATTCATGGTATTCCTCCCAAAAAAAGCTTCCCTATCCCATTCCCGGGCCCTCGTCGAGGGCCGGGACAGGCCGCGCAGGGACGACGCCTGCCGTCTGCCGCCTCGCGAAGGCGAACCGAAGACAAGACATCCGGAAAACCGTTGCCGTTGTCGGGGCGGGGGGACGGCGTCAAGGAGCCCGTCCCGGAAATCCCGGCCGGATCATTCGTCTTTGAGTTGTTCGGGCTCGATGCCAAGCGCCCTGGCGATGCGGGACCGCGTCGAATAGCGAAGGATTCTCCCCGGCTGTTCGAATCCGGCATAGGTCGGCTGGGTCACGCCCATCCGCCGGGCGACCTCACCCTGGGTCAATCCGAGATGCTCCCGCCAGGCCCGGACAAGGCCCCATTTCTCCAACAAGGAGAGTTTGACGACCTCCAGGGGCAGGCTGACCTCGTCATCGGGCCGCTCCCGGGACTCCATATACTCGTCGTAAGGGAGCACCACATATTGGGGTGTCCCATCCGGCCCCCGGATGATCTGCGGATTATTGATAGGTTCGTTCATCGCGTTTTTTCACCTCTTCCACGGAGATGACGACAGGATTCCGCCCGGCATCGACCGTGAAAAGCACCCGGTAGCGGCCGACCCGCAGTCGATAGCCGCTGCGATCCGTGAGGCCTTGACGTCACGACAGCCGGGCCAGTTTCCGAGCCCCGTGATCGCCGCAAGAACGGCGGCCTGGTCGCGCTCCGGCAGTCGGGCGAGTTGTTTGTACGCCTTCCGTTTGACTTCCACCCGGGCCATGGACAATCCATAATGATCAAAAGCCAAAAAGCCAAGAATAAATACGATAAAAACCTATACTCCGCCTGTCGCGCCATGGGGCTGACAGCCAGAGCTGACTGATCGCCATATCCGTCGTCCCTGGCGCGCCCAGAACTCCCGGCGCGGACACGATTTATTCCGGTAATCGCTTGCCTTGGCCTTGTAACCCTGGTAAATTCGTCGGAATTTTACAGCAACTTCCAACTAGGCTTCCCGACATGACCGCAAAACGAAAACCGCTGTACACTGTTGTCATCTATCCCGACTGGTGCAAGGGCTGCGGCATCTGCGCCGCGTTTTGTCCAAAAAAAGTGCTGCGCATCGACCACCAGGGCAAGGCCCGGGTGGACCGCGAAGACGAATGCATAAATTGCGGTTTTTGTGAATTGCACTGTCCGGACTTCGCCATCGTGGTCCGGCCCAGAAACGGCATGGGTTCCTCCTTCCCCGAGCCGATTCCCGGAACGGCGGCCACCCCCTGCGCCCCACCGGGCGCGGCCGCGTCGCCCCCATCGGAAGCCGCCCAATCCCCCGAACCGAAGAAAGCGTAGGTCATCATGAGCGCCATGCAGCGAAAAAAACGAACCGAGGCCTTTCTGCTCGGCAACGAGGCCGTGGCCGAAGGCGCGCTTCTGGCCGGGTGCTCGTTCTACGCGGGCTATCCCATCACCCCGTCCACGGAAATCATGGAGGTCATGGCCAGACGCCTGCCCCATGTCGAAAACGGGGTGTTTCTCCAGATGGAGGACGAGATCGCCTCGGCCGGGGCCATCATCGGCGCGTCCCTGGCCGGGCGCAAGGTCATGACCGCCACCTCCGGGCCGGGATTCTCGCTCATGCAGGAGCAGATCGGCTACGCCTGCATGACCGAAACCCCGCTGGTCATCGTCAACGTCATGCGCGGCGGCTCAAGCACCGGCCTGCCCACTTCGCCCGGCCAGGGCGACGTGCAGCAGGCCCGCTGGGGGGCCCACGGCGACCACCCCATCATCGTCTTTTCCGCCGCCGACGTGCGCGAATGCCTGGAAATGACCATCACCGCCTTCAACTACGCCGAAAAATACCGCACCCCGGTCATCCTGCTCCTTGATGAAATCACGGCCCACACCCGGGAAAAGATCGAGATCCCCCGGCCCGGCGAGTTTGAGGTCTTAAGCCGCCTGCTGCCCACCATGCCCCCGGAATGGTATAAGCCCTACGAGGAGACCGTGCGCGGCGTGCCGCCCATGCCGCCCATAGGCACGGGCTACCGGTTCCATGTCACGGGCCTGACCCACGACCCCCTGGGTTTTCCCACCTCGCGCCCGGACGAGGTCAAGGCCGTGACCGAACGCATGTTTCGCAAGATCGACCGTTTTTTCCACGACATCCAGATCGTGGACCACGACCAGACCGAGGATGCCGACACCCTGGTCATCGCCTACGGCTCCGTGGCCCGCTCGGCCCGACTGGCCGTGCGCCAGGCCCGGGAGGCCGGGGTCAAGGCCGGGCTTTTGTCCTTAAAGACCCTGTTCCCCTTCCCGCGTCCCCATGTGGAAAAGCTCCTTCGCACCTGCAAGCTGGTGCTGGTTCCGGAAATGAACATGGGGCAGATCTCGCGCGAGGTCAAAAGGGTCAACTGCGGCATCACCACCATCCGGACGATCAACCGCGTCGACGGCCAGATCATCACCCCGTCGCAAATACTCAAGGAAATCGCGTGACGCCATGGCCGAAGTCACCCAACTCATCCACCAGTACCTGCGCCACAACAAGAAGTTCCCCCTGGTCTTCTGTCCCGGCTGCGGCATCGGCATCGTCCTGGGGTCGCTGGTGCGCAGCGTCCACGCCTTAGGCATCCCCAAGGACGACATGGCCGTGGTGGCCGGCATCGGCTGCTCGGGCCGCATCGCCGCCTACGTGGACTTCAACACCGTGCACGCCACCCATGGCCGGGCGCTCACCCTGTCCACGGGCATCAAGATGGCCAGCCCGCACCTGCGGGTGCTCACGGTCATGGGCGACGGCGACGCCCTGTCCATCGGCGGCAACCATCTGATCCACGCCGCGCGCCGCAACATCGGGGTCACGGCCCTGGTCGTAAACAACTTCATCTACGGCATGACCGGCGGCCAATGCTCGCCCACCACCCCGTTTGGCTCCTACACCCACACCAGCCCCCAGGGGCAGATGGAAAAATCCTTCGACGTGGTGGAGATGGCCAGGGCCGCCGGAGCCAACGGGGTGTACCGGGGCACGGTCTTCCACGCCAAGGCCCTGGACGGGCTCTTGCAACGGGCCATGAGCCGCCCGGGATTCAATCTGGTGGAGGTCTTGACCCCGTGTTTCACCCAGTACGGCCGGGGCAACAAATTCCGCTCGCCTGTTGAGATGTTTCAGTGGCTCAAAGACCATGTGGTTCCCCGGGAGGTCTACGACAAGCTCGACGACAAGGCCGGGAAAATCCCCATGGGAATCTTTGTGGAGAACGACGAACCGGGACTGGAACAGCGCCATGCGGCCATGCGCCAGGCCCTGGCCGACAAGGGAGGGGCGGGATCATGAAGGAGCAGATAACGCTTGACCGTTTCGAGATCCGCCTCTCGGGCCTGGGCGGCCAGGGCATCCTGACCCTGGGCAAGCTTCTGGGCCACGCCCTGGCCCTGGGACACGGCTATCAGGTGACCCAGACCCAAAGCTACGGCCCCGAGGCCCGGGGCGGCTCCAGCCGGGCCGATCTGGTGGTCAGTTCCCACCCCATCAGCTACCCCAAGACCGAACGCCTGGATTTTTTGGTGGCCTTAAGCCAGGAGGCCTGCAACAGCTACCATCACCTTCTGAAAAAAACAGGCGTGCTCTTGGTGGACACGGGACTGGTCAAACAGACCCCCACCAACGTCTTTTTGGGCCTGCCGTTCACCGAACTGGCCCTGGAACGGGTCAAGGTTCCCCAGGCCATGAACACCGTGGTGCTTGGTGCGGTGACGTTTCTCATGCCGTTTGCCAAGCGCGACGTGATGCGCAAAAGCCTTCTGGCCAACCTGCCGGAAAAAATCCACAAGGTGAACCTCAAGGCCTTCGCTCTGGGCTATGACCAGGCCCGGCGTCTTCTGGCGCAGCCCATCGACCTGAAAAACGGCGAGGACGAAAGCGCCGCCAAGCGCGGCGACATGAACCTGACCGACATCATGGTCGAGGATTGACCCGGAGGGCTCATGCGGCTTTGCGAGCATGCCAGCAAACTGATTTTCGCCACGGCGGGCATCCCCGTGCCGCCGGGTATCCTGATCCGTCCCGGGCAGTCGGCCACCCCGCCCTTCCCCCCGCCCTGGTACCTCAAATCCCAGGTGGCGGCCGGGGGCCGGGGCAAGGCCGGGGGCATCGTGCGCATCGAAGGGCCGCAGGATCTCGAGGCGGCGGCGGCGCGGCTTTTTGCCCTGGCCATCGCCGGGAAAAAGCCTCCCTTTCTGCGCCTGGAACCGGCCGCCGCCATCGAGAGGGAGATGTATCTGTCCCTGGCGGTGTCCCGCGCCCGCCGGTCCCTGGCCCTGACCGCAGGCCGACGCGGCGGGATGGACGTGGAGCGCGACGCCGGGGGGAGCCATATCCTCATCCAGGATCTGCGCCTGCCGGGCGGCCCGTCTGCGGCCCAGACGCGTTCCGCCTTTTTCCACCTGGGGCTGCCGTACCCCGCCTGGCCCGATTTTCAGGCCCTGGTCAAAAACCTCTACGCCGCCCTGACCGGCCAGGGACTGCTCCTGGCCGAGATCAACCCCCTGGTGTTGACCACGGATGGGACGCTTCTGGCCCTGGACGGCAAGGCGGAGCTCGACGACAATGCCGTGGCCCTGTTGCCCGGGGCGGATCACCTCGCGGTCCCCGAGGAGGTGGACCCGGTGGAGGCCCTGGCCCGGGAGCGGGGGCTTTCGCTGATCAAGCTGTCCGGATTCGTGGGACTGCTGGCCAACGGCGCAGGGCTTGCCATGGCCACCATGGACCGCCTCAACTTCTCCGGATTCCCCGCCGCCAACTTCCTGGACGTGGGCGGCGCGGCCGATGCGGCAGGCCTTGACGCCGCCCTGTCCATCCTTTTCGACGACCCGGCGGTGCAGGTCATCTGCATCAATCTTTTCGGCGGCATCCTGTCCTGCGAAAAAGTGGCCCTGGCCCTGGCCCGGGTGCTGGACGGCCGTCCGCCCAAAAAGCCCATCGTGGCCCGTCTGGCCGGAAACGGTGCCGCCGAAGGCCTTGGCGTCCTGCACGGGCTGGCCCTGGACGGACTGGCCGTGGTTCCGGATATGGACGCGGCCATGGCGGCGCTGGCCGGGGTGTGCCGACAGGTCGAACCCGCCGTGCGTCCCGGCGAGGCCGTGGCTCCGCAGGGTTCGCCTCGAACCGGGGGCACGCTTCGTGCCGCCGCCTCCCGGCGTCCCCTGGCCGGGCCGGGCCGGGACGGCCTGCCGCCCCTTGTGCCCAAGGATGTGGCCGCAGGCGTACGCCCCATGCGGATCATGATCCAGGGCATAACCGGCAAAACCGCCCGCCTGCATGCCGGACTCATGGCCGCCTACGGCGCGGCGAACGCCGGGCAGGTGGTGTGCGGGGTCACGCCGTTTCGGGGCGGACAAAATGTGGACGGCGTGCCGGTCTACGACAGCGTGCGACAGGCCCTGGCCGACCACGAGGTCGATATCAGCGTGATTTTCGTTCCGGCGGCCCACGCCCCGGACGCGATCCTGGAGGCCGCCCTGGCCGGGGTTCCCCGGGTGGCCTGCATCACCGAGGGCATCCCCCAGTTGGCCATGCTCACCACCCTGTCGGATATGGCGGGCAGCCCAACCCTGCTTATCGGCCCCAACACCCCGGGGATCATCGTCCCCGGGCGGTTCAAGGCCGGGATCATGCCCGTGGACCCCTTTACGCCCGGCCCGGTGGCCATCTTCTCCCGCAGCGGGACACTGACCTACGAGGCCGCGGCCCGGCTCAGCGCGGCCGGGATCGGCCAGGCCGCGGCCGTGGGCATGGGCGGCGACCCGTTCACGGGACTCGGCTTTCTGGAACTGGCCGAGGCCGTGCGGGACGATCCGGCGGTCAACGCGGTGTTGATTCTCGGGGAGATCGGCGGGGACGCCGAGGAGAGGCTGGCGGAATACGCCCTGGCCACGGCCTATCCCAAGCCCGTGGCGGTCTGTGTGGCCGGGGTGAGCGCCCCGCCCGGACGGCGGCTCGGGCATGCCGGGGCCATTTTGGAAAACGCCTCCGGCGCGGCGGAAAAGTTCGCCAGCCTACGCCGGGCGGGGTTTACGGTCTGCGCCGATCTGGCGGACGTGGCCCCGGCCATGGCCCGGCTTCTGGCCGGGCATCGCGTCCTATAGCGGACACGTCTGCCCGCCCCGGGGGAGGGCGCACCCCGGCCGTCGGGGTTTAGTCCTTGGCGCTTTTTTTGTCAGCGTCCCGGGCAGCGCCTTTGGGCTTCACCGTGCGCACAAACCCCTTGTACTTGTCTTCAAGCTTGCCGCGCTGCTTGGCCAGGGCCGCATCCGAGGCGTTTTTTTCCCGATCCAGATACTCCTGGTAGCGCTGTTCCGTGGCCGTAACGGCCGGGCTGCCCTGCACCGGATGGCTGGCCTTGCCCGCTTTCTGGCCGCCGGAGGGGGCCGCGGCCGGTTCCTTGGCAGCGGACGGGGCTGCGGCCGGTTCCCTGGCGGCGGGTTTCGCCGCCCCGGCCGGAGCCTGGCCGGTCACGGCGGGCTTTTGCACCGGGGCGCCCGGGTTCGCCCCTGGGGAATCCTGGGCCACGGCCAGTCCGGCCAAGGCCATAACACCGATCAGAAGCAAAACGACCATCATATTCTTTCGCATTGTCATCACTCCCTGTCCGCGTCGCATTTCCGGATCGCCGAAGCATTGATCATGAAACGTGTCCCCTTGGCCCGGGCCGTTCGCGGCAGGGGGCGAGACAAGCACATTTCCCTGCCCCCGGCAACCGGCATTTTTTCCCATATCCGGCAGGTTGGGCAAAAGGATGGTCGCACGGTTCTGGACAAGGCAAACGGCGTTGCCCTATACTTATTCGGATGCGCGCGCTTCCACGTCCTTCCCGAATCACCATCCTGGCCGTCTGCCTCGCCGCCGCTCTGGCCATTATCCTGGTCATCGGCTGCATGCGGGGTCTGGACACGTCGCCCCGGCAGCCCGGCCAGTCCGAGGCGTCCCGCCCTGTCGCCCCGCCCGGACAGCCCGACGATCTGAAACCCGACGCCCAGGCTGCGGCCGACACAAGCGGGCCGATCCTGGCGTCGGACGCCCCGCCCGCCCTGGACCCTTCCCCCTTTTCCCCTCTGGTTGAGCCCCTGGCGGCCCGGCTTTTCGTCATTTTTCCCGATGTCCGGCCCACACAAACGCCCCAGGCCGAGGCGACTCCCCCCCAGGCCCTGGCCGCCCTTCCCGATGCTGACGCCGGGCGCAAGGCCATGTCCCCAACATCCCCCGTCCCGCCGCCGTCCCTGGAAAAAGCCGCGGCCCCCGCGCCGGAACCGACGGCGGCCAAAGCCTCGAAAACCCCGGGCCGCACGGTCCTGGTGGTGGGGGATTCCTTTGCCGTGGGCATCGGCATGACCTTGGCCGAATCGCTTCGCGGGGCCACGGAAATCCGGCTGGAGCAGAAGGGCAAGACCTCAAGCGGCCTGGACAACGTCAAGTTCCACAATTGGGGCCAGACGCTGGAGGATCTTTTGGCCTCGGCCCGCCCCGACGCCTTGGTGGTCATGATCGGCGGCAACGACGCCCAAAACGGTCCCGGCACCGAGGTCTGGGCCGACAGTTACCGCCAGAAGGCCGGGGATTTCCTGGGCATCGCCGCGAAAAAAAACGTCCCCGTCTACTGGGTGGCCCTGCCGCCCATGCGCGACGCAGGGCTCAACGCCCGGGTCAAGACGGCCAACGCGGCCATGCGCACGGCCTGCGAATCCGGCCCGAACTGCCAGTTCATCGACGCCTGGAATCTTTTTTCCGATGACAAGGGCGAATTTGCCGCAGAAAAAAACCTCGGCGGCAAAACCGTGAAACTGCGGGGCAAGGACGGGGTGCATTTCACCATGGCCGGGTATCGGTTGCTCAGCGACCGCGTCCTGGACGGCGTTGCTCAAACCCTGGAAATAAGTCAGAAAAAATGACCGGGATAACCAGAATATGACACGACGTATCCGCCTGCGCACCTGGTTTCCCGCTTTCTGCATCTATGTGACGGCCTTTGTGGTGGTCGCCTTTTTCAATATCGAAAAAATCACCCTGTGGGCCGAAGACCGTATCGAAGAGACCCACTCCTCACGCATCCTGCGCACCCTGCGCAGCGTGCGCGAATTCTATCGCAAATCTCCGGCCGCCGACCTGATGGCCGAGACGGACCACGCCCTGGCCCCGTTTTTTCACGACACGTACAAATCCACCCCGGTTTCAGGCGATGTCGCCACGACCGCAGGCCAGGCCCCCCGGCTGGAGGCCGAAGATCCCTACGAAGCCGTACGCCGTCCGACCATCAAAGACCTCCGCCCCCTGGACCGCGAGCAACTCCTGGCCGCCCTGGAAGGCCGGGAAACAGCAACGCCGCGCCTCGACCTGGAAGGGGACATGCCCGCCGATCCGGCCGTGCCGCCCACCGCCCCCGCCGCTGCCGCATCTCCGGAGCATGAACCCGTCACCTCTCTGACCCAGGCCCGCCTGGAACCGCCCCACAAGATCCTGGTGGTGGGCGACTCCCTGGCCATCGGCCTGGCCCTGTCCCTTCGCCGCGCCGTGAACGAATACCGGGACGTGACGCTCATCGAAGAGGGAAAGGTCTCCAGCGGTCTGGCCAACCCCAAATATTTCAATTGGGAAAACGCGCTCCAGACCTTCGTGGAGAAGTACGCCCCGACCATGGTGGTGGTCATGATGGGGGCCAATGACGCCAAATACATCAATTTGAACGAAAAGCCCCGGGAGCCCGGTTCGCAAAACAAGACCTGGGGCGAGGTCTTCGCCATGCGCATGGAGGCCTTCCTGGACATCCCGGCCAAGCGCAATCTGCCGGTGTTCTGGATCGGACTGCCGGTCATGGGCGACCCCACCTACGCCAGGCAGGCCCAGGCCATGAACGAAATCGTGCGCACGGAATGCGGCAAATATCCCAACTGCCGCTTTCTGGACACCTGGAACCTCCTGTGCGACCCCGAGGACACCTATGCCGCGTTTTTGAAAAACGACAAGGGGGCCAAGGTCAAGGTCCGGGCCAACGACAAAATCCATTTCACCGTCGCTGGCGGCGACATCCTGGCCCAGTCGTTCTTCGATCAGGCATCCAACCACGCCATCTTCCAGGAAAAATCCGATCAGACCGCTGAAACGGCGGCAGGCGGCCCGGCGGCTGCCCCCACCGGCGCCCCGTGACGCGGCCCACAGGCGGGCGATGTCCCCGGCCATGGCTCCATTTTTCCGCTTTTACCCCGATATTTTCCCACTTCCTGACACTCTGCCTGGTCGGCCTGTGGCTGCTGGCCGCCTCGGGTTGCGGCGATTCCCCGGAACCCGTCGACGTGACCCCCCGGGATCTCTTCCGGACCCGCGCCCCCAAAAAGGCGCCTCCCGTCATCCTTCTCGTCGGGGATTCCCTGTCCATCAGCCTGGCCGACACCCTGGACGGCGTCCTGAATGGCCACGGCAGCCGTCTGTTCCGGCTGGGCAAAGTGGGCGGCGGCCTGACCCGGCCGGAGCTTCTGGATTTCCCCCAGGCCCTCCCCGAACTTGTGCGCAACCACCGGCCGGATGTGGCCATTTTCATGATCGGGGCCAACGACGCCATGCCCCTGGTCACCGCCGACGGCACGCGGGTGCTCTTCGACTCCACCCCGTGGAAGGCGGCCTATGCCGCCGCCGCCGCACGCCTCATGGACATGGTCCTTGCCGCCAACCCCAAGGCCGCCATCTTCTGGGTCGGCGCGCCGCCCATGGCCGACCGGACCTTGAGCGCCGCCCTGCGCACCGTAAACGCCGCCTTGCGCGAGGCCTGCAGGTCCACCCCCCCCTGCCGTTTCATCGACACCTGGGAAACCTTCTCCGACGCCGAGGACGCCTACACCCCCACGGCCCGCGACCTCTCGGGCGCGCTGATTCCCCTGCGCACCGGCGACGGCGTGCATCTGACCGACGCCGGGGCCAGACGCCTGGCTGCCCGGGTGATCTCCGCCACGGGAGACGCCCTGCCCATTCCGCCCTCCCCGGCCCGGGACACCCTGTTTGCGGCCCTGACGGAGGCCACTCCCGTTCCCCAGGCCACGGCCGCACCGCCGCCGAGCGACGAAGGCCCCCGAAAACATGTGGTCCAACGCGGCGAGACCCTGGCCAGCATCGCCAGGCAGCACGGCCTGGCCCCGGACGCCCTGCGTCGGGCCAACAAGGGCCTGGACCCCAAAAAACTGCGCCCGGGCCAGACGCTGGTCCTGCCCTCGGGCGGCGACGGACCCTGAGGGCGTACCAGCCCTGAATCCACACCAGGCGAGAAGCGCACCGGCCGCCCCTGCCCTGGCCACCCAGCCGGACGTCCGGGGACATCCATGGTCCAAAGCGCGACGGGACTCCTTGTATTGGTGCTCATCGCCTGGCTTGTGAGCGAAAACCGGCGGGCTGTGCGGCTTTGGACCATCGTGGTGGGCATTGTCCTGCAGCTTGCGGTGGGCTTTTTATTCCTCAAGATTGCGGTCATCAAGGACGCCTTCCTGAGCCTGAACCGGCTGGTCATGGCCCTGGACACGGCCACTACGGCCGGAACCACCTTCGTCTTCGGCTTCCTTGGCGGCGCCCCCCTGCCCTTTGCCGAGACCGGCATGGGCAGCACCTTCGTCATGGCCTGCAAGGCCCTGCCGCTGATCCTGGTGGTCAGCGCCCTGTCGTCGCTCCTTTTTTACTGGCGGGTGCTCCCGGTCCTGGTCAAAGTGCTGTCCAAGGCGCTGCAAAAGACCATGGGCATCGGCGGAGCGCTTGGGGTGAGCGTGGCCGCCAACATCTTCGTGGGCATGGTGGAGGCCCCGCTGTTCATCCGCCCCTATCTGGCGAACATGACCCGCAGCGAACTGTTCGCAGTCATGACCGCAGGCATGGCCACCATCGCCGGGACGGTCATGGTGCTCTACGCCACCTTTTTGCAAAACGTCATTCCCGACGCCCTGGGGCATATCCTGGTGGCCTCGATCATCAGCGCCCCGGCGGCCATCCTGGTGTCCATGGTCATGATCCCCGAGACCGGAAAAATCACCGACGGCGAGATCGTTCCGCCCAACCCGGCCGCCGGGCCCATGGACGCCATCACCCGGGGGGCCTCGGACGGCATGGGGCTTCTGATCAACGTTACGGGCACGCTCATCGTGCTGGTGGCCATGGTCTCCCTGGCGGATCAGGCCCTGGGGCTTCTGCCCGATGTCATGGGCGCGCCGCTGACCCTGCCGCGCCTCTTCGGCTTCGTGTTCCGGCCCCTGGTGTGGGTCATCGGCGTGCCCTGGGCCGAGTCGGAAACGGCCGGAATGCTTATGGGCGTCAAGACCGCCTTAAACGAACTTTTGGCCTACCTGGAGATGTCGCGGCTTCCCGCCGACGCGCTGTCCGAACGCTCCCGGCTGATCATGACCTACGCCATGTGCGGCTTCGCCAATTTCGGCAGCCTGGGCATCCTGGTGGGCGGCATGGGGGCCATGGCCCCGTCCCGCCGGGGGGAGATCGTGGCCCTGGGCATGCGGTCGCTTGTGTCGGGCACCCTGGCCACGCTCATGACCGGGGCGGTGGTGGGCATCTTTCTCTAACATTCTGGCGGGTGCGGCCCGCCGCAGGCCGCCGCTGCGCCTCCCCTGCTGCGCATCCAACAAAAAGGCCGCGCTCCGCCCTGGACGTCCGGCCTTTTTTCGTTTTCAAAAGCCCTTGACCGGACCTTCGCATCTCGTTATGCTTTTTCTAACATATCAAACAACGACAACATTACCTGGGCAACCGCACCGATGCCATCCGCCTGGCTCCGGTTCCCCTGCGGAAGGGACGTCCCTGCTCGGACGTCCCTTGCCCAGGCTTCCCCACGACGCCCACCTTTTCCCGCTCCTCCAGCCCTCCCGCCCCGCGTCGGCATCGGCCGCACGGTCCTGTTCAACGGGAATCCTTCTCCGGGTCGCGCTCCTGCCGGTCCCGGCAGGGCATGTTCTTGTGCACCGGACGATCCTTGAGGGAACAGTACAGGGCCGCAAAGGTTCGGCAACTGCCCGAACCGTCCATGCCGTCCTTTTTCGGCCAGGAGGCGTACCGGCATCCCAGGTCGCAAAAACCGAGCGTGTCCGTGTTCATGTCGCCCCCGATCCTCTTTCGGCTTTAGGGAAAAAACCGTCCTGTGTCCCTGTCTCATCCCGGACACATGGGTTCTGGCCTGCCGCTGCATTGCGCCACCTCCCACCATACCTGCCAAGACGTTCAGGCGACGATATTGATCGGGAGGCGCGTTCCCTCAGGCCGGATTTTCCCCGGTGAAAAGCGTATACGCCTCGCCGGGAAAAAGAGACTGCGTCCTGGCCCCGGAAAAACCCGCCTGGGTCAGTACGTTCGCAAAGCCGTCCGGAGAGGGCAGGCTCCCCGCATCGGCCGTGACCGTCGACCACAGCATAAGCACCCGGGAGACGGGACCGCCGCCGCCCCGGCATACCGTGGTCACCGCCAGCCTGCCCCCCGGTTTCAGCCAGGACCGCAGTCGGGACAGCAGTTCGGGCCGCTCATCTTCCAAAAAGTAGTAGATGTTGTTGTGCAACGTGATCAGGTCGAACTCCCGGCCAAAAGACAGTTCGCGAACATCGTCATTGACCATCCGGCATCTGGCCGCAAAACCCTCCTGGCGGATGGACGCCGCCGCATTTTCAGCGACTTCGGGAACGCGTTCCACAGCCACGACCGTTGCCTCGGGATTGCGGCGCAGGGCCTCGCGCACGTAGACACCGGAGCCGCAGCCCACCTCCAACAACCGGAAAGGGCCGTTTGCGGGCACGAGTTTCCGGGTGACGGCCGTCAACACCGGCTCCAAGGTCCGCGACGACCGGGCGATGACCGAAGAAAAGGCCGCTGTCATCTCGGCCAGTCTTCGGGCATCGGATTCCCCGCCGGGCGCAACCGCCACACAGGCGACATGCAGCCCGGATATCTCCGAGGCCATGGCCCGCCAGGAGTCGTTCGCATCCTTGGCCAGCGCCTTGGCCAGAAAGCCTTTGAGCCTGTAGCGGCCGTTTTTCAGATCAAGCTCTTTCAGGGTGACGCCAAGGTCGAGCAGCGCTTCCAGGGCTGGATACCGGTCGGCGCCGATTCCCAAGGCCAGCCCCGTCTCGCCCAAAGCCGCACCGTCCGTTCCAAGCTTCTGTAAAAGCCCGAGTTCACCGGCGCGGGCCAGAAAACACACCCGATACAGTTCCGCGCTCGTCCGTTCAAGCCGTCTCACCAACCCGATCTGACCACTTTTGAGAAAATTCCACATTCCGCGTAGCGACAGCATTGGCTTTCCCTCTCCTGTTGCGCGTTCAACCGTTGACAAGTCCCCGCTCCCACATACGAATCTGGGCCTCCAGATCGTTTCGGACCTGAGCCGGATCAAACCCCGGCCCGCTCAGACCGCCCACAAGCTCCAGATAATAGGCGGCGAAAAAGGCCTTCCCGGCCAAGGCGGCGTCCACGTCCGGGGCGTATTCTCCCTGAGCCTTGGCCTCCTCCACAATGGCGCTCACGAGGGACACAAACCCCAGGACAGCATCCCGGACCCGCTCTCCCCAGTCACCGCCAAGAAAGAGCGACTCCTTGACCAGGGCGCGCGAGAGCTCGGGATTTTCGGCATAATAGGCATACAATGCCCCGGCCAGATGCAGCAGCCTGTCCCGGCAGGGGGCATCCCGTGGCGGCAGGCTGGCCACGGCGCGGCCGACGGTCTGCTCGAGATCCTCATGTAACGCCGCAGCCAGCAGGCTGGCCTTGTCCGGAAAATGGGCGAACACCGTGCCCTCGGCCACCCCGGCCCGCCGCGCCAATTCCCGGGACGGCGCCTGCCGATAGCCTTTCTCCAGATACAGTTCCTTGGCGGCCGCCAAAATGAGCCTGCGCGTTTCCGCAGAGGCCTGCTCCCTGCGCGTGGATTTTCTGTCCATGGACTCCCTCACGAGTTAGACCATTGAGTCGAGTAAAATCATTAAATGAGCTCACTCAATTTATGAGTTGACTAAACGAGAATGTTCCCGGCCGTCAAGGAGAACGTTGGCAAAAGCCCCATAAAAGACCGCGAAATACGCGGCGACACAGCGCGCTCTTTTCATCTGATTCTGCCGTGTTCACACGCTGCCGCACCAATCAGACCGCCGTGCGTCCGACAAGAGGGAATCCCAGATGCCACATCCGCCGACACCTGCCGGGCGCACCGGAACGGTCTGAGCAGTGGCTTCAAGCCGGTGCCTCACAGGAAAAGAAAATGCAAAAATTTAGTTGACAATGATAATCGCTTTCAATTAAGCAGGGACCAACGAAATCACAGGAAATCGCAACATCGAGGGAGGCAACCATGTGCGCATCGCTTATCGGCGGAATGGACCGGCTCAAGCGCGATTATATCGAGGCCGCAAAAGAGGGCGGCGTGACGCTCAAATGCTTCACCGGCAAGGAACGCGGCATCGCGGCCCAGATCGGCGAATCCGACCTGGTCATCGTCTTTACCAACAAGGTGTCCCACGAAGCCCGGCGCGAAGCGGCCAAGGCCGCCAAATCCCGCAACATCCCCCTGCGTATGCTGCACTCCTGCGGCGTCTCCTCCCTGCGGGATTGTCTGCGCGCCGAATAAACGCGGCCTTGAGATGAAATAACGAAGTCCAATGATTCCCCGTGGGCGTTCGTAACGCAGGACGGCTTAGCGTGCCGGGGAATGGCCGACTGAGCAAAACGTCCTTGAAACCGGAGAGATGCGTATGGGTACGGCTGATCGCATCATCCTTCTCAAGCAAAACGGGAAGGAGGCCTTCAACAAGGGTCGTTACGAAGACGCCCTGTATTACCTGGGGATGGCGGCGGATCGGGCCAGACTGATCGGCGCCCCGCTGCAGGAGGCGGACATCCGCAACATCATAGGCCTGGTCTTTCGGGATCTGGGCAATCCGTCCCAGGCGGAGATCCATTTCAAACTGGCCCTGTCGCTCATCGAGAAAAAGGCCGGGGACGACGCCCCCCTGTATTCCGACGTCACGGCCAACCTGAAGAATCTGCACAACGCCGCGGAAATGTGATGTTTTTCTCCCGGCCCTCCGGGAATAAACCAGGAGCATGCCACCCATGGTATCCACCGCTTCCATCTCGTCTCTGGGTTCCCTGCGGCCCTTTATCGAACGGGCTTTCCGCCGGAGCGCCCCGGTCAGGAGCGAGACCCCCGAGGTTCCCGCATCCTGCGCCGCCCCCCTGCCCCATCCTGTCCGAACGCCCCACGAAGGAGCCGCCATGGACCAGTCCTGATCCGGACACTGCCACGGATGCCGCCGGGAACCGCAACGGAGGCGGTCATCCCCCTGATTGTCGCCGCTTCCGTAAGCGCCGGGGATAGCGTGCTGTGAAATCACCAGGCAGCATCGCAATCATGCGGCGCGTCGGCGAAAGGAATCTCAATGACCGTGCAACATGGCGCGCCGTTTTTCCCCCATGACGGCGCATCACCTCTTTTCCCCCGACGTACTCCGGGAGGGCTTATGTACCTGGACAATACGGACGGGCCGGACCTCGACCGTCGAACGAAGCTGTGCGACTTCGCCTCGCGTGTATCGGAATCCGCCCTGTGTCTGCCTCATATGGTTCACCAACTCGCCGAATCCCTTGGTTGGGCCATCGACGCCAAGGATCCCTGCACCTGGTCCCATTCCGAAGATGTGGCCCGGGTTTCCCGACGCCTGGCCCTGGCCATGGGCCTTTCCCGGGAGATGGCCGAGGTCGTGCATGTGGCCGGCCATCTGCACGACATGGGAAAGATCGGCGTCCCGGACATGGTTCTGACCAAGCCCACGTCCCTGACCCGGGAGGAATGGGCCATGATCCGCGCCCATCCCGTGGTGGGGGCGCGCATCGTATCGCCCATCGCCCGGATGAATGAAACCGGGGTCACGGGCATGATTCTCTCCCACCACGAGCGGTACGATGGTCGCGGCTATCCCGACGGCCTGTGCGGCCAGGCCATCCCCCTCGGGGCGCGCATCATCGCCGTGGCCGACAGCCTCTCCGCCATGTTGCAGCGGCGGCCCTACCGGGAGTCCATCCCCTTCGACCAAGCCCGCGACGAAATCCTGCGCTGTCGGGAAACCCAGTTCGATCCCCTGGTGGTGGACGCCTTTTCGGACATCGCCGACAGCCTCGAAGCCCACTTCAGAAGCGACCGGCAACCCTGTTTCCCAGGCCCGGAGGCGCGCCTTTCTGGCCATCCGTCCCCCTGTGAAGCAAGGCCGGGCGCCGCCAGCCAGGATGCCCAGAAATGACCACCGAACCCAAGGCCCCAATGCACGGGGCATCCCCGTCGCGAACGCATTCGGCCGCAGCCGCCCGGGAAGGAGCGCTCTCCATGAACCCCATGGAAACCACGAACGACGAAACGCAGCAAACACTGAAGGATGCCAATTCCCGGACCAGGGTCTGCGTGAAACGGTTTATCCCCAAGATTCTCCTTGACGGCTGGGACGCCGTCGGCAGGATGGTGGAAAAAGTGAGCGTCAAAGCAAAAATGGCCGTGGTCCTGTTTTGCGTGATGATTGTCCCCACCGCGGTCATTTTATACCTGGTGGAATCCCATGCATCGCGGGACACGGCCCTGTATCTGGCGGCCTATCTGGCGGCCGCCCTGGCCCTGCTCAGTCCGCTGGCCGGATTCCTCAGCCGCTTTTTGGTCATTAAAGACATCCGCGAGATCAACGCCTTTTGCATGGAGGTCAAGCGCGGCAACTACGCGGTTCGATTCGACCTTCCCATGGAAGATGAGGAGGAGCACGACATCCTGCGCCTCAAGCGCAACCTGGACTGGATGACCCATCTGATCGGCTCCCGGGAGACCCGGCTTCGGGTGGAGTTGGAAAAGACCGACACCACCAAAAAAATGTTCGAGGAACTCTCCAACCGCGATCCCCTCACAGGACTCGGCAACCGCCGCCAGTTCGAGACCCGCATCCGCGAACTGGCCTGCCGCGCCCGCCATACCGGCCACCCCTTCCACCTCATGCTCATCGACTGCGACAAGTTCAAGCAGGTCAATGACGTGCATGGCCACCAGACCGGAGACATGGTTCTGACCCTGCTTGGGACCATCATTCGCGAATCCGTCCGGGAACAGGTGGATGGGTGCTACCGGCTCGGCGGGGACGAATTCGGCATCCTGTTGCCCACGCGCGACACCGAGGCCGCGCGCGTAGTCGGGGAGCGCATCCGCACCCGTTTCGCCGCATCGCAACAGTACGGTTGCACGGTGAGCATCGGCGGCGCAGCCTATCGGCCGCCCACAGGGCCCTGCCCCGACGCGGATGAAGAACTGCGCGACCTTGTCGCCCGAAGCGACAAGGTAGTGTACGCCGTAAAAAAAATCGGCGGCGACCGGGTTACCCTGGAGTAACGCCTCTTTTGCCGTTCTCAATCTGTCGCCAGATTAATCGTTGACAATGAGAATCAAAGTCTCTAATCAATCGTCACAAGGAATCGGTTCTCATTTTCAATGTCAAGCATAACCTCGCGTGCCCGGACGGCGCGCCCAAACCGTCCCGTCCGACAAAAGACTGTTGCCGTGTTCCGACATCCCCGCACCACGACACCACCGCAGGCCCTTCGGATCGGCGCCAGACGCACAGCCCCCCTGACCTCCACGGTTCGTTTCCGTGTTGACGCGAAGGACAGCGGCCCATGCAGGCTTCGGCAGTCAGGCTTCATTCAACCCCGCAATCTCTCTGTTGCAAGGAGGCGCACCATGGTCATGTCGATGAGAAAAATGTCCGTCAACCAATGCGGCCAGATCCGCCAGGTCACGGCCAGCGGCGAGATGGGACGCCGCATCCGGGACATGGGCCTGGTTCCGGGCACGGACCTGATGGTGGTCGGGAGGGCCCCCCTCCAGGATCCGGTGGCCTTGCGCATGAAGGGCTTCACCCTCTCGCTTCGCAACAGCGAAGCCGATTTCATTACCGTGGAGGCCAAATAGTCCATGTCACAGGCCCATATCCGCGCGGCCATGTCCGGCCAGCCCAATTGCGGCAAATCCACCATGTTCAACGCCATCACCGGCGGTTCGGCCAGGGTCGGGAACTATCCCGGCATCACCGTGGACCGTCTGGAGGGAACCTACCGGAAAAACGGCTATGAAATAAAACTGGTGGATCTCCCCGGCACCTATTCCCTGACCTCCTATTCCATGGAAGAAGTGGTGGCCAGAAACGTCATCGTGGACGAACATCCCGACGTGGTCATCAACATGGTGGACGCTACGGCCCTGGAGCGCAGCCTGTATCTGGCGGTGCAGTTCATGGAGATCGGCGCCCCCCTGGTCCTTGGCCTGAACATGATGGACGAGGTCAAGCGCAACGGCGTGGCCATCGACACCAAAAAGCTCTCCCAGCTTTTAAACGTCCCGGTGGTGGCCTGCACGGCCAGGCTTGGGCAGGGCCGCGAGGAGCTCATGGCCGAGGTGGTGCAGCTGGCCAAGGACACCAAGGGCCTGTGGAAGCCCATCCGCCTGTCCTACGGCCCGGACCTGGACCCGATCCTGGAGCGGATGGCCAAGCGCATTGAGGAAGAGGGGTTCATGACCGGCCGACACGACCCGCGCTGGGTGGCCATCAAATACCTCGAGGGCGACGAACTGGTCATTGAGGCCGGCCGGGCCGCCGGCCCCCTGTCCGCCGAGTTGGAGGCCGTCTGCGCCGAGGCGGAAAAAACCACCCGCTTAAACAGCAACACCACCCCCGACGCCATCATCGCCGACTGGCGCTACGGCTTCATCAACGGTCTGCTCAAACAGGGCGTGGTCACGGGTGGCGACGAGCTGCGGCGCAACATGTCCGACAACATCGACCGCGTGGTCACCCACAAGCTCCTCGGGCCGCTGATCATGGCCGGGATGCTGTGGGCCATGTTCTACATCACCTTCACCCTGGGGGCCTACCCACAGGGCTGGATCGAGGACGGCTTCACAGCCCTCTCCGACCTCGGGACCACCTACATCCCCGAAGGCTACGTCCAGTCCCTGATAGTGAACGGCATCATCGGCGGCGTGGGCGCGGTCATCGGATTCACCCCGCTGATCCTCATCATGTTCGCCATGCTCGTGTTCCTGGAAGACCTGGGCTACATGGCGCGTGTGGCCTACATGATGGACAAGGTCATGCGTATCTTCGGCCTGCACGGCATGTCGGTCATGCCGCTGATCATGTCCGGCGGCATCCCCGGCGGCTGCGCCGTGCCAGGCGTCATGTGCGCCCGCACCCTGCGCAGCCCCCGCGAACGCCTGGCCACCATCCTCACCGCCCCGTTCATGGTCTGCGGGGCCAAGACCACGGCCTACCTCATGCTCGTGGCCGCGTTTTTCCCGCAAAGCCCCACCGGGGCCATGTTCGCCGTGGTCATTGCGGCCTGGGCCTTCGTGCTGCTCGTATCGCGGCTTTTGCGCTGGACCGTGGTCAAGGGCGAAAGCACCCCGTTCGTCATGGAGATTCCCCCCTACCGCCTGCCCACCCTGCGCGGCGTGGCCGTGCATACCCTGGAGCGGGTCTGGCAGTACGTAAAAAAGGCCGGAACCGTGATCCTGGCCGTGTCCATCGTCATGTGGGCGGTCATGACCTTTCCGGAACTGCCCGAGGACACGGTAGCCAGCTTCGACGCCCGCCGCTCTATCGCCGAGGAGCAGGTCAAGACGGCCAATCCCCAGGCCACGGGCGAGGATCTGGACAAGCTCGTCTCCGACGCCCAGACCCCCATCACCGACGAACAAAACGAGGCGGCCCTACAGTATTCCGTGGGCGGCAGCGTGGGCAGTTTCCTCAAACCCGTCACGGATCTGGCCGGATTTCCCTGGCAGGCCAACATCGCGCTCATCGGGGCGTTTGCGGCCAAGGAGGTCTTCGTCTCCACCATGGCCACGGCCTATTCCATGGGCGAGGTCGACCCTGAAGACGCCACGTCCTTAAGCGACCGGCTGGCCGCCGATCCGGCCTGGACGCTTCCGGCGATCTTAAGCGTCTTCGTCTTCATGCTGCTGTATACCCCGTGCATGGTCACGGTGGTGTGCATCGCCAAGGAATCCAACTGGAAGTGGGCGCTTTTTTCCGTGGGCGGCTCCATGGCCTTCGCCTTCGTGATGGCGGTCGTGGTCTTCCACACCACCAAGCTATTCGTGTAACCATATGTTTTAAAACAACAATCCAAGAAGGCCCGGCCGATCCGAAAGGACTGGCCGGGCCTTTTTCCTTCCCGGAACCGGCGTGGTCCCGCCCTCCGCATCCGGCGGTTCTTTCCTTCCGCCCCGCAATGGGATATCGCCCTTGAGCGAACCCGGGTTCGCATCCTGCACAAGACGAACCCGGAACATCCAGGACGGACTTCGCCTGACAAGGGAGCAACAATGTCCGAACCGATTTGCTTGCGTCAGCTTCCGGTCAACACCCAGGCGGTCATCCATTCCGTGGCCGCCGCCGGGGAACTTGGCCGCCGCATACGGGACATGGGGATCGTCCCCGGAACGACAGTCCAGGTCATAGGCCGGGCCCCGCTTTACGATCCGGTGGCCCTGCGGCTGCGGGACTTCACCCTGACCTTGCGCAACAGCGAGGCCGACCACATCCTCGTGATCAGGCAGGATTGACATGACCGGGAACACCCTGACCATCGCCCTGGCCGGAAACCCCAACTCCGGCAAGACCACCATGTTCAACGCCCTGACCGGCTCCAGGCAGCATGTGGGCAACTATCCCGGCGTCACCGTACAGAAAAAGGAAGGCCGCCTGACGCATAACGGCGTGACCGTCCATGTGGTGGATCTGCCCGGCACCTATTCCCTGACCGCCTATTCCGCCGAGGAGCTTGCCGCGCGCAACTTCCTGGTGGACGAACGTCCGGAGATGGTGGTGAACATCCTCGATGCCGGGGCCCTGGAACGCAGCCTGTATCTGACCGTGCAGTTCCTGGAGCTGGGCGTGCCCGTGGTTCTGGCCCTGAACATGATGGACGAGGTCAAGAAACGGGGTATGCAGATCGACACCGGGCTTTTGTCCAGGCTTCTGCGCTCGCCGGTGGTGGAGACCGTGGCCAGGATCGGCGAGGGCAAGGAGCGGCTTCTGGACGCGGCCCTGGACTTCGCCAGGGGCAACCGCCGTCCCTGGGAACCGCTGATCTTGTCCTACGGCCCGGACGTGGACGCGGCGCTGGCGGAAATGACCGGCATCATCGAGGATGCGCGCTTTCTCGACGGCCGTCTGCCTGCCCGGTGGGTGGCCCTCAAACTCCTTGAGGGCGACCATGAGGTGGCGGGCATCTGCCGCCAGTCCGGAGCCGCCTACGACCGTCTGGCGGCCATCGTCGAACGCCTGGCCGGACACCTCGCGGCCACCATGAATTCCTATCCCGAGGCGCTCATCTCCGACTACCGTTACGGGTTCATCGCCTCGCTTCTCAAGCAGGGCGTGCTCAAAAAAGACGCCAGCCGGGAACGCATCGTCTATTCCGACAAGGTGGACCGGGTGGTCACGGATCGCTTCCTGGGGCCGCTTTTAATGCTCGGCGTGCTCTACGGCATGTTTGAGATGGTCTTTTTCATCGGCGAATATCCCATGGGCTGGTTCGAGGATTTCTTTTCCTGGCTGTCGGGGCTGGCCGCCGCCGTCATCCCCCCGGGGCAGATCCAGTCGCTGGTGGTCTCGGGGATCATCGGCGGCGTGGGCGGGGTGCTCGGGTTCGTGCCGCTGATCGTCATCATGTTCTTTCTTTTGTCCTATCTGGAAGACCTGGGCTACATGGCCCGCATGGCCTACATGCTGGACCGGGTGTTCCGGATCTTCGGGCTGCACGGCGGCTCGGTGATGCCCTTCATCATCTCCGGCGGCATCCCGGGCGGCTGCGCCGTGCCCGGGGTCATGGCCGCGCGCACGTTGCGCAGTCCCAAGGAGCGCCTGGCCACCATCCTGACTGCGCCGTTTATGGCCTGCGGGGCCAAGATACCGGTCTTCGTGCTGCTCGTGGGGGCCTTTTTCCCCCAGGGCGCGGGCACGGCCATGTTCTGGATCACCCTGGCCTCCTGGGGCGCGGCCCTGTTGGTGGCGAGGCTGTTGCGCTCCACCGTGATCCGGGGCCAGGCCACGCCGTTTTTGATGGAACTGCCGCCGTATCGCATCCCCACCCTGCGCGGGGTGCTCCTGCATACCTGGGAGCGGGCCTGGCAGTACGTCAAAAAGGCCGGGACCACGATCCTGGCCATCTCCGTCCTTCTCTGGGCGGCCATGACCTATCCCCAGCTTCCCCAGGACGTGGCCGACGGCTATGCGACCAGCCGCCGGACGCTCGCCGCCGCCCTGGAAGCCGCCGAAACCACGGCGGCCCCGGGACTGGACGGCGCGGCCCTGGCCGACCTGGAGGCGCGTCTGGCCGACATCGACAACAAAAAGGCCGAGGCCGCCCTGCGAAACTCCCTGGCCGGACGCCTGGGCACCGCCCTGGAGGACGTCACCCGGCTGGCCGGGTTCGACTGGCGGGTGAACATCGCACTTCTGGGCGGCATCGCGGCCAAGGAGGTCATCGTCTCCACCCTGGGCACCTCCTACGCCCTGGGCGAGGTGGACCCCGGGGAGGCCACGCCGCTGTCCGAGAAGCTGGCCGCCGATCCGGCCATGTCCAAAGCCTCGGCCCTGGCGCTGATCATCTTCACCATCCTGTACGCGCCGTGCTTCGTGACGGTGGTGGCCATGGCCCGGGAGGCGTCCTGGGGCTGGGCCGCCTTCGCCATGGTGTTCAATACGGGCCTGGGCTTCGCCGTGGCTGCGGCGGCGTATCAGATCGCGTCCAGACTTTAAAATAGTATCTATTGAAAATATATACTATTTTTCAATTTCCAGATGTTTCAATACGGGCCTGGGCTTTGCCGTGGCTGCGGCGGTGTATCCGTGCATTGGGCCGGGGGGAGATGCCTCCGGCGGCCAAAGGGGGCGAGCCCCCTTTGGAATCCCCAAATATAAAAAGGCCGGAAGAGACAAGTCCCTTCCGGCCTTTTCGTGATATGGCGAAGGAAGATTATTCTTCCCCGTACTTCTTGAGTTTTTTGTGCAGCGTGGCCCGGGTGATGCCCAAGACACGGGCGGCCTCGCTCTTATTGCCGCCGGTTTCTTTCAGCGTGGCCAGGATGGCCCGCTGTTCGATGTCTTCCAGCGGCTGTCCGGCCAGATCGGCCGGGTCATGTGCGATGCGCCCTCCCCCCGGCGGCATGTCCGGCACGGCGGCGGCCACCCCGGGCGGCAGTTCGCGCTCGGTCAGGTAGTCGCCGACCGCCAAAATGACCCCGCGCTCCACGGCGTTTTCCAGCTCCCGCACGTTGCCCGGCCACGGGTGGTGCAAAAGGGCCTCCCTGGCCCCGGGGGAGAATCCCTTGACGGATTTGCGGTTTTTTTTGGCGAACCGGTCCAGGAAATGCGCCGCCAGAAGCGGAATGTCCTCCCGGCGTTCCCGCAGGGGGGGCACGGCCAGCACCAGGACATTGAGGCGATAGTACAGATCCTCCCGGAACCGCCCGGCCTCCACCTCGGCCTTGAGATCCCGGTTGGTGGCCGCCAGGATGCGCACGTCCACGCCGATGGGCCGATCCCCGCCCAAGCGCTCGATCTCGCGTTCCTGGATGACCCGCAACAGCTTGGCCTGGGTGGCCGGGGATATCTCGCCGATCTCGTCCAAAAAGATGGTGCCCTTGTCGGCGGCCATGAACCGGCCCTCGCGCCGCCGGTCGGCCCCGGTGAAGGCCCCCTTTTCGTGGCCGAACAGTTCGGATTCCAGCAGGGTCTCGGCCAGGGCGGCGCAATTGACCGTGATCAGCGGCCCGTTTTTGCGCGGGCTGTTGGCGTGGATGGCCCGGGCCACCAGCTCCTTGCCCGTGCCCGACTCCCCGGTGACCAGGACCGTGGCCTCGGTAGGCGCGGCCAGGGCCGCCATGTCCAAAAGCTCTTTCATGGCCGGGCTTTGGCCGATGATCTCATCGCTTCGAAAGCCCTCGGCCAGCCGCTCCTTGAGCGCCCGGTTCTCGGTTCGCAGCCGCAGATGGTCCAGGGCCCGGTCCATGGTCAGGCGCAGCACATCCATGTCCAGGGGCTTGATCAAATAGTCGTAGGCCCCGTTTTTAAGCGCCGTAACCGCCGTCTCCACCGAGGAATAGGCGGTCATGATCAAAACCGGCATGGCCGGGTTGTATTCCTTGACCGCGCGCAGCACCTCAATGCCGTCCATCCCGGCCATGCGCACGTCGGTCAGGACGAGATCCCGGGGTTTTTCGCGGATGGCCGCCAGGGCCTTCTGGCCGCTTGAGGCCCCCTCCACCCGGAAATCCCAGCCCGAAAGCACTGTGGTCAGCATGGACAGATGTCCGGGATCGTCGTCCACCACCAAAATACTGGGCTTCATGGCTTCTCCTCATCATTGTCGCGGGCCAGGGGCAGATACATGGCGATCACCGTGCCGCCGCCCGGCCGGGGCGCGGCCCGCATCTCGCCGCCATGGGCCTCGACGAGCTTGAGCGCCACGGCCAGTCCCAGCCCGGTCCCCGTGGCCTTGGTGGTATAATAGGGGTTGAATATCTTGCCCATGTCCGCCGGGTCGATGCCCACTCCCTCGTCGGCGGTCTCCACAAAGCCCCGGCCGTCGTCGGAGACCCCAACGGTCACGGACAGCGTCCCGCCCGAGGGCATGGCCTGCACGGCGTTGAGCAAGACGTTTAAAAGCGCCTGGGAAAAGCGATCCGGATCGAGCAGGGCCGTTGGCGCGGCATCCAGGCCATGGGTGGCCACGCGCACGGAAGACGCCTCGGCGTCGGGGCGGATCAGGCGCAGGCAGTGCTCCACGGCCTCGCCCAGGGACACGGGACGGCGGGCCAGTTCCGAGGGCCGGGAATAGTCGATGAGCTCGGAGATGACCCGGTTTAAGCGGTCCACCTCCCGGACCATGACCTGGGCGGCCTTACGGTCCTCGCTGTCCGGGGCGAACTTACTGCCGAAATAGGAGGCGTAGCCCCGGATGGAGCTTAAGGGGTTCCTGATCTCATGGGCCACCCCGGCGGCCAGGTTGCCCATGGCGGCCAGCTTCTCGCGCCGCCGGACCTCCTCCTGGAGCGCCCGCACCTCGCGCAAGTCCCGAACCAGATAGAGCGTGCCCACCAGCCCGCCGTCCTCGGCCACGATACGGGTCACGCTCACCCCCAGCGGCACGGGACCGTCTCCGCCGAAATCAAACTCCCCCTCGCTCTCCTTGTGGCCGGAGGCCTCGCCGGACAGGACCGCCTCCGGGCCCGTCCCCAGTTCGAGCAGTCCCGGGGGCAAGACCTGGGCGGCGGGCCGCCCCACGACATCGGCGGACTTGCGCCCCAAAAGGGCCTCAAAGGAGGCGTTGACCATGGCCAGCATGCCCTCCGGATCGACCACGGCCAGTCCGGCGGGCATGGTGCCCACCACCTCCGAGGCGAAGGCCCGGGTGTCGCGTAAAAGCCGCTTGGACACCCGGTGGCTCTGGGCCCAGAAAAGCGACACCACGGCCGCGAACCCAAGCGCCAAAAGGGTGGCCGAGGTGACCAGGGTGCCCTGGAAATCCATGGACCGGGCCTGCTCGAAAGGACCGATGTCCATGCCCACGAACACGATCATCTCCGCATCCCGCAGGCTTTTTTGGGCGCCCTGCCCGTCGCAGTCCTCAGCGCACAAAAAGTCCGACTCGGTTTGGGGGGAGGGGGCGGGTTGCGCCGGGCACTCCATCCCGGGACGGCCGGGGGGGACGCCCCGGACCCCGGGGAGCGGGCCGTCGGACAGGTCCGGCGGGGCCGGGAACAGATCCCGGGGACCGGGGAAACGCCCCTGGCCGCGCCGCCTTTCCGGCCCGCCGCGCGGCAGAAACTCCCGGTAGACCAGAAAGGAACGCCTCCCGGTCCCCTCCTCCCGCACCACGCGCCATTTTTCCTCGCCAGTCGGGGCCAAAAGGGCCAGTTCCTCTGGCGGCAAAAACTGGCTGCCCACCAGGGACCGGTCGTCATGGGCCAGAATCTTTCCCGAACGGTCGGTGATGACGATATAAAAGATATCCCCCTGCCCGGCGGTCTCCACCAAAAGCCGTTGCAGGCCCGGCCCCCGCCCAAGCCCCCCCATCATGCCGGTACGGGTTCCGGCCTCAAGGGCCCGGATGATGGCCGCCCCCTTTTCGCGCAGGATGCGGGTGACGTATTCCTTTTCCCGGTTGACGTTGAGCACGGCCATGACCACCACCACGGCGGCCAGCACCGCCGCTGCGCCGAGCACGGCCCAGGGCGAGGCATAAATCCAGAAGGGACTGTTTTTTCGAAAGGGCTGCCAGAGGAATCGTCGGTGCTGCTGCTCGTTTTTCATACACATGGAAAGTTAATATACAATATTATCCCGGAGCCTGTAAAGAAAAAGGACACTCGGGGGAACGATACGGGCTCCACGCTGAAGCACCTTCCAGGTGTTTGCAGGAAGCATGAAAGCTCCCGAGACTGTCGCCGCCTCGAAGATCACGAGCCGGTCGCGACCATGCTGCGTCATCTGAAACAACGCCCTGCATCCACGAAAAACAGGGCTTTCAAGATGTTCGTGGGGAACTCCCGTCCCGCGAACGGGAAGGACGCGATCCGGAAAGGCCCAAATACGCAAACCATTCGCAAAACCGTGAAAATTGCTTCCTTTCTTTGCCAAAACGCCACATTTCAATTACACATGGAAAAAGTGGGAATAGTACGGGCATCACGACATGGGGAGGAAGCGACATGAAAAATCTGGCGCTCGGAACGAAACTGGTCGGGGCCTTCGTCCTGGTTTCGCTTCTGACCATCCTGGTGGGCATCATGGGGCTGCGCGGCCTTGGCGACGTGACCGGCCGTCTGCGGGCCATCACCGACGAAAACGCCCCGGCCCGCGAGGCCCTGCAAGGGATCAACCAGGCGGCCGAATCCCTGCGCGTGGCCCAGCGCACCCTGCTCATCCAAAACCTGGACCAACAGACCCGGGACCGGCAGTACGCCAATATGGACCGCACCCTGGCCCAGGCCCGAAGCGCCTTCGCGGTCTTTGACAAGAAGGCCAGAACCCCCTCCGAAGACGCCCTGTGGAGACGCTTCGGCGAGACATGGACCCAGTGGCTGGCCATCAATGAAGCGGCCATGTCCGCCTCCCGCCGCCTGGACGCCACGGGCATTCTCGATCCCACGGAACTGCGGCGCAAGATGGAGCTGTTTCGGGCCGACCACTACCGGCTCCTCAACTCCCTTAACGAACTGCTTCTGATAGACAAATCCTTCGACGGCGGCACGGACCCCACGGCCTGCAACTTCGGCCGCTGGCTGGCGGGAGGGGCTTCGTCCATCAAAAATCCCGCCATCCAGGGCGCGCTGCGGGAGATCATTCCCTTCCACAACCAGTTCCACGCCGCCATCAAACGGATCAAGGACATGGCGGCCTCAGGCGTCTCCCGCCAGGACATCCTGCGCTTTTACCAGGACGAGGCCATGGCCCCGGTGGGCAAGACCTTTGAAATTTTTCAAAAGCTGTCCCAGGAGGTCGATGTCTCCGAGAAGCAGTACCAGGTCGTCTCCCAAGAGGTCATGGTCGCCCTGCTGGAGAAGCAGCGCCAAACCCTGGAGCTTCTGGGGCAGCTCTTGGAGAGCAACACCACGGACAGCAGACAGGCCGAGATCCAGGCCAACGAGGCCGCAACCTCAGCCCGGGCCGTCTCCATAACCGGCATGGCCCTGGGGGCTGTCCTGGCCCTAGCGCTTGGGGTGCTTTTGGCCCGGGCCATCACCCGGCCCATCCTCCAGGCCGTGCGCGTGGCCCAAAACATTTCCCGGGGCGACCTGACCACGGAGCCGGACATCCGGCAAAAAGACGAGATCGGCCAGTTGGCCGACGCCCTGCGGGACATGATCACCCGGTTGCGGGAGACCGTGCGCGAGGTGCTCACGGGTGCGGAGAACACGGCCTCGGGCAGTGAAGAGCTTTCCAGCGCGGCCCAGGACATCTCCCACGGGGCCTCGGAACAGGCCGCCTCGGTGGAAGAGGTGTCCTCGTCCATGGAGCAGATGGCTTCCGCCATCCGGCAGAATTCCGAAACCGCCCTGCGCACGGAGAAGATGGCCATGACCGCGGCTGCGGGCGCCCGGGAAGGCGGTGAAGCCGTGGCGGCCACGGTTTCGGCCATGAAAGAGATCGCCCAAAAAATTGGCATCATCGAAGAAATCGCCAGGCAGACGAACCTGTTGGCCCTCAATGCCGCCATTGAGGCCGCCCGGGCCGGGGAACACGGCAAGGGGTTCGCCGTGGTGGCTGCCGAGGTGCGCAAACTGGCCGAGCGCAGCGGCGCGGCGGCCGGGGAGATCGGCGAGTTGTCCGGATCAAGCGTGGCCATCGCCGAAAAGGCCGGAGAGCTTTTGTCGCGCATCGTGCCCGACATCGAGCGTACGGCCGGGCTCATCCAGGAGATCGCCGCCGCAGGACGGGAGCAGGATGCCGGGGCGGAGCAGATCAACAAGGCCGTGCGGCAGTTGGATCAGGTGGTGCAGCAAAACGCCTCGGCCTCGGAAGAAATGGCCTCCACCTCCGAGGAGTTGTCCAGCCAGGCCATGAATCTGCAATCCACCGTGGCCTTTTTCCGCCTCGACGGAACCGATTCGCGGCTCATGCTTTCGGGCGCAGCACCGGCCAGGCCAAAAAATCGCGGTTGACCTTGAACCCCACGCCCACCGCCCCCTTGCCCAGATACAGGACATAGGCCCAGGCGGGATCGTAGAAGCTGGTGGTTGCGGACCAGAACCCATCCCCGAGGTTGCGGAAGGGATGCCCGCCGGGCAGGGCCGGAAAGGCCCGGGACAGGTCGGTCAAAGATTCCAACTCGTTGATGTCCGGCAACCGCCAGGGACGCCCGTCCCGGACGGCGAATGCGGCCACGTCGGCCAGGGCCCGGCCCCAGTCGCAGGGCTCGGGAGGTTCTTCCGCCTCCCCAGCCCCGATGGGTCGCGACAGCCAGGAGAGCCCCGTCAGCCGGTCGAACACCACGTCGGCCCCTTCCCCCCCCTCCCCGGGGACAAACCGGGGAGTGGGCCAGGCCAGCCCGTGCCGCGTCTCGCCGTCCTGGCCGCTCCCGGCGCAGGGGATCACCTCCCCGGCCGTGTCGAAGCAGGCCGTCTGTCCGGTGGCGGCCAGACCATGGCTGTCGCCGCACACGGGCCACAGCAGGCAATAGCGGTCCTTGCGCTCATAAAAGACCCGAGCGCCTTCCAAATGGACATACCAAGCGTGAGCCGGAGAACCGGCAAAGGACGTGGAGGTCCAATAACGGCCGAAAAAGACGTTGCGGAAGGGATGTCCGGGCCACAGGGCGGGATTTTTGGCGCCGTGGCATAAAATGCTGCGCAGCTCCCGGCGGTTGGGCATCCGCCAGTCGCGCCTGCCGTGGGCCGCCGCCGCATTCAAGCCGACCACGGCGGAAAGCGCCTCCGAAAACGAGACCGGGTAGCCCAGGGCGTCGGCAGCCGGATGCCAGAGCAGGCCGGTCAGCCTATCCCGCACCGTATCGTCCGGAGTGACCACAAAGCGGCCCCGGTTTTCCCGTCCCGGCTCCCGGCCGTCCCCGTCCTGCCCGGGTCCCGGGCAGGGCATGGCCTGTCCGGCAAGATCGCGGCATTCCGCCATGCCCGTGGGCAACGGCGGGGACATCTGTCCAGGCGGCACAGCGGCCGGGGAAGACACGTTCATGATCAACGCATATCCCACTGCCCCGGGCGGAGCAAATCCCCGCCCGGGGAGCCCTGGCCGAATCTATTTGGGCACGGGCAGAAGCTCCCGGGGAATCCCCAGATTATGGAGCTGCTCCACGCGACGCATGGAGGCCCGATCCCGCTTGATGAGGCGGCTGACCGTGGAATGCGCCACGCGCAGTTTCGCGGCGATTTCGAAAAGGTCCATGCCATGGAACACCAGCCAGGTGCGCAATGCCCGTTCCCGGTCCACAGCGGTCAAATCAAGATTCAAGTTCATGATTGTCTCCTTCGGCAACACCGTTGTTTCCGTAAATCTTAATCCCACCGCGGCCTTCTGCCATGCGTATTGTCCCGTTGCCGCACGCATCAATCGTCGACGCCGTCCAGGCCCCCGGGCGCAAGCCTGACCCCGTACAGGCCGACGCCGCGCGGGTCGCAGGCAGATGCGTCCCTTTGCGGCGCGACGGCCATGGCCCGCGTCAGCCGCACGGCGACCCCTCCGTTCTCAAACAGTTCTTCGATGAACACCGCCCCAAGCTGGCAAATGCGCACTTCCGGGCGTCCGGGCGCAGGAGGTTGCGAGGGGTCGAAAAAAGACATCCTGACGATCCTGGGACTCTCTTCCTGGATCTGATGGCGCCCCCCCTGGACGGCCCGGCAGGCCTCGTCCCAGTACGCCTCGGGATCCGCCGCAAGCCGCAGTCGGGCCTGGTCGAAAAGAGACCCCGTGGCGTTCGGCTCTTCGTCTACAGCTACCCACTCCCCCACCGTTACGAAATAGCCTTCCCCGATCCTAGCCTGCGAAGCGAGAGACGCGCCCGATGCGCCGAGCGCCTTCCGGGCGACGGGAAACATCCCTCCCGGGGACATCTCGCCAAACCGTCCGGGTGAAAGAACCAACCGCCTGCCCACATCCTGTTCGCCGTACCCTGAAACCCGGATCGAGGCCGCCTCACACCCGCTTTGCGTATCGAATACCCCATTCCCGCGAAATCGCGCATCCGGTTCGCAGGCGTCATCCCAGGTGAATCCGGCTGGGAGAACCAGAAGGGCAAGATCTCCCGAGGCGTCGGAACAAAACACCTCCGCCCTGGCCGAGGCGCTGACGTCGGCAGAGCTCTGTCCCAAAAGGCCCCCCAAAAAAAGGTTCACCGGATTGCCCCGGGCTTCCGTGCGCCCGGTGGTCACCTGGATTTGATCCGGCCCGGCCGTATCCTGGGCAACGTCCCACAAAAACGCCACATCCGAATCCCGCACGGCCAGATCGGGAAAATCCTCCCGGCGTAACGCCTTCTGGGCGGCCTGCACCGTTGCGTCGCGCGCGGCGTCGATATTTTGGCCGCCTCTGACAAGCATTGCCGCCCCCATCAGGGCCCCGGCTTCCGCAGCCCGTTGCAAAGCGGCCTTGCGGTGGTGGAGATAGGTATAATCCACGGCCAGGGCGGAAAACCCGGCCAGAAGGACCAGGGACAAGGCCACCATGAGGCTGGCGCTCCCAGCCTCCAGCCGACGGCACGGCACGGTGTACAAATGTCCTGCGGCCTTTCCCATACAGGCAAGATAGCATCGACGCCGGGGATGTCGATTGGAGCTTACCCGGGGGGACTAGGGGAAAACCCTGATATGGGAGGATTTTATATCGGAAAAGCCAATGACTTGCACAGACGGGATCAATCGATAAGCCCAATTTTTACCGCATAGCGAACGAGCTCCACGGTATTTTGCAATCCGATTTTTTTCAAGACGCTGGCCCGATGGTGCTCCACGGTCTTGATGCTTATGGACAGCATGTCGGCGATTTCCTTGGTGTACATGCCTTCGCACACCAGCCGCATGATCTCGCGTTCCCGGGGAGTCAGGGAGTCGTATGCCGCCGATCCGCCTCCGGCGATGGTTCCCTGGTCCCTGCCGCCGGGGAATTCCAGCAGCCGCTTGGCGACTTCCCGGGAAATGGAGGGATCGAGATAAAACTCGCCTTTGGCCACGGCCATCAGCCCGGTCATGAGGTTCTCCGAGGCCGAATCCTTGGTCACGTACCCCGTGGCCCCGGCCTGGAAGGCCTCCACGATGTACTCGACCTTGGTATGCATGCTGACCATGATGATCCGCATCTCGGGTAAAACGGCCGCCAGTTCCCGGACGAGTTGGATGCCGCTTTTGTCGGGAAGGGAGATGTCCACCACGGACAATTCCGGATGTAGGCGCTGGGCCTGGCGCAGCCCCTCCTGGGCGGTTCCGGCCTCACCGGCCAGTTCAAAGCCGGGATTACGCCGGATGATGGTTTTCAGGCCCTCACGAAACAAGGGATGGTCGTCGATGATCAGGATGCGTTTGGCCGTCATGCCGTCCTCCCGCGCACCGACGGTATCTCCGCCACGATACGGGTTCCCTGGCCCGGAGCAGAGAGAATGCGCAGGGCGCCGCCCAACAGTTTGATCCGCTCACGCATGCCGCCAAGCCCCATGCGTTTTTCCTCCATGGCGGTGTTGAGGCCGCTCGACACGTCAAACCCCACGCCGTTATCCTCCACGCGCACGATGATATGCGGGTGCGATTCCACGATTTTCACGGCGGCCTCGGTCGCTCCGGAATGCCTCCGGACGTTGCCGAGGGCCTCCTGAACCACCCGAAAGAGATTGATTTCCGTCTCCGCATCAAAGACCACGCCCTCCATGCCCGTGTGTAGGAACCGGGTATGGATTCCCGTCTTTTCCTCGAAGTCCGCGCAAAACCGTTCAACCGTGGACAAAAAACCCAAATGGTCCAGGTTGGAGGGACGCAAGGCGTAGGCCATTTCCCTGATAAAGGTGATGGCCCGCTGCAGGATGCGCGAGGTCTCGGCGAATCGTTCCCGCAGATCGCTGTCCGCCTTGGGAAGGCTCTCAAACATGGCTTCGCAGGAGATCTTGAGGCTGGAGAGATCCTGGGCCACATTGTCGTGCAGCTCCCGGGCGATCCGGAACCGCTCGTATTCCTGGGCCGTGATGATCTCCCGGGTCAGATGGCGCACGCTTTGTTCGGCGAGCTTCAAATCCGTCACGTCGACCCCCGTGCCAAGAAACCGCACCGGCGTTCCCGAGGCGTCGCGCTGCACGAGTCCCCGAATCATGATCCAGCGCGTGCCGCCGTCCTTGTGGCGCAACCGGTATTCGCGGATGACCTCGGCCGAACGCTCACGGTGGCTGTCCCGGGTGACCTCCAGGGCCACGGCACGATCTTCGGGATCGACCAGATTGAGCCAGGACTCCAGGCTGTTTTCGATGTCCTCGTCGCGGTATCCGAGCAGCGTCTTGAGGCTTGGGTCGAGAAACAAGGCGCCGGAGGTGAAATCATAGTCCCACACGCCGACCTTGGCGGCCCGGGTGGCCATTTCATACCGTTTCTCGCTCTCGGCGAGTTTCTCCCGGGCGCTTTCCATCTCCGCCAGCATCTCCCGGATGGCCGTGCCCAGCCTCGTGATCTCGTCACTGCCCGCCACGCGAATGTCGCGGGATGCCTGGGAATCGCGACGGATGGCCGCGATCTGCGCACCAAGGCTGGTGACCCGGGAAAGAATGCGTTTTTCCACCAGGTAGTGCATGCCCAGGCCAAAGGTCAGGCCGATGGCCGCCAGGGAAATAAAATTATAGCGCAGGGTGACAAGTCCCTGCCGATGCATGTCCCGATCCGATTCGATTTCCAGGATCAGTCCCGGCTCCCCGTAAATATCCCGGATCAGGGCATATCCTTTGATCATATCGTCGTTTTCGGGAACGATCTGGTATTCCCCGCTGCGTCGCAAAGCGGCGGCCACATCCTCCAACTGCCGGGGTAGTCCGGAATCGGCTAAGCGATAAAACCGCACGGACGTCCTGAGTTGGTAGGAAAGCGCCTGTTCCCGGTGCGCGTCCAGATACCGGCCCATGACCAGGGTTCCCCCGATTGGGCCACCCTTTTCGCTGGTGCGGATGGGCTGGGCGACCACAAGAAACGGCCCGTCGGGCAGCATGATCATCCCACCCCGGAGGCTGTTCTCCCGGCGCAGAAACAGCGGGGAATCCGGGCTGATGCGGGCCACATCCCGCTGACGGGCATCCGTGATATTCCAGTCCGCATCATGGCTCTTCCCCAGGACCAACCGCCCTCCCTCGTCGTAATAGAGAACCATGTCCAGATGCAGGTTGGCCAGGGCCTGACCGGTTATATTCGACGAAACATAGTCGTCGCTTGGCTGCTGGATGAAGGCATAGGTTTCATCCCAGGCGGCCCAATCCTCACACACGGCGTCAAGTCCCTGGAGTTCGCCCTGCAAGGCGTTTTCGGCCCTTCCAAGAGACTCGGCAATCTGTTTTCTCTCCAAAATCTGGAAGCTGGACAGGATGTTGTGGTGCGTCACGGCGTACAGCAACGCGAAAAGCGTCGTAAAAATGATAAAGATGATGCCGGTGGTGGTGGCACGCAGGGTCACGGATGCGTTTCCCCCGGGAGGTTTCCAGGCATTCCTTCCGCAAAACGACGAATCTCGTCGCGCACCCGGCGATAGGGCGCAAGCCGGGCCTTGACGTCGACCACGTCCTTGGCCAGGGACGGAGGATCGTCGAAACCCACATGCAGGCGTTTGACCGGGCCGGGAAAAAACGGACAGTTTTCCGCGGCGTGCCCGCACAAGGTGATCACATAATCGAAGCGCACGGGGGGCAATTCGTCCACGGTTTTGGAATGCTGACCGGAGATGTCCATCCCGGCCTCGGCCATGACCGTCACGGCGTCGGGGTCGAGGCCATGCCGCTCAACGCCGGCGGAATAGGCGTCAATCACCCCGGCCTTGAGGCTTTTGGCGAATCCCTCGGCCATCTGGCTGCGACAGGAATTGCCGGTGCATAAAAAAAGAACCGTGATCGTGCCCATGGATGTCCCCAGGTCTCCGATGCCGGACATACGGATCGGTGGTCAGTTACGGTGTACGCTATTCCAGGCCCGGCGCAAACATTTTTCAAAACGAAGAAGAAGATGAATGTGACGAGCATGGATTTCAAGGCGGCAAAGTGGGGCAATGCCGCGTTGCGGCAGGCAGGTCGCGACCTGAAAGCAGGCGTTTGATACGGCGTCTCCTAAAAAACATCGACGCTGTCCCACTTCCGGGGCCAGCCGTTGATCTGCAGATGTGGCACGCCATCCGGACGGCCGCCCAGATAGGCCACCTTGTTTTTCAGGAGCCGGAAGCGAAGCAAAAGCCCCACCTCGACGGGCTCGCCGTCTCCGGAACGGGCCAGGGCCTCGGGCAGGGACAATCCGGCCTCCAGGCCGTTTACGGTCCTGGCGACCATGCGCACCTCCTCTTCCGTTCCGGCGATGGGAAAAAAGCCCAGAAACGGCTTGTCCAGGCGGGACATGACCGCCACGGCGTCACGGCAGGCCGGACAGGTGGGAGAGAAAAAAAGGCGCACGGCGGCCGCCTGGGGGCCGACCAGGGGCCAGGGCTGCATGGCCTCTTTGCCCACGGCGAACAGGTTCGGGGAAAAAGCCAAGGCCCAGGCCAGGATGATCGCCAGGGGCAATCGCCTGAAAACGCCCTCCCGGGGAGTGGCGCACAGATAAAACGCCAGAAAAAGCGCCCCGGCCACCAGACAGGTCAGACAGGGGGCTGTCAGGGCCATGAGCGCCAACAGCCCGATATCGGCCGCCAGACACAAAAGCCCGGCTCTGGAGGCCAGCCCGGCCCGGCCCATCAGGGCCAATACGCCCAGCCCGGCAAAGGCCGCCGCCCCCCACCACCACAGGGAAAGCCCGAACACGGTGGTGTTCTCATGCAGGGCGCACCCCTCGGTGACGCACAGGATCTCGGCATAGCCCAAGGCCTGGGCCACGCACAACACCACCCCGGCCAGGGCCATCAGCGGGGCGGTAAAACGGCCTGGCCCGGACGAGACACCACGGAAAGCGGCATTCACCAAAAAACCTCCAGGGTGCGGATTCGTATCAGCCGAGGGCTCAGGCAGACGGCGACCGTGTTGCAAGCATGTCCGCAGCGATGGCGGCGGCTGTGCCCACCAGCCCGGCGCAGATCGAGCCGAACCGGCCCTCGGTTCTGGCTACGAGCATGCCCTCCGGGGTGGAGGGATCGCACCCGATGAGTTCCCGGCAACGCAGGGCGCCGTGAACCTTTGCAAAGGCGTCGAAAAATTCCCCGGCCATGGCGTAGGTGGCCAGCTTGGCTTCGGTTCCGCCTGGACCTCCACCGCCATAGGCCAAGCCGAGGGCCAGGACCGCACCGGATACCGCCCCGCAGGTCTCGCCCATGGACAGGCCTATCCCGAATCCCGTAGCCAGCCGCACGGCCGTCTCCCGGTCCAGGCCAAACCCTGGGGCCAACGCCCCCAAAACGGCCTGGGCGCAGTTGTGTCCGTCGGCGAAAAGCCGCACCGCCTCGCGCGAAGCGATTTCCCGAGTCCCGTCGTCCGTCATGCCGGAATCCCTTTTGCGCTCTGCGACCCCGATGAATTCGCGCGCAGGATCAAAATCTGCTCGCCAGCCAACACGGACGGGGTCTGGGCACAATCACAACCGATGTGCGCGACGTAGCCCAAAAACGAAAACACCGTCAATGGTACGCACCGCAGCAGGAATATCCCGCACTGCCGAAACCTCGCAACCGTCCGCGCCCCTTCGTGCCTGTCTTTTCCTCCCAGGCCTTAGGCGCTCCCGAAGCGGCCCGCAAAGGCGGCGACGGCCTCCTCGATCTGATCCCGGATGCGGCGTACTCCGGCCATCTTCTCCTCATGCGTCCCGGTCAGGGCCGCCGGGTCTTCAAACGGCCAGTGTTCGCGATGTACCAGGCCGGGAAAGACCGGGCACTGCTTCTCATTGGAATCGTCGCAGACGGTGATCACGTATTCGAAAAGCCGCCCCTGCCGGAACAGTTCAAAGGCGCTTTGGGTTGTGGCCCCGGACAGGTCGATGCCCTTTTCGGCCATGGCCTCGACCACCAGAGGATTGATGCTCGTGGGCGACAGACCGGCGCTTTCCACGGCAAAGCCTTCGCCCCCCCTGGCCTTCAAAAAGGCATCGGCCATCTGGCTCCTGGCCGAATTATGCACGCAGATGAAAAGTACGGACTTCTTCATGATGGTCTCCCTTCGTTTGCCGACCAGGCAGTTTCGGTCGATTTCGGCCAGGGCAAAAGGCCCGAGCCGGGAATTTCCGACCGGAACTATCACGTCCTGGTGACGAAAAGGCGACGGTCAACAGCACGAGGCCTTGGCCTTGCCTTTCAACCAGACCTGGAGAATGTAGGCGGCGCAGCCCACTCCCGGGGTGACGGCGACCGCCCCGGTGGGGCAGTTGGTCACGCAGGCCCCGCACTCCATGCACCCGTCGCGATCCACAATCCCGGCCTTGCCCTCCGTCAGGGCCAGCACCCCGTGCGGGCAGACGGCCTCGCACAGGCCGCATCCCACGCAGCGCCGGACATCCAGGGAAATGGAGGCCACTCCGGAAAGATACCGCATGTCGCGCATGTTCCCTCCTGGCCTCAAAAGGCCGAGATGATCCACAAAATGGCCGCAATCACAAGACCCACAGCCTGAAGCGGCATGGCCCGGCGCATCTCGCGCTCCACCCCCGAGGGCGAGGCGAAGGGCGTCGAGCCGGTGAAATTCATGGCCAAATACGACCCAAGGCTTCCGGCCACAAGGACCATGGCCAGGCGACCGGCCGATGAAACCGCTGCCGGAGCCCAGGCCGCCTGGGCCAGGACGGTCAGGAGTCCGAGCCCCCCGGCGGCGATGGCCCCCTTGAAGGCAAAGGCCCTCCCCGGCAGCCACGGCAAAAAAACCGGAACAACCAACGCGCCCCCCACAAGTCCGGCCAGGATGGCGGCCACAAGCCACACCCCGCGTTCCCACACGGCCGCCAGGGAAAAGACGCCCGGCCCGATCCCGGACACGGCCAGGGCCGCAAGCGCCGCCCACCACAGCCATTTCCGGGCGTGGTAGACCTCCACCGGGGCCACGGCCAGCCGTTCGGACAGGGTGAAGGTCACCCGGCGCATGGCGGGCTCGGCCCGGTTCCCGGCCCGCAAAAAGGCCGGAAGGTCGGCGGCCCGTACCGGCCCGAACATCACCGTGAATCCGCACCGCCGCCGGACGTCCCGGGCATCGAGTCCCGGGGCGGCAAGCTGGGGGACAATGAGTCGGCGATGGGACACCACCCGGGCCAGGCCGCTGGCCTCGACCAGACGCGCCACCGCTGCGGCCGAGAACGTGCCCTTGCCCGCCGCACACCAGACGTTGATCCCCCGGGTGTCCAGAACCAGAATCCAGGCGTCGATTCCCGAAAGCTCCCGGCGCAGGGCGTCGAAGGACAGCTTGTAGTCCGCCGTGACCAGGACCGGAGAATCCGGCCCGGGCCGTCCCACGGCATAGAGCCCCGGGGCCACCCGGTAGCCGTCGCGGCCGTATCCCAGCCGGGCCCCCAGGGTTCCCCGGAAATCGCGGCGGTCAAGCGACGTGCGCACCACGGGCACGGGACCGGCCAGGGTGGTGCGAAAGGTTTCGACAAAGGGGTGCAGTTCGTAGCCGGGCCGGGCCATGGGACTTGCGGCCGGGGCCTGGGGGCCGCCGCAACAGGGCTGGCCGGAATCCTCGCCGCCGGAAGCGGAACCGTCGCAACATGAGGACGCTGCTGCGTCGCCACGGCCCGGCGCGTCGCTGCAGCAGCAGGGATCGGCCGCAGCCGTGGTCCGCTTTTTTCCCGTCAGCGGCATCATGACGCGTCCCCCTGCATCTTGATCTCCCCGGGACACGACGGCCCAGCCGCGACGCCTGCCCCCGGACACAATCCCGAGAGCATCCCCCGCAGCAGTTCCAGGCCATCCCTGTCGATGCAATAGCAGGTGCTCGGGCCGTCCACCTCCCCGCGCACCAGCCCGGCCAGCTTGAGCTTGCGCAGGTGTTCGCTCACCGTGGACTGGGCCAGGGACAAGACCTCCACGATGCGCCCGCACACGCAGCCGTCGATTTCATGAAGATGGCGCAGGATGGCCACCCGGGCCGGATGCCCCAGGGCCTTGCACATCATGGCCAACCGCTCGTCCGAGGATTTGGTATGAATGGTGTCGTGCTTATTCATCGTAAATCGACGATAAACGATTATGCGCGGATGCGTCAAGCACGGAATCGCCGCCTGGCTGTGCGGCCTCGCTACAAACCAGGACACCCCCTCAGGATAATGTCCAAATCCCCTATGATCGTGGGCTGATAGAGGACAAACCGACGGCGACGGATATCGTCTGGCTCCTGGGTGTCAGGGAGCGCCGGAAACAGGTCGCCACACGACAGGGACAGTGAATGGCTGCAATGAGAAAAAAGGAGCGGCGTCTCCAGACCAGCGTGGGTGGTCCGAAAACGCCGCTTCGGGGTGCGGGGTCAATTCAGGGAAATATTTTTTACGCTGCGACCTCGGAATCGACGATCCGGCCGTAAATGTTTCCGGCCAGTCCGTGCCCCAGGGTCAGGCTCGCCCCGCGTACCTTGAGGCAGCACGGGCCGCCGCAGTTGGCGAAGACCTCGATCTCGGTCCCGGGGGTCAACCCCATGGAGCACAGCCGTCCCCTGGCCCGGGAGCAGTCGCACAGCTTTTCGATGCGAACACGGGTTCCGGCGGGAAATTGGCTAAGCGGACCATACGGGGACATGATGACTCCTTGGGTGCACAAAGAAATAGGCCTGTTGAAAATGATTGTCAAGGTTATTTCAATTTGAAAACACCCGCGCCCAGGCAAGGCCGTCGGCAGCAGGCCACGCCGGGCTGCTTGCCCCCGGGGCGAGGCCGCGATATGGGTAGGCCACCATGCGCCCGGCGCACAGCGCCAATCCGACACGCAAAGGATCCCCTCGAAATATGGACAAACTCGTCATCCAGGGCGCCAAGCCCCTACACGGCGCCGTACGCATCAGCGGCTCCAAAAACGCCGCCCTGCCCATCCTTTTGGCCGCCCTTTTGGTGGACGGCCCCATTGCCTACGAAAACGTCCCGCGCCTGCGGGACATCTTCACCACCCTCAAACTCTTAAACATCCTGGGGCTGGCCACGACCTTCGAGGACGACCGGGTCGCCGTCGCTCCGGCCGCCGCCCTCAACCACGAGGCCCCTTACGACCTGGTCAAGACCATGCGCGCCTCGGTGTTGTGCCTGGGGCCGCTTCTGGCCCGGCTGGGCCGGGCCCGGGTGGCCCTGCCCGGCGGATGCGCCATCGGCGCGCGGCCGGTCAACCTGCACCTGTCCGCCCTGGAAAAGATGGGCGCCGTATTCGACCTCGAAGCGGGCTACATTGAGGGGCGATGCGACCAACTGACCGGGGCGCACATCACCTTCGACTTCCCCACGGTGGGCGGCACGGAAAACCTGCTCATGGCCGCCAGCCTGGCCAAGGGCCGCACCATCCTGGAAAACGCCGCCCGGGAGCCGGAGATCTCCGACCTGGCCGAATTCCTCATCGCCATGGGGGCGAAGATCACCGGCCATGGCAGCACCATCATCACCATCGACGGCGTCGATTCCCTGCACGGCGGAAGCTACGCCATCATGCCCGACCGCATCGAGGCCGGCACCTACATGGTGGCCGCAGCCATCACCGACGGCGACCTGATTCTGGAAAAATGCCCCTTCCGCGAACTCGACGCCGCCGTCTCCAAACTGCGGGAGATGGGCGTGGGCTTTACCGAGACTCCGGCCGGGGTGCGCGTGTTCCGCCAGTCCGAACTGGTCAACGCCGACGTGGCCACCCTGCCCTACCCCGGCTTTCCCACGGACATGCAGGCCCAGATCATGGCGCTGATGTGCCTGGCCAAAGGGGCAGGCTCCATCAAGGAGACCATCTTCGAAAACCGCTACATGCACGTCCAGGAGTTGGTCCGCCTGGGAGCCAAGATCAAGGTCTCCGGGCAAAACGCCTTCGTGCACGGCGTGGACCGGCTCATCGGCGCGCCGGTCATGGCCTCGGATCTGCGGGCCAGCGCCTCCCTGGTCCTGGCCGGTCTGGCCGCCCACGGCACCACGGAGATCCAACGCGTCTACCACCTGGATCGGGGGTATGAATCGATGGAGGTCAAACTGTCCAAGGTCGGTGCGGACATCGTCCGCGCCCGGGAATGACGGGCTGTCCCGCAAAGGAGCCAACATGAAGACCATGCCCCTGCTGATCGCCCTTTTGACGCTGTCCTTTGCCTGCCCGGCCCAGGCCGAGGTGTTCGCCTGCCTGGCCCCGGGAGGCGCGGTGCTGTGCCATGTCACGGGCGCTGCGGGACAGGCCGCCAGCCTGTGCAACACCCAGTGCCCGGCCTGCAAGAACGCCTGCACGGCCCAAAAACTGGTCAGCGAGGGCGGCGGCACGCGCGTGCGCATCGTTCCCAACCCCGAGGCCGACACCAGCCCCAACACCGTAAGGCCCGGCCCCGACAACCAGGAAACGGCCCGGCAGATCATCCGGGACGGACTCTTGGAAACGCCGAAATAGCATTTTTCCGGGATGTTCGCTTGACAGGCGGGCCGGGTGCGACGTAGCCTTGCGACATGCTGTCCTTTGTGTCGACCCGCCCCACGGCCTGCCAGCCGTATGCGCCCTGCCAGGGCACATATTATTATTACGGCTACTTGTGCGCCCGTGGTCCGGCGGGGTGGGGGACGGTCTAGCGTCGCACACCATACAAACCGCCTCGAAAGGGCTGCGGGCTTGACAAAGCCGGCGGCCCTTTTTTTGGGTCCGCCCCCGCCCCGCTCGTGGACAAACCCAAAGGGAGCCTGCCATGCTGATCGGAAAACTCATCAGGACCGAACGCATCTTCAACCGCGACACCGGCCGCACCATCATCGTCCCCCTGGACCACGGCGTCAGCGTCGGCCCCATCGCGGGCATCGAAAACATGCGCGACACCGTGACCACCATGGTCGAGGGCGGGGCCAACGCCGTGCTCATGCACAAAGGGGTGGTGCCCTGCGGACACCGGGCCAAGGGCCGGGACATCGGGCTCATCGTGCATCTCTCGGCCAGCACCAGCCTCTCTCCCTTCCCCAACGCCAAGACCCTGGTGTGCAGCGTGGAGGAGGCCATCCGCCTGGGCGCGGACGCCGTGTCCACCCACATCAACCTCGGCGACGAGACCGAATCGCGTATGCTCGAAGACCTGGGGCGCATCACCCAGAGCTCCGCCTCCTGGGGAATCCCCATGCTGGCCATGATCTACGCCCGTGGCCCCAAAATTCAAAACGAGTTCGATCCCACGGTGGTGGCCCACTGCGCCCGGGTGGGCATGGAACTGGGGGCCGACGTGGTCAAGGTGCCCTACACCGGCGACAAGGACTCCTTTGCCGCCGTCTGTCGGGGGTGCGCCGTGCCCGTGGTCATCGCCGGGGGGCCCAAGACCAAGACCACCCGGGAATTCCTGACCATGATCCGCCACTCCCTGGACGCCGGGGGACGCGGACTGTCCGTGGGGCGCAACATCTTCCAGGACAAAAACCCGCGCAAGCTCCTCCAGGCCGTCAATCGCCTGGTCCACGACGACGCCTCCATCGACGAGGCCATGGCCCTGATCGAGAGTTGATCGCCCCCCCGAATCGATGCCTCAGGCGGCCAGGGGGAAACTTTTTTGAAAAAAAGTTTCCCCCCTGGACCCCTCTTCAAAAAACTTTGTCGCGCTTCGCGTCCGCGCTCGGGAGCAATCACTTACTCCGGACAACCTGACTTTCCGGCCGGTTGCCTGAAGTGCTTCGCACTTCAGGCAACCGGCCGGAATCAGGGGGTTCCGGGGGAAATGATTTCCCCCGGGCGGGGTTCGGGGCGGCAGCCCCGACGCTGGCGGGGCGGCAGCCCCGACTTAATCTTCCAGCGCCACCAGTTCCAGGTCGCCGTAGGCGCCGATGGCCTCGCCGAGCTGGGCAAAGACGCCGGTGACGCCGCGTCTGGTCAGGGAACGCGCGGCGGCGAGCATGGCCTCCATATCCGATTCGTGGTGCAAAAGATTGCCCAGGGCCGTGGCGGCGGCGTCGGCCAGGGCGCCTTCCCGGGCCAGCACAGCCACCATGTCCGCCTGGCCGAAACTGAGGGAGTGCCCGACCCGGCCGGAGGACGTGCAGATGGAGAGGGGAAACCGGTCGGCGGCGATATGGAGCCCCAGGCGTGCGCCCTCGATGGGTTTGGCCAGAAGCGCGACGGTGCGGCCGATGGTGGAGTGCATGAAGATGTCGCCGCCGTTTTCCACCAGGATGTCCGGACTCTCCGGCCGGAACCGGTCGGCCACGGCCTGGGCGATGGCCCCGGCCACGGCGGCCATGGGCCCCACGTCGCACAGGCGGGCGGCGTGGGCCATGCGGCGGACCAGGGCCGGGGCCTGTTCCGGGACGTCCACGGGGACAAGGCTCGAAGCGAAGGACGGGTGGAGGAGGATATGGTTTTTGAGTCCGACGCGCAGTTCGTGGACATAGGCCGCGATCTCAACGGAGAGGTCGCGCCGGGCCACGATGCGCAGATCGGTCTGCTCCACCACGACCTGAAAAGCCGTTTCCCCGGATCGGGGATGCAGGGGGTGGCGGTAGGTGCGTCTGGGGTCGGTGTGCATGGCGGTTTCCGTACGGGGATCATGCCATGGCGGACGGCCAAGCGGAAGGGGGGGGATTTGGCCCTTTGGCCCAAGTGGGGTATATATGGCCCGGGAGGAGCGGCATGGTGACGGTATCGGCGGTCATCCCCACCTTTGACCGGGCAGCGATGGTGTCCGAGGCCGTGGCCTCGGTGCTCTCCCAGCGCGGCGCGGACCTGGAGCTTGTGGTGGTGGACGACGGCTCCACGGACGACACCCCGGCGGTCCTGGCCGGCATTTCCGACTCAAGGCTGCGGCTGGCCGCCACCAGCAACCGGGGGGTGGCGGCGGCGCGTAACCTGGGGGCGTCCATGGCCCGGGGGCGCTACGTGGCCTTCCTCGACTCGGACGACACCTGGCTTCCCGGCAAGATCGAGCGGCAACTGGCCTATATGGCGGACACCGGACAAGCCGTGAGCCAGACCCAGGAAATATGGATGCGGGGCGGCCGACGGGTCAACCCCAGGCGCGTCCACCTGAAAAAGGACGGGGATTTTTTCCGCCAGGCCCTGCGGCTGTGCCTGGTGAGCCCCTCAAGCGTGATGATCGAACGGGACTATCTGCGGCAGGTGGGGGGGTTCGACGAAGGACTGGCCGCCTGCGAGGACTACGATTTGTGGCTGCGCATGTTGCTTCGCGGGCCCATCGGGCTTTTGGACGAGGCCCTGACCGTGCGCCGGGGCGGCCGTCCGGACCAGTTGTCGGCCCGGTTCGTGGGCATGGACCTGTTTCGCATCAAGTCCCTGGCAAAAATACTGGCCACCGAGAAAATGAGTCCCTGGCATCGGGATTGCATGGAAGAAGAATTGGTGTGCAAGGCCCGTATTTACGCCAACGGTTGCTGCAAACGGGGCCGGGTGGACGAGGCGGCCCGGGTGTGGAAGCTGGCGCGGCAAAGCCTGCGCGACCCGGATGTCCCGGCGCACGGCGCATGACCGCCCCCGGATGGCTCCGGGGGCGGGGCGAAACAGCCCGGCAGGGCTGGATCAGGAAGCGATCAGGGTCTCGCGTTTGGCCACGGCCTCGGACTTGATCCGGTTGAGGGTCGTGGACAGGGCCGCGAGCACGTTTTCCCGGATATCGCCGGCCACCACGATAAACAGCAGGTCGTCGCCGGGGGCGAAGGTTCCGCTATGGGCCTCCACGACGATTTTAAAGACCCCTGGTAATGTTTCGCATTCGGCCCGGATGGCCTCGATCTTGGCCCGGTCGGGAATGACCTCGATGCGCGAGACGGGGCGGCCGGCCCTGGAGGTGGCCCGGGCCACGCCGTTGTGGGTCAGGATCATGCCCACCTTCTCGTGGAAGCCGGGTTCCTTTTTCAGCGTTGCGATGGTTTGTGAAATGTCCATAGCCACTTGGTAGGAAAAAAGAGCGAGATTGTCCATGCTTTCGTTTTCAACAATTCTGGACAAGGCGCCCCGCGTCCCCCAGTCCCGCATGGTCCATTCCGGGATCACGGTGTGGGCCGTATGGTCCGGCCAGCTTGACCCGGCTTTCGGGCAGATGTTCCAGGATTACGGGGGTTTTCTCGTCGCCGAGGACAATTTCCAATCCGTCTGGGGCTTTTTCGGCGAGGAGGCCTTAAACGCCCTGGCCCGGATGCAGATATGGGGCCGGGTGAACAAGCTGTCCATGAGCCTGGTGGTCATGCCCGCGTCCATCCTCATCGGCCCCAGGCTCGAACTGACCGTGGGGGCCACGGTGGACGCCACACGGCAAAAGATCGCTCCGGCCGAAGAAATCGAGATTTGGATCCATCCCAACCTCAAGGCCATGATCACCGCCACTCCGGGGCTTTCGACCATCCCGGCCCCCGCCCCGACAGGGCTCATGAAGGTGGCCTGGGAACTGCTCGACCCCGCCCCGGGACTATCCTACGACTCGGGGCTGGGATGGTATTTCATCACCAAGCCTCTGGGCGACCCCCTGGACAAGAACACCTCCGAGGGCTGGCGCACCATCTACGGCAAGCTGCAAAAGCTGCTGGAACGCATGGGCATCAAGTATGTGGCCCATGAGGGGTTCATTCTCTACCCCCTGGAAGGTCTGCGCCAGTTTAAAACCTGGTGCCGCGAAATCCTGGTCATGATCGCGAGCCTGCGGGACAATGACGAGGAAGAGCACAAATATTGGCCAAGCGTCATGGCCGCCGTCCCCAAGAAAGGCTTCTCCTTCGCCAAGGATCTGCCGCGCAAAATCAATCTCAACTGGGACAAGCTCACCCCCGATTTCCCGCACATGAGCTACCGTTCCGCCTTTCTGCTCGGCCGCGACTTCAAGATCAACGACGCCAGATACGCCTCGCGCGGCAACTCCGTGGAAGACTGGTGCAACGTCCGACTGGCGGCCGAGGGCGACGCCGCCCAAACCGGCACGGTGCCCATCGACTACCCGGCCCAACTGGTCTCCGGCGACCGGCCCATCTGCTTTTATTGCGGCCTGACCAACCACGACCCGGCCCATTGTCCGTCCAAGGGACTCGGGGAATGGAACCCCGGGATATGGAACACCCTCGCCCAGGTGGACATCACGGATATCAACGAGCAATTCAAGGCCCTGGATACCGCCCTGGCGGGCGATACGGGGAGCATGGCCGCCTCGCTTCTGGCCGCCTCGGACACCAAGGCGCTTTTATTCAAGGCCGCCTTTGAGGTGAACTTCGCCTCCCAGTTGCGCATGATGGAGGCCGTGTGGCGCAGCAAGGGCAAGGATCTCCCGGGCGGGCTTTCCCAGCTCGCGCCTCGGGAGGGGGACTTTTTGTGGCAGGCCCTGGATAACCTGCGGGCCGGAAACGTCGAGGAGACGGAAAAATTCGTCTCACAGGCCCTGACCCGCTACACCCGGGGCTACCACCCCCGGGCCGTGCAGGGCTTTTTGGCCATGGAATCCGGGGATTGGGTCAAGACGGCCTATTACTGGCAGGAGGCGGTGCGGCTCTCCTACACGGCGCTGCAGCGCGCCTGCTTCCTTTTTCTCCAGGCCCGGGCCATGGAAGTGCAGGGGGATTTTCAGAAGGCCATCGGGCTGTACAAGCTGGCGGCCAAGGAGACGCCGCGCTGGGTTGAGCCGGAATACCGGCAGGGCGTCTGCATGGTGAAGATGGGCTTTACGGATCAGGGCATGTCCCTGTTCGCCGGGCTTATGGCCGCCGACGCCGCCATATTCAACAAGGTTCTGGTTGATCCGGAGTTGGAGAGGGGCCGCATTCATGTCCTGGCCGCCCTGTGGAGGCCCTGGAACGAGGCCGGTCTGGCGGCGGCCGAGGCTCTGGAGGGCCTTGAAGCCATGTCCGGCACCCTGGCCATCCACTTCCCTCCCGAAGACGCCTACCTCAAGGAGACGACCGCCCGCATCCAGGCCCTGGCCAAGCTCGGGACCATCAAGAATTATGTGGCGTATAAGGATGTGGTGACCGAGGTACGTACCCTGCGCGAGGCCATCGCGGCCAAGCTGGACAGCGAGATCAAAAACATCCAGGCAAGGCGTCAGGCCCAATTCGAGGAACTCAAGTCCATCCAGCGGGAAGCGGCCTGGTTTCCCTTCCCCAAGTTGCTCAAGGACTTCAATCGCGATTTCAATTTTTGCGCGGCCAAACTCAACTGGATGCGCACCACAACGCTCAACCTCCCTGAAAATTTTCGCAAAAGCCAGGAAGCCCTGCCTTTCGTGGACGAGCGCATCAAAACCCTGCGCTCCCGGCTGGTGAGTCTGCGCATTGTGCGCGATTCCACGTTTTTCACCATGCTGCTCGGGCGCAATTTCATGTGGATGGAGATCGCCGGATTGGCCATGGCCCTGCTGTTGGTGCCGCTTTTTGTCTACGGTTTGAACCAGTTCGGGCAGGGGGCCATGGCGGACATGGTGGAACGCCAGAAATGGCAGTTGCAGAAAGGGCTGGTCATAGTCCTAAGCATCATGGCCATGGGCCTGGCAGCCATCAAGACCGCCATCACCTTTGACAGCAAAAAAAGAAAGCTTTTCCAACTGGCCGACGAAGGCAAGCTGCCTGCAGCCAAGAAGAAGAAAGGCAAGGCGAAAAAATCCGCAAAACCAGCCACGACGGGCAAGGATGCCGGGAAAAAAGCAGTCCCCGCCGCCTCGGCCAAGACCGCCCTTCCGCCCGGCAAGGCCGCGCCAGCCGCCGCAAAGCCAGGGGCCAAAAAGAAATAATCCCACCTTCATCTCCCACGCCAGGGGAAGACTGGAGGCTCCCTGCGGGGGTTGATGCAGCCCCCTGCCCCACGCACACGGATCACGACCGAAACACAGAAAACGTCTCCCGTCCCCGGCCACATCGGGAGAGATGTCCGACCCGATGTCGGGGAAGGCAAGTTGCCGCCAGCTTGGGCTCCCCCCGCGTCACCGGGAGGCAGTTTCACCTGTGCCGCCGCTTCTCCCGTCAGGCCGTCCCCGACTGCCGAAAATCGCTGCCCCCCCCCCGGCCCGAGGGCGCAAAAAAAGGCGGGGAGCGAACTCCCCGCCTTTCGTATCAAAATGCGGCGACGGACTAGACGCAGCCGGTGGGCTTGGGCAGGCCGGCCATTTTGCAGGCTCCTTTGCCCGGTCCCGAGGGGAACAGCTCATAGATGTGCTTCAGCTTGAATCCGGTCACCTTGGACAGGATGCGCACCATGGGGGCGATGCCGTTTTTCTTGTAGTAGTCCTGAAGGAACTCGATGACCTTGCGGTGCTCGGGGCTCAGTTCCTTGATGCCTTCGGAGTCTTTCACATACTCGACCCACTCTTCACACCAGTCTTCAAACTTCTGCAAGAATCCGTCTTCATCGACATCGAAAGTTTTTCCTTTGAATTCAACAGTGGCCATGCGCATCCTCCTTAAGTGTTGAAAAAAGGTGTTGCTAGTTTTTAACACTGTGGCATGTCAGTGTCAAAACTCTGCCCGTTCCCGGGCGTCCCCACCGAAAAACAGCGATCCGCTGTTTCTTGTCACGTCTCGAAGAGTACCCCGCAGGGTGGCGTCGCCGCCCGAAAGCCACAAGGATGTCATGCGAAAGCGGCTTTCGTCTCCAAATCTTGTGCGGTTCTAAAAGTCGAAACCGGTCTTGTCAATCCCCCTGGCCAGCTTTCTGTGCTTGGGACACACCGGGGGGCGGAGACGTCCATCCCTCCTTCCAACCGTGAATCGCGGATAACCCCTATCATATTTCCGTGGGTTGTCCAGGGGTTGGATGACCGGCATCACTTCTGGCCCAAAAGCCCGGCCAACCGGTCTCGGGCGAAATCAAGGCCTGGATCAAGGGCGATGGCCGACTGGAGATAATGCACGGCAAGATCCGGATGCCCCAGCCGGTCATGGCACAGCCCCAGGTTGGCCAGATCCATGGCCGAGCCGCTGTCCAGGGCCAGGGCGGCCTCGAAGTCCCCGGACGCCCTGGCGTAGTCCCCGGCCTTGAACCGGGCCACGCCGCGCAGGTTGAAGTATTCCTTGACCTCCGGGCACAACGCGATGGCCCGGTCAAGATGGGGCACGGCCGCATCCCATTTTTCATCCCGGGTCAGGGCGTGGGCCTGATAAAATGCGGCCAGGGCCTTGTCCTCGGGATCGGTTAAAAGCGGCTCGGCCAGGGCGAAAAGACCGGTCGCGAGGGCGTCGTCCCCTTCGCGCAGGGCCAGCATGGCTCGGAAAAAGGGCACGAAGGCCGCATCCGGATAATGCCCGGCCAGCACGTCGAGCCCCCGGGAGGCCATGGGCGGCGGCGTCTCCTCGACAAGGATGCGGCCCACGAAAAGTCCCAGGCTGGCGTTTGGCGTCCGCTCCCGGAACATAAATCCCGGCACGAAGTTGTAATTGGCGACCAGCGAAAGCTCCGGATTCGTGGTCTCCACGCTGTAGAGGCACAGCCCCTTTTCCCCCAGCCCCCGGGCCAGCAGGGTCAGTTCCTCCAGAATATCCCCGCGCTCGAGGCACGGCATGGCCGCCAGGGTGGTCTCGGGACCGTCCAGAAGCCGGGCGAAACCGGCCGGACTGGCGAACTTGGGAAGGCCCGAGGCCTCGTAGTTGCTGATCGTTTCGAAATCCCCGGCCAACTGGGCGATCTCGGTGACGGCCCGGATGGCGGCCTTGGCCGGGGAGGCGGCGGTCCCGGCGGTAAACACGATTTCCGAGGCGTCAGGGAAGGTGGCCGGGTCGTAGGCCAGCGCCGCCACCGTGGGCACGGGCATGCCCAGGCTGAAATCCTTGAGCAGCAGGAAAACGCCCTCACGGCGGAAGGCGTCCACCAGCCCGCACAACACCGGATCGTCAAGGGAGTCGAGGCTGATGGTGGGGGTCACAGGCCAGGTGCGGTCCACCACGGCGCAGACGTGGCGCTCCACCAGTTCGCAGGCGCCCTGCAGGATGGACTCCTCAAGCCCGTTTCCGGCGGAAGACCCGTTAAACTCGTTGAGTTTCTTGAACCAGTCCAGGGGAACCCACTCCTCCCTGTCCCGGGTCAGGTTCCGGGCCGACACAAAACGCCAGGGCACGAGATCCATGATCTCGGCGGCGGCCGCCAAGGGGAGGGGATCGTCCACCGACCGCAGGATGTCTTCCAGGGGCATGACCTGCCCCGGCCATTCGGCAAGGGCCGCAGACCAGGTCCGTTCCCGGAAGTTGTCCGGCGTGTTCCAGAAGGAAAAAAAGCTGTAGCGTTCCACGAGCTCCATGAGCGCCGAGGCCTCGGCCTGGGCCGGGGAGGCCCCCTTCCCCATCTGCTTGCGGGTGGGCATGATCTCCCGGGCCTTTTCTCCGCACATGCTCAAAAAAACCGGGATGCCCAGACGCCCGGTGTCGATGCGCCGGGTCTCGGCCAAAAGGCCCGATCCGAAACGCGCGAAGGCGGCCTTGGCCCTGGCCACGGTTTCCTCTGGGGAACAGATCTTGTCCGAATCGGCCACGTACCCTTTGGACGTCGGGAGGAGCTTACGCATGTTTTTTGGCCCGCATACGGATGATGGTGGTCAACTGCCGCTCAATGCGCCCCGCCGCGCCGGGCTGCTCGGGGGGGGTGGTTTCCTTGTAGCCCAACGTCCGTTCGGCGATGTCGTAGTCGGGTGCGGCGCGGCGGAAAAACGTGGGCGCCTTGCGATGGTAATCCCGGGCCAAAAGAATCTCGGCCTCGGGGTCCAGGGACAGGTGGGCGGACAAAAACTTGACCAATGGGCGGTGGAGATCCTCCAGGTAGAGCACCTCGGAGCCGATGATATAGTCGAAACGCCTGCCCAGCCGGTCGGCGGAGAAATCCGCCCGGCAGACCCGGGCGTTGGCTGAAAGGCCGTTTTTCAGGACGTTTATGCGGCAAAACAGCAGGGCGTCGGGGTGGATGTCGGTGATGGTCACGTCGACCCCCCGGGCGGCGGCGAAAAGCCCGCAGATGCCCACTCCCGCGCCGATCTCCAACATGGTTTTCTGCTGTCCCGAGGCGGTTTCAGGCTCCAGTCGGCCCAGAAAATGCGAAAGGAGAATGGAGGTGGGCCAGATTTTGGCCCAGAACGGAAGCTCCAGGGGGCCGTCGCCGGATTCGCGGGTCAGGCGGTCGATGAGGGCCTCCATGTCCGCGATCTGGAGCAGTTCCAGGGTGGTGTCGCCCACCGTGACCGGCTCGAAGCGCACATGGTATCGCGCCCCGGCCAGGGCCAAAAGGTCGTCCAGGGAGGCGTCGTCCGATACGGCAAGAGGGGATGTAGTGTGGGACACGGGATGTTCCGGGGGCTTGAGGTGGTCCGCCGGGGGCCGCAGGGGCGCGGCGGGTAAAAAAAAAGGCCGGTGTGGCGACCGGCCCGTGGTGATTTCAATTGGAGCGGGAGACGGGATTTGAACCCGCGACTTCAACCTTGGCAAGGTTGCACTCTACCACTGAGTTACTCCCGCTGCGGAGTGTGGAGGCGGCATCCGGATTTGAACCGGAGAATGGAGGTTTTGCAGACCTCTGCCTTACCACTTGGCTATGCCGCCTCGTCTTCAAAGAACCGGCTTCTTACGTCCGCCCGGATTCCTTGTCAACCGTTTCGGGGTTTTCCCTCCAGCAATGTCCTGGCCGGGCATCTCTCGGCGGCCGCCAAGCGAGGAAAGGTCTTTATCGAGAATCGCCCCCCCCGTCAACGGATTTTTTTGACAAAATCATCCCGGACGGCGCACACCGCCGACAGCCCGTGCAGTGCCCGGTAGGCATGCCCCCGGGCCACGCCATCCAAAACGGCCGGGGCGTCCGTCACCACGTTGCCGCACAAGACATCGACGCCGAAATCGAACAGACATCCGGCGAAGGGCACGCTTGGCCCCACCAGGAGCACAAAGGCCCCGGGCGCGCACAGATCCAAAAGCCCCCCCAGGCTGCCGTTGGCCAGGGCCGAGGCGGTGATGGCCACCACCTGGGCCTCGGGCAACACCGCTTCGGCCTGCGCAGCGGGAAGATCGCCGGGCCGGGGGGCACGTTCCAACACGGAAAACGAGGCAAAGGCCGGGCCCATTTTCTCCACAAAGGGGAAATGCCCCACCACGGCCACACGCCGCCCCCTGCCGCGTTCCAAAACGAGATCCTGGGCCTTTTTTGCGGATACCGGGGGCGGCGGCAAAAGCGCCCCGGCGGCGGCCACGGCCAGGCTGGCCGTCCGGCCGTCGAGACCGGTCACGTCCAGCCCAGACAGCAGTCCGTGCAGGGTTCCCCCGGAGGCGGGGGCAAAGGCCTCCCCGGCGACATTGGTGCACAGCCCCATGCGCGTGGCGTAAACGCCCACAAGCAAGGCCCCCGCGACCACGCGCCCCACGGCCTCGTCAGGCCGGGCGGCGGCCTCCTGGCGCACGGCGGCGACAATGTCCGACTGGCTGGTCCGCATAGGCGACTCCCCTGAACCTTCAGGATCGATTCTTTTTTTCGCCTGTCGTCTACGTCTTTCACGCAAGGCCAGCAAGGCCTGCAAGGCGTTCATGGAGACGGCTGCGGCCATCCCGGTTTTTCTGTGACAATTCGCGCCCAACAGAATCCGGACGCTTCAGGATGCTTTACGTTCGTTCGGCTTTGATATAGAGGAAATCTCTTTTGAAGCCGCCGCCTAAGGACGGCTTACGCGCCAGGAGGGATGCATGGACCCCAAAGACGTGGATTTCTTTCAAAATCTTTTGAGCAACATGCTTCAGGACATCCTCAAAAAGGGTGAGGAAACCATTGAGGACATGACCGACACCGTGGAGGTCTACGCCGATCCGGCCGACCGGGCAACGGCCGAGTCCGACCGGGCCTTCACCCTTCGCCTGCGGGACCGGGAGCGTCGGCTCATCAAAAAGATCAAAGAGGCCCTGGAACGCATCGACGACGGCACCTACGGCGAGTGCGTGGAGTGCGGCGAGGACATCAGCGTGGCCAGACTCAAGGCCCGCCCCGTGACCACGCTGTGCATCAAGTGCAAAAGCAAGCAGGAAGACGAGGAAAACCTGCGCGGCGAATAGCCCGGGCCGCCCGGCGCATCGCGGCCAGGTCAGGCCATGGAAGCCGATTTTTTCCGAAGCCTGCTCCCCCTGCTGTCCCGGACGCTCACCGGGGCCCGTTTAGGCAAAATCGCCTTCCCCGCCCCGGGACTTTTTTCCTTGGGGCTGTCCGGGGCCTGCACGCCGAACGACACCGACGCTTCCCCTCCCAAATATCTGCACGGCCGGATCGGTCCCGGCCGTTTTTTTCTTTTCGTCTCGGCGCATAAGCCGACCTTCCCCCCCGATCCTCCGGCCAAGGCCATGTGGTTGCGCAAGCGGCTGTCGGATCGGCGCATCCTGGGCGCGCTTGGGGATTGGCCCGCCAGGAGGCTGGCCCTTTGCCTGTCCCAGGGGGAGGGCCGTTTTTTCGTCATCGACGCCAAATCCGGATTGAGCCTGGCGGACACCCTGCCCGACGGATTCGGAGGCGAACCCGACTGGCCGGACTTCGAGGCCGTGCGCCGCGATCCGGATATCTGGCAGAGCCATGCGCACATCACGCCCAGGCTGCGCAAGGCCGTGGCCACGCTGCCACCGGAGCAGGCCCGGGATTTTTACGCGGCTGTGCAGCGGGGTGAAGTGGAAGGCTATTTCGTCGCCCTCCCCGGCCCGGCGGCCACCCCAGCCCCGCCCGCGCTCCCCCTGGACGTCTTTTGCCGCCCCATGCCCGGGCTGTCTCCCCAGGCGACCCTGGAGGCCTTTCCCGACCCCCTGTCGGCGGCTGCGGCCTTCGGGGAACCCCACTTTTTCGCCGCCGCCTCGGGCGATACGGCCCAAAAGGCCGTGGCCAGTGAAAAAAACCGGGCCAGACGCACGGCCCGGGCCTTCTCCCGCCTGGAGCAGGACGCCGCCAGGCTTACGGACATGATCGGCCAGGGGGCCTTTGCCGAGGCCATCGCCGCCAACCTGCACCATTTGGACGCCAAAAGCCGCGTCCCCGCCCTGACCCTGGAGCATCCCGAAAAAGGGACCATGACCCAGGACCTCGACCCCCGGCTGACCATCCTGGAAAACATGAACCATCTGTTTTCGCGCGCCGCCAAGGGACGCCGGGGCTTGGCCGTGGTGGCCGCGCGCCGGGCCGCCCTGAACGACCCGACGAAGGCCGACGATCCTTTGGCAGGCTGGCCGGATCGGCCTTCCGCTTCAGGCGGACCCGCCCCGGGCGGCAAACCGGCCGCGAAACCGGCCGGAGGTCGCGCCGCAAAATCCACGGCCCCTGCCGACGACCTGGAATCGGGACGCTTTCGCGGCATCCCGGCCCACGTCTACCGCACCTCGGACGGCTTTCTGGTTCTTCGCGGGAAAAACGCCCGGGCCAACGAGGAGCTTCTGCGCAAGGCCGCCTCGCCCTTCGACTATTGGTTTCATGTGGAGGGCGGCCCGGGCTCCCATGTCATTTTACGCCGGGACCACCCCGGCCGCGAGGTTCCCCGGCAAAGCCTCGTCGAGGCCGCGACCCTGGCCGCCCTGGCCAGTTGGCGGGCGGGCGACGCCAAGGCAAACGTGCTCATGGCCCTGGTCCGGGACGTGCGCCGGGGCAAGGGCTTCGCCCCGGGCCAGGTCCAGGTGGAGAAGCTGGCGGAAACCCTGGCCGTGAATCTTTCTCCCGAATTGGAGAATACGCTTCGCCAGTCTTGACGATCTCCAAATCGATCTTCTCTTTGGCGTGGACATTCTTGCATCGACTGACCGGGAAATCCCGGACATCCCCTTGTGGTCCGGCCTGGATTTGCGTATTGCCCGGTGACGGCGGAAGCATCCCCCGAGGCGACCTGCAGCCTTGTTGAGGCCGACGCGTTTTTTCCGTCCTGCGGACGCATGCGCCGTCATGGAGACACATGAGCCATCGTAGCGGCTTTGAGCGCCGTTTGGATTTCGACGACTCGCTGCTGGCCCGGGATCTCTTCGGGCCGCACAACGAGAACGTCACGCTGATCGCCGAAAAAAGCGGCGCACAGATCGACACCCGGGGCAGCACCGCCACCCTGCGGGCCTCGTCCAGGGAAGCCGTATCCCATGCCGAAAGCGTGCTGGTGCAGCTTTACGGCATCCTGCGCCGGGGGCTTCCCGTGGGCCAGGGGGATGTGGAGCGGGCCCTGGCCGTCCTGGCCCGGGAGCCAGAGGCCCGGCTGGGAACCGTTTTTTCGGGCGACGCCGTGGCCGTCTCCCCCAAAAAGACCGTCACCCCAAAATCCGCCACCCAGAAAGACTATGTGGCGGCCATCCGCGAACACGACCTGGTCTTCGGCATCGGCCCGGCCGGAACCGGCAAGACCTATCTGGCCGTGGCCATGGCGGTCTCGGCCCTTCTGGAACGGCGCTGCAAGCGGCTGGTGCTGACCCGCCCGGCGGTTGAGGCCGGGGAAAAACTCGGGTTCCTCCCCGGAGACATGATCGAAAAGGTCACGCCCTATCTGCGCCCCCTCTACGACGCCTTAAACGACATGCTCGACTTCCGGAAGGTTCATGAGATGATCGAGACCGGGGTCATCGAGGTCGCGCCCCTGGCCTTCATGCGCGGCCGGACCCTAAATGACGCCTTCATCATCCTCGACGAGGCCCAAAACACCACCCCCGAGCAGATGAAGATGTTTTTGACCCGCCTGGGACTTGGCTCCAAGGCCGTGGTCACCGGCGACGTGACCCAGATCGACCTCCCTCCCCGGGCCGTTTCCGGGCTGGTGGAGGCCAGACGCATCTTGACCGATGTGGCGGGGTTGGCGTTCATCGCTTTTCACGAGGAAGACGTGATCCGCCACCCCCTGGTGGGACGGATCGTACAGGCCTATGAGCGAGATCTTCGACAAGGTTAAAAAGCACCTGCGGCCCCAGGCCCAGATCAAGGGCAAGGCCACGCAGAAGGCGCCGGGAAAAGACGTCAAACCGTTTCCCGTGGCCGGGCTGCTCTTTTTCCTGACGGTTCTGGCCGTCCTTTGCCTTTTGTCCACCATGGGGTTCCAAAACCGCATCAAGCTCTTCGTGGCCGGCGAGGTGGCCACCCACGACGTGGCCGCCGACCAGAACCTCCAGATCGAGGATACCGCGGCCACGGCCAGCCGCCGCGAACAGGTGGCTGAGACCCAGCCCCCGGTCTTCGACCTGAGCCCCAAACCCTTCATCGACCTGACCAAGGGCGTGGACGACATTTTAAACGCCGTATCCGAGGCCAGCGGCGAAGAGTTGGAAAAACTGCGCTGGCAGATCTCTGAAAATCTCAATGTCGAAATCGGCCAGGACGTCATCGACTCCTGGCAACGGGCCGATCTGCGCGACCTGGTGCGCACCCGGATCCTGCCCTGGATCAAGACGGCCTACGAACCTGGCGTGGTTTCGGCTTCAAGCATCCTTTTGGCCTACAAAAACGGCATCCTCATCCGCGATCTGCCCAGCAACATGGAAATGCTGCGCATCGACCCCCGGGACATCAAAGACCTCAAACAGATCCGCGACGCCCTGGAGGCGCATCTCAAGACCGATCTCAACCGGCCCATACGGGTGCGCAAGGCCGTCAGCGCCCTCATCCACCCCTTTCTGGTTCCCAACCTGACCCTGAACCAGGAGACCACCCAGGGGCGCAAGCGCGAGATCATGGCTGCTGTGGAGCCCCTGTATTACAACATCAAAAAGGGCGAGATCATCGTCCGCCAGGGTGAGCGGGTGGGCCCGGTCCAGCAGCTCAAGCTCCAGTCCCTCTACCGCCTCCAGTCCGGCGGCGTGCAATATATGGAAGGGGTGGGCGGCCTCGTCATGTGTCTGCTCCTGCTTTTGGTGCTGCATTTTTCCCTCGAAAAACGAGGGCTTCGGGCCGTCTCCGACAAGGACTGGCTGTTTCTGGGCACGGTGTTTCTGGCCTTTGGACTGTTCGCCAAATTCGGCAACGCCGTGCGCCTGCCAACTGGCGACGTTCCCGAATCCGTGCGGGCCATGTACTTCGCCTACAGCCTGCCCCTGGCCGGGGCCTCGGGCATCCTGGCCCTGTTTTTCCCCAAGCGGCTGTGCATCCTCATGAGCCTTATGCTGTCGTTTCTGACCTGCCGCCTGATCGGCGCGGACCTCAACCTCTTTTGCTACTACTTCATCGGGGCCATGATCTTCATCTTCCTGCTCAAACGCTCCGAAACCCGGGTCCAGGTCTTAAAAACCAGCATCCCGCTCATCGCCACGCTGCTTTTCATGTGGGTCGCCGTCAACCTCATGGACTTCATCGATCTGGCCACGGCGGGAACCGGCGTCTTCTTTATTGTCCTCAACGGCCTTCTGACCCTGCTTGCAGTCATGGGCATCTCGCCCATCATGGAACTGATCTTCGGCTATTCCTCGCGCTTTCGGCTCATGGAGCTCATGAACCTGGAACAGCCCCTGCTCCAGGAACTCATGGTCAAGGCCCCCGGCACCTACCACCACTCCCTGGTGGTTTCCAACATGGCCGAGGCCGGAGCCCGGGTCATCGGGGCCAACGCCCTTCTGGCCAAGGTCGCGGCCCTGTACCACGACATCGGCAAGCTCAAGAATCCCCAATATTTCATCGAGAACATCTCCGGGAAAGAGAACCGCCACAACAAGCTCACGCCCTCCATGAGCGCGCTGATCCTCATCTCCCACGTCAAAAAGGGCGTGGAACTGGCTCGGGAACACAAGCTCGGGCCGGTCATCACCGACCTCATCAGCCAGCACCACGGCACCACGCTCATCACCTTTTTCTACCACAAGGCCCAGGAGATGGCCGAGGCCAAGGGCGAAGACCCCGTGCGCGAGGAAGAGTTCCGCTATCCCGGCCCCAAGCCGCAATCCAAAGAGGCCGGGCTCATTCTTCTGGCCGACGCCATCGAGGCCTCCAGCCGGACCCTGGTCGATCCCACCCCCAGCCGCATCAAGGGGCACATCCAAAGCATCCTGCGCAAGATCTACACCGAGGGCGAGCTGGACGAGTCCCAACTGACGCTGAAGGATCTCACGCTTCTGACCGAGACCTTCCACCGCATCCTGACCGGCATCTTCCACCAACGCATCGAATATCCGACCATCGACCGCAGCGGCAACAAACCCGCAAAACCCAAAGAGGCTCCGGCCGAAATCGCCAAGCCCTCCCCGGAACAGGCCGCATGATCGAGGTCTCTCCGGGCCTGCGCCGGGTGAATATGCCCATCTCCCGGCGCGACCTCCAGATTCTTGTGGACAAGACCCTGGAGATTCTCGGCCTGCCGGGAAAAACCCTCTCCCTGCGCGTGGTCGCGGACCAGGAGATCGAGGCCCTCAACCTCGCCTATCTGGGCCTCCCCGGCCCGACAAACGTCCTGTCCTTTCCCCTGGACGACCCCGGCCAGCCCGACTACCTGGGCGACATGGCCATCAGCGTGGACACCGTGGCCCGCGAGGCCTTTCTCTATGGCCAGCCGCCCCGGCAGCACTTCATCCGCATGCTGTGCCATGGCATCCTGCACCTGGCCGGATTCGACCACGGCCCCCGGATGTTCGACCTCACCGACCAGGCCGTGGCGGCCGTCGCCCAATCCTGACCCCACGGCTCCGGCTGCATAAGCCCCTCGCCGGATGGCCGTCCCGCATCCCTGCCGCAGCAGCCCTTGCGACAACGCGCCTTTTCTGTGTCCGCCTCCCCGTTTTTCCGCCGCGCCGCCAATAACCGGCCTGTCGCCTCCGCCTCCAGGCCCGTTCCCCTCCAACGGCGAAACGCCCCACTGCCTGAGAAAGGAAGAGGGGCGTTTCTCCATGCCGATACGTACAGCGGCCCAACACGCCGCCAGCGGCGCGTCTATTCCTCGATCACCGGGCAGGCCTTGAGGGCCTCGGTGATATGCTCCTCGGGATACTCGAAGTTGGTCAGCTTGCCGCCCAGGTAGGCGTCGTAGGAAGCAAGATCCAACAGACCGTGGCCCGAATACAAAAAGACCACCACCTCGCCGGGCTTGGCCCGTTTGGCCGTCTCAATGGCCCCCTTGATGGCGTGGGAGGTTTCGGGGGCGGGCAAAAAGCCCTCGGTGCGCAGGAAAAGCTTGGCCGCGTCAAAGCACTCCAGTTGATGATAGGCCTCGGCCTCGACCAGCCCCTCGGCCACCAGATTGCACAGAAGCGGGGCATCGCCGTGGTAACGCAGGCCCCCGGCGTGGATGGGCGCGGGCATGAAGGAATGCCCCAGGGTATGCATCTTGATCAGGGGGGTGAGCCTGGCCACGTCGCCGTAATCGTAGCGGAAATCGCCCCGGGTCAGGGTGGGGCAGGCCTTGGGCTCGATGGCGATGAACCGCACCTTCTCCCCGGCCAGCCTGCGCGGCAAAAACGGCAGAAACAGACCGGCGAAGTTGCTGCCGCCGCCCACGCAACCGACCAGATAGTCGGGCTTCTCGCCGATCATGGCCAGTTGCTTTTCCGTCTCCAGGCCGCAGATGGTCTGGTGCAGGAGCACATGGTTGAGCACGCTGCCCAGGGAATACTTCGTATCGTCGTGGGTGGCCGCGTCCTCCACGGCCTCGGAGATGGCCAAGCCCAGGCTCCCGGCGCAGTCCGGGTCTTTTTCCAGCATCGCCTGGCCGGTGCGGGTCTTGTCCGAGGGCGAGGCGAAGACCTCGCCGCCGTAGGCCTGGATGAGGCTTCGACGATAGGGCTTCTGGTTGTAGCTGACCTTGACCATGTACACGGTGCAGGACAACCCGAACATGCCGCAGGCAAAGGACAGGGCCGTGCCCCACTGGCCCGCGCCGGTCTCGGTGGCGATGCGCTTCACGCCCTCGATCTTGTTGTAATAGACCTGGGGGATGGCGGTGTTGGGCTTATGCGATCCCGCCGGGGACACGGACTCGTTTTTATAATAGATGCGGCACTTGACCCCCAGGGCCTCTTCCAGGCGTTTGGCCCGGATAAGGGGAGTGGGCCGGTAGAGCCGGTAGATGTCCAGGACCGGTTCGGGGATGTCGATCCAGTTTTTGGGAGACAGCTCCTGCTCGATGACGGCCTTGGGAAAGATGGGTTCCAGTTGGTCCGGGGTCAGCGGCTTGTGCGTCTGGGGATCAAGCGGAGGGGCCAGGGGCGTGGGCAGATCGGGCAGGGCGTTGTACCATCTGGTGGGCATTTCCCTCTCTGGAAGTAAAATCTTCGTCTCCATGTCACATATCCTCTTTCTCTGTCATATAGGGTGGTTGCATCCCCGGTGTTCCCCTGCCAGGCCGTGGATCACGCGGTGGTCCGTTGACCGTGTTGGATTGACATTATCATAGCCCGCTGTCAATTTTCCGTCCGAAAGAACCTGCTTTGCCAAGGAGCCTCCGCCATGCGCCGAATTGTGATCTGCCTGCTTGTGGTCCTGCTGTGTCCGGCCGCCTCCGCCCTGGCCGGCCTGGACGTCAAAATGGCTGGAGATTTCCGGGTTTACGGCATTTTCTTCCAAAACCGCAACTTCACCGGATGGAACGCCACCGGTACGGCCACCGAAGACACCCTGCAGATCTACCAGCGGTTCCGCATCCGGACGGACTTCATCACCAGCGACGCCTTGAAGTTCCGTCTGGGATTCATGGTCACGGATACGGCCTGGGGCACGGGAACCTATACCGCCGACGCCGCCCAGGTCAGCATCCAGGTCTACCAGGCCTATCTCCAGTTCAAGTGGCCGGATACGAAGATACAATTCACCGTGGGCCTGCAACCCCTGTCCCTGCCCCAGTCACCCGTTTTCTACGACAGCGTGATCCTGGCCTCCAAGCAGGGGACCAAGAGCACGGCAGGAATCGTGATCACCGCCCCGCTCATTGAGGATACCCTGGCCCTGAACCTGGGGTTCACCCGGCGCACGGACAATGGGGCCTTCGACGCCACCACCACCCAGGTGGCCGACGAACTGGACCTGTACTTTCTCACCCTGCCCATCACCCTGGACGGCGTCGACATCACCCCCTGGGCCATGGCCGGGGTCATCGGCCAGGGAGCGAACCTGTCATCCTCCGTGCGGGCCGGTCTGCGCTCGGGCGGTTCGTACCTGACCCCCACAGGCTACCAGGACAACCAAAACCTCGGCCTGTGGGCCGGGGCCTCCTTGGTCATCGACGCCCTTGCCCCCATCGTCTTCCAGGCCGACGCCATCTACGGCCAGACAGCCATGGCCGACGCCGCCCGCAATCGCCGCTACGGCTACTTCTTCGACGCCGGGGTGCAGTATACCGGGCTGTCCTTCGTCACCCCGGAGATCGGCGTGTGGTGGTCCAGCGGCGAGGACGACAGCCTGACAAACGGCAGCGAACGCATCCCGGCCATCTCCCCCAACTTCGGCATGGCCAATTCCTTTCTCTTCCCGTGCAACCAGGATTTCACCAACGACAACATCGGCGTGGACCCCACTGGCTCCATGGGCGCCACCCTGGCCTTTGAAAACCTCTCGTTTTTCGAGCGGCTCTCCCACATCATCTCGCTGACGGCCATGACCGGGACCAGTTCGCCACGGGGCATGCGGCTGGCCGTGGCCGCCTCGGGAGGCAACGGCGAGTACCTGACCATGGGCAAGACCCTGGCCGAAGGGGAATGGCTCCTGGGCCTGACCGTCGACTCCCGGTACATGATCTACGACAATCTGGCCCTGACCCTGGAAACCGGCTGGGCCAACCTGTCCGGGGCCAAATCGAGCATATGGAACAGCCCCACCCGGCAGTTCACGCACATGATCAACGACGCCTGGAAGGTGGCCCTGGGATTTAAATACACGTTCTAGCCGGACCTTGAAAAGAAACACGGGCGGCCCGAAGATTCGAGCCGCCCGTGTTTTTTTCAGGTCCGCACGCGACGTATTGCAAAAAACAAAGCTATCCCAGGCGCGTCACATTGACGGCCTTTTTGCCTTTCTCCCCATCCACAATTTCGAAGGAAACTTTCTCACCCTCGGCCAAAGTCTTGAATCCAGCTCCCTGGATATCCTTATAATGGACAAAAACGTCATCACCCTCGCGCTGCTGAATGAAGCCAAAACCCTTCTTCTCATTGAACCACTTTACCACGCCCTCAACAGTCATACCCACTTCTCCTTGTGAAAAAACACACGTTCGAACCGTCGCCTCGGACCCTGAAAATCGCCTTTATAGTTATTTTCAACTCTTTGGCAACATGATTTTTCAAAATCCCTTTTCAACCACCACCCAAACTGCTACTTCTGGGGCGATGCAAGGCATGCCCGCTTCTTCAATCCAGCTGACTCAACGACGCCTGGCCGGGGGCGCGCCCTGGGCACATCCCAAGGTATCCTCTTGGGATATTTTGCTTTTTCTTCACATTGTCCGGCGAAATCATGCTTTCTTCGCCTCTCCGGGCCATGCCTCACGGCCCCACTAAGACGCCATATTCCGAGGTTTGACCCCATGCGACATGTCCTTCGTCCGGTTCTGATTCTTTTTTTGCTGGCCCTGCCCCTGGCCTGCGTGCCCAAAGGCCCGTCCACCACCAAGACCAAGGCGGGCGACCCGCCCCCGTCCACCACCTCGATCAACTCCGGCAAACCCGCCGCCCCGGCCAAACCCGCCGCCAAGGGCAAACCCGCCGCCCCCGGGGCCAAGGCCCCCGAGAAAGCCGCAGCATCCATCCCTGCCCCGCCCAAAGGGTTCGGCGGCATCACCTTCGGATCGCCTGCCTCGGCCATGACCGATTCCACACTGGAAGCGGAGATCCCGGAACTGCGCACCACCACCTATTCCCGCCAAAGCGTGCCCAACACCTTCGCCGGGCACGGCGTCTCGCGCATCCTTTACGAATTTTACGACAACGCCTTCTATCATGTCTGGATCGATTTCGAGGGCGCCGAGACCTTCATGGCCGTACTGGGGGATCTGCGGGCCACCTACGGCCCCCCGACGGAGACCATCCCGGATAAACACTACAATTCCTGGTCCATCGGCGACGTGAACATCTATTGCGTCTACCACCCCGAAGACGGCACAGGCGACGCCAGCTTCTGGTTCCAGCCCGTCTACCTGGAAAAGGAAACGCTGGTGAAGCAATACAAAAAGTCCATGCTGGACGCCGCCGCCAAAAAGCCCTGACCGGCCCGCTTCGATTCCCGCCCACAAGAAAACGGCCCGTCCTCTCTCGGAGGACGGGCCGTTTTTTTGTCATGCCCGCCGTGCGGCGTAGATGGTTACGGATCAATGCGCATCACATACGCCTTGTCCGGGTCGAGATATTTCCCGGCCAGGGCCTTCACATCCTCCCCGGACAGGGTCACGGCCTTCTCAATAATCTCACGCTTGTGGTCCATGCCAAAGCCATGCACCAACTCGCTCGCCGCCTCGGAACTGCGCGCCCCCAGACGTTGCCGTCCCCGCTGGTAGTCGCCCCACAACAGGTTCCTGGCCCTGGAGATCTCGACATCGGGCACTCCCTGCCGCCGCAAATCCCCCGCCACCCGGGAAAACCCCTCCAACGCCCGGGCGGCCTTGTCCGGCTCCGTGCCGATATAAAACGCCAGAAACCCGGTATTGACCGATTGCCAGAGAAACGAGGTCACCGAATAGCCCAGGCTCTCCTTGTCGCGCAGATCGCGGAACAGGAGCCCGCCCTGCCCGGCCAGGGCGCTGTTTAACAGCTCAAGCCCCGGGGTGTCCGCCCCGGAAGTGCCGCAGACCGGAAAGATCCACAGCAGATGGGTCTGATTGCGTCCGGCCAGGGTCAGCTTCTCCTCCCGCTTCTTTCCCCATTCAGGCGCCGCAAAGGCATAGGGCTCGGCCGGGCCGCACAGTTCCGCCAGGGATTTGGCCAGGGCCACCATCTGTTCGCGGTCAAAATCGCCGCACACGGACACCACCCACGGCAGGCGCATCTGGCGGGTGAAAAACCGCCGCGCATCGTCCGGGGTAAAGGCCGCCACCCGTTCCGGCTCCCCGAGCCGGGTAAAGGAATAGCCGCCCGAGGCGTACAGGAAGGGGAAAAGCTTGCGGAAGGCCAGCCCCATGGGCTCGTCTTCCTGGCGTTTGATGTCCGCCAACTGGCTCTGTCTGGCCCGATCCATCTCGGAGGCGGCAAAGGCCGGTTCACGCAGCACCTCGGCGAAAAGCCCCAGCACGTCGCCTGCGAACCGGGTCGGATACCTGGCCTCCAGGCTGAAGGTGTCCCGACCCGACGCAGCGGACAGCGTGGCCGCCCGGTCGGATAAAAAGTCCTGGATCTCCACGGCCCCGCGACTGGCCGTCCCCATGGTCAGGGCCGACGAGGCCAGTTGCGCCAACCCCTGGTCCTGCGGGGAAAGCAGCGTGTCGCCGCCAGCAAAGACCATGGACACGGCCGCATACGGCAGGGCCGCGTCCGGCTGGAGCACCAGTCGGCGGCCGCCGCCCAGATCCACAATCTCCGCCTTTTTCTCCCGGCCCGATCCGTTCTGGGCCTTGGCCGAACCGGCCGCTGCAGGCCACACCGCGGCCACGGCCTTCTCCAGCCGCGCGGCGTCCACCTTGCCCTGGGCGTCCTTGGGCAGAAGGGCCACGGCCCGCAGATCGCCAGGACGCAGCACCCCGTCCATCACCTTCTGCAACTCCGCCCTGTCCACCTGGGACGCCGCCCGCAGATAATTCGCCTCGCCCTCGATCCCGTAGCCGTAAAACACAAATGACCCGAACTTGGAGGCCACCCCCGGGATGGTCTCCTTGGCCCGAAAAAGCCCGTCTTCGAGGTTGAGCTTGACCCGCTCGATCTCCCGATCCGTGAAATCCCCGACCCGCAGTCCGGCCAGATTCGCCAAAAGCTCCTTCCAGAACGTCTCCAGGTTGGCCGCGTCCAGCGTGGCCCCGATATACAGCACGCCGCCGCGCTCCAGGGTCATGGACGAGGCCGAAATCTCGTCCACCAGCCGTTTCTCATACTTGAACGTGCGATACAGCCGCGAGGTCTCGTCGCCCCCCAGAAGCTGAGCGAAGATCTCCAGCGCCGCTTCCTCAGGGGCGCGCATCCCGGCCGTGGGAAAGGCCACGCTCAAATAGACCTTGTTCCATTCCCCGAACTCCACCTTGATCTCGGGTTTGACGCCCGGCGTGAGCGTCAGGGGCATGGGCGGCATGATGGTCCGGTCGTTTTGCATGCCCCCGAAAAGGGCCTCGGCCTGTTGCACCACCTCCCCGGCATCCACCTTGCCCGCCACCACCAGAAGCATGGACTGGGGCTGATACCACCGGGAAATATATCCCTTGATGTCTTCACCCGTAAAACCCGACACCGTGTTCCGAAAACCGATGATCGGGCGTTCATAGCCGGTTCCCGGCCACAAAAGGGCCTGCAAATCCTGGAAAATGACGTTATCCGGATCGTCCTTGCCCCGGTCGATTTCGGACAGCACCACCTTTTTTTCGCTGGCCAGTTCCTCCGGGTCGAACTTGGCCCCGAAAATCATGTCCTGGATGACCTCCAGCCCAACCAGCCACCTGTCCGCGGGCATGTCCGCGTAGAAAACCGTGTAGTCAAAGCTCGTGGCCGCGTTCACCGCGCCGCCCGCGCTCTCGATGTCCTTGGCCGCCTGCCCCACCTGGCGCTTCTGGGTGCTCTTAAACACCATGTGTTCCAAAAGATGGCTGATCCCGGACTGCTCCGGCGTCTCATAGGCCGACCCGGCATGCACATACAAACGCACCGAGGCCAACGGAAACCGCTCGTCCTCGATCACCGCCACGGTCATCCCGTTCTTGAGCACCGATATCCTGGGCACGGCCCCGTTCGCAGCCTGGGCCAGTCCCGCCATAAGCATGACGAAAAAAACGATCACATTGCGCAGCATCAGCATTCCTCCTTGTACATCGGGGCTGCCGCCCCACCGTGCGCCGTGCGCCGGGGCTGCCGCCCCGTACCCCGCCCGGGGGACATTGTCCCCCCGGCCCCCCCGTCACCGGGCTTGGGCCGCCGCCGCTTTGCGGCGGCGGCCCAAGCCCGGAAGCGCGGGTTTCGGGAAGACCATGCGGCCGGTGATTTCGCGTCGGGTTTGCCCCGGAAAGCTTTGTTTTCCGGGGCAAACCCGATGCGTAACACGGGGTGCAGGGGGGTTACCCCCCTGCCGGGGGTGCGGGGGCGGCGCCCCCGCCTCCCGAAAATATCTGCCGTGTCTTGGTCAGCCGAAGCGCCTCGGGAGGCGTGTCGGGACAGACGGCGCGAATGAGCTTTACGGGGCTGATATATTTCTCCCGCCATGAGAACACAAGGCGCAGGGCATCCGGGTCCAGGGGTTCGAGGTGTTCGAAAAGGGGCCGGATGTCCTCACTTTTGACGCCTTTTTTTGTCTCGCGCAGATAGGGAAAATGGGGCGCGGCGGCGAAGGCGGCGAAGGCGGCGAGGGTTTCGGCGGCCAGGGCCGGGCTGTCCGGGGCGTGAACACGCAGGGTGAATTCCTCGGCCACGGGTTGGGTCACCTTGCGCCCCATGCCCAATTCCTCGACGTGGGACAGGACGAGCCCTTCGGGCAGGGCCGGGGCCAGGAGCCGGGCGAAGGCCTCGGGGGAAAGGGGACGCCGCAGATAGACGGCGAACCATTCGGCCTGGCTTTCCACCCCAACGGGCAACGCCCAGCCGAAGGACAGAAGCGGCATGGGGTGGAAGCCGCTGGAAAACGTGGGACTGACCCCGGCCCGGCGCAGGGAGCGTTCGAAGACGCTTTGCAGTTCGAGTTGGCTCAGATAGGCGGCGGGTCCGAGTTTGGCGTACCAGACCCGGTAGTGGGCGGCCTTGAGCATCAGGTCTTCGGGGACGACGTCGGGGGCGGCCGTCTCTGCCGGGAGTTCCGGGCGGCTGCGGTTGAGCCGGGGCCGGATGTCCAAATGGGCCTGGGAGGGAAGCCCGCAGCGGCGGCCGTCGAAGGAGCACAGGCCGCAGCCGGAGCAGTCGCCGAAGCGGCAGTCCGGGGTCAGCGCGCCGTCCCGGGCCCGACGGCGTTCCAGTTTGAGGTAGGCCGTGGACACCCCGGTTTTCAGGTGGTCCCAGGGCAGGGGCGAATCCGGGTCGCGGGCGGCCAGGTAGGCGTCGGGATCAATGCCGCAGGCGGCGAAGGTCTCGTCCCACAGGGCGGGATCGAAATGGTCCAGCCAGTCGCAAAAAAGCGCCCCGGCCCGGTAGGCGTGCAGCACGGCCCCGGACAGCGCCCGGTCGCCGCGCGAAAAGACGCCTTCCAGGCGGCTCATGGACGGTTCATGCCAGCGCATGACCAGTTTTTTGTTGGTGGAAAACAGGTCGCGCAAAAAGGCGATCTTTTGGGTGGTGTCCTCCTTCGAGTCCTGGCGTTCCCATTGAAACGGGGTGTGGGGCTTGGGTACGAAGGGGGACACGGCGGCCGTGACCTGGAGGCGTTTGACGCCGCGCGGGGCCAGGGCCAGCACCCGCTGGCACAGTTCGAAGATGCCCTGGACATCGGCCCGAGTCTCGGTGGGAAGCCCGATCATGAAATAGAGTTTGACCTGCTGCCAGCCCTTGGCGAACAGCCGACCGGCATGGGAGAGGATGTCCTCCTCGGAGATGCCTTTATTGATCACGTCGCGCAGGCGCTGGGTGGCGGCCTCGGGGGCCAGGGTCGCTCCCGTGCGGCGGATGCGGGCCATGATCTCGAGCATGGGGTCGCTTAAGGTTCCGGCCCGAAGCGACGGCAGGGAGATGGACACCTGCTCCCGGCGGCATTTGTGCGCAGACTGGGAAAAAAGGCTCTCCAGGGCCGAGAAGTCCCCGGTGGACAGGGACAAAAAGGACAGTTCCTCGAAGCCGGTGCAGCGCAGGCCCTCGTCCACCAGGGAGGAGATGGTGTCCAGGCTGCGCTCGCGCACGGGGCGGTAGACCATGCCCGCATGACAGAAACGGCAGCCCCGGGTGCAGCCCCGGGCGATCTCCACGGCCAGCCGGTCATGCACGGCCTGGCCGAAGGACACGGGCCGCCGGGTGGGAAAGACCGCCGCATCGAGATCGGGCGCCAGAACCTTTTCCACCTGCTCGTAGCCGGGAACCAGGGGCCGCACGCCGCCGCCCGGCGCGGCCTCGAAAAAAGACGGCACATAGATGCCCGGCAGCCGCGACAGGGCGCGTAAAAGCGTGGCCCGGTCCTCGCCCCTGGCCCGGGAATCGCGCACGGCCTCAAGCAGGGCGGGCAAAATCTCCTCGCCGTCGCCAAGCACGGCGATGTCGATGAAGGGAGTCAGGGGTTCGGGATTGAAGGCGCAGCCGCCGCCAGCGGCCACCAGGGGCATGGAGGCGTCGCGCTCGGAGGAAAAAAGCGGCAGTCCGGCCAGATCGAGCATGTAAAGGACATTGGTGTAGCACAGCTCGTGGGTCAGGTGGAAGGCCACCATGTCGCACCGGGAAAGGGGGGTGTCGGTCTCCAGGGTACACAGAGTCGCGCCCTTGTCGCGAAGGACGGCGGCGGCCTCCTTGGACGGGGCGTAGACCCGTTCGGCGGCCAGGCCGTCGCGGCGGTTGACGGCTTCATACAGGATGGCCTGCCCCAGATAGGACATGCCCACCTCGTAGAGATCGGGGAAGGCCAGGGCCACCCGGGCCACGGCGTCGGGCTTGCGCACCGCGCCCCACTCGCTTCCGGAAAAATGGCTGGGCTTGGGGACCAGGGCCAGGATGTCGCGCATGAAAAATCTCCGGCGCCAAGACGGGCCGCCCGGGAAACAGGGAAGGACCGCCGCAGGGTAAGCGCCCATGCGGCGGCCGGATGCAGTCGAAACCGTGGCGAGAGGTGGAAACAGCCGACGGCGGCCGTTTCGCGCTACTTCGTGATCAGTCCGCCCAGGCCGCCCTTGGCGGGCCCGGCCATGTTCTTGATGGTCCGCAGATCCCCGGCCGTGGACAGGGTGAGGTTGCTGGTGGCTTCCAGATACTTGGTTTTGATCTCTTCGGGGAACTTTTTGTATTCGTACATCACATGTTCCGTGGAAATCTCCCCGCCGACCTCGGTTTCGAAGGGATAGCCGAAGGGCAGAATAAGCATCTGCACGCCCTGCTGGGTGGGCACGGTCTGGAGGATGGCCACATCGGTCAATTTTTTGCCGCTTTCATCCATTTTACCCAGGATGGTTTCACCGTTGACCAGTTTCATCAGCCGGATGTCATAGGCCATGTCAAGCTCCTTTCCGTATGCGCGCGCGCCCAGGCGGCGCGTGTTTTTTTTGGGGATAAGGGAACAGCCGCGCCCCGGGCGTCGGCCGATCATGATCGCCCCGCAGTGCAGGGACGGTTTGAGGTAGTTCCCGAAAAGGGCACTGTCAAGGGCGCACCCTTAAAAAACGGCTCCGCGCCCCCCGACCTATTCCTCGTTGAAGCAGAAGGTGGAATAGCCTTCTTTCCGGCACAGGGCGTCGCGCCTCGCCTCATGCACATCCGTGCGCATCATGTCGGCAACGAGTTCCTCCAGGGTGATGCGCGGCGTCCAGCCCAGCTTCCGCCGGGCCTTGGCCGCATCTCCCAGCAGGCTTTCCACCTCCGTGGGCCGGAAATAGCGCGGATCGACAGCTACAAGGCACTGTCCGGTCTCGGCATGGCATCCCTTCTCCTCGATCCCGCAACCCGTAAAACGCAGGGGGATGCCCACCGCGTGCGCGGCCATCATCACAAAGTCGCGCACGGAATGTTGCATGCCCGTGGCGATGACATAGTCTTCGGGCGTGTCCTGCTGGAGCATGAGCCACTGCATCTCCACGTAGTCCCTGGCATGGCCCCAGTCGCGCCTGGCGTCGAGATTGCCCAGATACAACCGCTCTTGCAGGCCGAGCGATATGCGAGCCAGGGCCCTCGTTATCTTGCGGGTGACGAAGGTCTCGCCGCGCACCGGGGACTCGTGGTTAAAAAGGATGCCGTTGCAGGCGAACATGCCGTAGGCCTCGCGATAGTTCACGGTGATCCAGTAGGCGTAGAGCTTGGCTGCGGCGTAGGGGCTGCGGGGATAAAAAGGGGTGGTCTCGGTCTGGGGGGTTTCAGTGGCCTTCCCGAAGAGTTCCGAGGTGGAGGCCTGGTAGAAGCGGGTCTTTTTTTCCAGCCCCAGGATGCGGATGGCCTCAAGCAGTCGCAATGGGCCGAGGGCGTTGGCGTTGGCCGTGTATTCGGGCGACTCGAAAGACACCTTGACGTGGCTTTGGGCGGCCAGATTGTAGATCTCGTCGGGCTGCACCTGCTGGACGATGCGGATGAGGTTGGTGGCGTCGGTCATATCGCCGTAATGCAGGATCATGCGGCGTCCGGTGTCGTGGGGGTCGCGATAGAGATGGTCGATGCGCTGAGTGTTGAATAAGGATGACCGGCGCTTTATGCCATGCACCAGATAGCCTTTTTCGAGCAGAAACTCGGCCAGGTACGCGCCGTCCTGACCGGTAATGCCGGTAATAAGGGCGACTTTTTGCTGGGCCATGGGTCGGGGACTCCGCAAAAGGGTGTGGATGACGGATGCTGCGGCCAGGATATCCGTTTTGCAGCGTGGGCGTCAATGCGACGGCCGGGAGGGCGCTCCCTCTCCGGCCCGGCGACAGTGGCCGCAGATGCCGTCGATGCGTATTTCCACGCCCGTGACCTCCATGCCCAGGCGTTCCCCGAGTTCGCCCGAGCCGAGCCCGACGGCCGTCTCGGACACGCATTCCATGCGGCCGCACAGGCGGCACCAGACATGGCAATGGAAGGCCGAGTGGTGGGCCGCGCCCAGACAGTAGCGAAAGGCCCGGTCCTCCAGGGCGTGTCGTAAGGCCACCCCCTTCTCCACGAACAGATCGAGCGCCCGGTAAACCGTGACCTTGTTGGCCGGGCGGTTCCGGCGAACAGCCGACACAATCTCCATGGCGCTCACGGCCCGTCCCTCTTCGGCCATGGCCGCCAGGACCGCCAACCGGATGGGAGTGGCCTCGATGCCGACCTCACGCAGGATGTCCCGGAACTTGGCGTCGGACATCATGCCCCTCCCCCGTTTTCCCGGGCCCCGTCACGTCCGCCCCGCCCGGCCCTACCGGAAAGACGTGCCCGGAGAGCGTCGAAAAGGCCCACGGCAAAAAAAGCGGCCACGGCCACGGCGATGATGGAGGCCCCGGAGGTCAGGTCGAAGCGGTAGGCGACCAGAAGTCCCGCCGCGCAAAAGATGATGCTGCACAGGGCGGACAGGCCCATCATGCCCAAAAGCGAGCTCGCACGCCGCTCGGCCAGATACGGCGGGATGGTCAGAAGGGCCATGACCAGGATCAGCCCCACCACCCGGATGAGCATGACCACGGACACGGCGGTCATGGCCAGAAGCAGATAGTGCAGAAAGACCACGGGCGCGCCGCGCACCTCGGAAAACTCGCGGTCGAAGGACATGGCCGCCAGTTCTTTGTAATACAAAAGGGTCAGCCCCAAAATGACCACGTCCATGACGGCCATGCGCCAGATGTCCGCCCCGGGCACGGTCAGGATGGAGCCGAACAAAAAGCTCATGAGATCCGTGTTGTAGCCCGGGGTCAGGTCGATGAGGATGATCCCCAGGGCCATCCCGGCGGCCCACATGACCCCGACCATGGTATCCGCCCGCTCGGCCCGGCGAAGCGTCACCGTGCCCATGGCCAGGGCCGAGACGACTGTGAAGCCGAAGGTCATGGGCAACACCGGAAGCCCCAGGAAAAAGGCCAGCCCCACCCCGCCGTAGGCCGCATGGGCCACGCCTCCGGCCAGAAACACCAGCCGGTTGACCACCACCAGGGCGCCGATGACGCCGCAGGCCACCGAGGCCAGAAGCCCGGCCAAAAGGGCGTTTTGCATGAACTCGAAGGACAGGGCGTCAAGCATGGGGGGTCTCGAGGGATGCGCGACGCAGGTCGAGCATGGAGGGAATGCCCCGGATAAACGCGTCCATGGGGCAGCGATGGCTGTGGACCCCGTAGATCAGCGCGATCATCTCCTGGGTCAGTTCCGGGGCCGGGTTATAGGCCAGGGCGCCGTTGACGCAGGCCACGGCCGTGACCCCGGCGGTGAGCAAGCTCAGGTCGTGGCTGACGGCGATGGTGGTCACGTCCCGGGTGAGCCGGGAGAGCACCTCGTGGAAGCAGAACTTGCCCTGGGGATCGATGTTGGCCGTGGGTTCGTCCAGGATCAGAAGCTCCGGATCGGCCACCAGGGCCCGGGCGATGAGCACCCGTTTTTGCTGCCCGCCGGACAGGGCCGGGAAGCGGCGTGCGGCGTAGCGGTCCATCTCCACCCGGGCCAGGGCCGTCTCGGCCAGCCGTTTGTCCGCCGCGCTCCACCAGAAGCCGCGCCGCCCGCCCATGCGCCCGGGGCCCAGAAGCCCCATGAGCACCACCTCGCGCACGGTGACCGGAAAGTCCCGCCGCAGCATGCCCCCGGCCACCTGCTGGGGCACATATCCGATTCGGCCCCGGGCCCGGGCCGGGTCGTGGCCGAAAACGCGCACCTGCCCTTTCCCGGGCTGCAAAAGGCCCATGATCAGGCGCAAAAGCGTGGTCTTGCCGCCGCCGTTGGGGCCGAGCACGGCCAGAAAATCCCCCCGGGCCACGGTCAGATCCACGCCCGAAAGAACTTCCTGGCCGTCATAGGCGAACGATACCCCGGCAACGGACACAACGGGTTCGGGCATTCTGATTCCTTGTTTCTGCGTCGTTGCGGGAAGCCTCCGGCGGCCAAAGGGCTTCGCCCTTTGGAATCCCATATCAAGAGCCCCCCCGGATTTTCGATGCGCCGGGTTTATTTCATGGCCGCCTGGAAGGCCGCCGCCACCTTCTCCATGTTGGCCAGCCAGTCCTCGGCCAGGGGATCAACGCCAACCACCGAACCGCCGATGGCCTTCGCCACCACCTCGGCGTTGCGGTCGGAAAACTGGGGTTGGACGAAAACGACCCGGACCCCATCCTTTTTGGCTTCGTCGATGAGGGCCGCAAGCTGGGCCGGGCCGGGCTCCTTGCCCTCGCTCTCCACTGGAACCTGGGTCAGACCGTACTGTTTGGCGAAATACCCCCAAGCCGGGTGAAAGACCATGAATTTCCGCTGCCCCTCCGGGACGGCGGCGAAGGCGGCCCGCAGTTTCTTGTCCAGGGCGCTTATGTCGGCGGAAAGGGACTCGTATCCGGCCCGGTAGGCGTCGGCCCCGGCCGGGTCGGCCGCGATAAGGGCGTCGCGCATGGCCGTGGCCTGGATCTTGACCTGGGACGGCCCCAGCCAGACATGCGGGTCCAGGCCTTCATGATGGTGTCCGTGGTCCTCGTGGCCGTGCTCATGACCGGCCGGGGCGGCGGCCGCAGCCTCGGACTTGGCGGCGTCGTGCCCGTGACCGGCCTGAGGCTTGTCCGCGTCGTGGTCATGATCATGACCAGCCTCGGCGGCGTCGTGGTCATGGTCGTGGGAGTGGGGCGTCATGGCGATTTTGACGATATCCTTGTCCGTCTCGACGATGGTCATGGCCTTGTTGACGTCGGCGAACCGGGGCAGCCAGGCCCTTTCGAAGTCGATGCCCACGGCGAAATAAAGCCTGGCCTTCTGCAAGGCGGCCATCTGGCTGGGCTTGGGCTCGAAGGTGTGGGCGTCGGCCCCGGCCGGAACCATGACCGTGACGGCGATCCTGTCGCCTCCGATGCGCTTGGCGAAGTAGGCCTGGGGGGCGATGCTGACGGTGACGGGCAGGGGGGCGGCCAGGGCCGGAAGGCTGCCAAGGGCCAGGACGGCAATGGACGCGATCACGCAAAAAAGTCGTTTCATGAAGATTCCTCCGGGTTGTCGGACTCGTGTCATGCAACTCAGTTGCATTCAGGGAGTGCTAGCCAAATCGACCCGGAAGATCAAGGCCGGACCCTGGACGCCCAAGAAAAAAACAGGGCCGGGAAAAACCCGGCCCACAAAGAAAGACGCAGGGTCGAATGATCAATACAGCATCCGGGTGAGTATCCAGCCGCGCACGTGGGTATCGACCACGGCCACCTCGGCATAGCCGTCCCGGTAGCCCAGCACCCGAACCTGCCAGCCGCGATAGACCGTCATGCGCACGTCGCAATACATGCTCGGGCAGGTGCGCACCTCGGCCGTGCCGCGCACCGTGCGGACCTCCTCGACAACCACCACCTCGGATCGGGGCGGACCCTCGACGCGCACCTGACACCCTGCGGCGAACACCGCCGCCAGGACAAGGCAGAACCAGATCATCGCGTTACGCAGAACCATAGCGGCATCTCCTTGGATCGAGCGGCGCGCGGGGCGCCTGGTCATTACCAGAACAGGTAGTTGGACGACATCCAGCCCTCGGTTTCGGGACCGATGACCACCACGTTGACCCAGCTGCCGTCGCGGCCGATCACCCGCACGTTGTCCCCCTTGCGCAGGGTCATGATCACGCCGCACGAGGTGGAGGGGCATGTCCGCAGATTGACGCTGGCGCTCACCGTGCGCACCGGGGCGTAGGGGTCGCGCACCACCACCACCGAACGCGGCGGCGGATCGACTGCGACCACGCATCCGGCCAACCCCGCGCTCAACGCCAGTGCGACAAGCAATATCTTGACGGTTTTCATCTCCAGACCTCCTTGGATACTCGCCATCAGGAGCGGCCGCCATGCGCGACACAGGCAGGCCGCCCGACATATTCCAGTGTGTTACAGGTTAAGCGCAATCATATCTTTTGTCCATAAAAAATGAGGAATTGCCGAATGTCGGGATTGACTGTCCCCCTGACCGGACCTAACTGACCAGTTGAAACTTTTTTCCTGGAGAGCGATATGGAACATGCACAATGCCTCATCATCGGAGCGGGTCCGGCCGGACTGTCGGCCGCCATCTATACGGCCCGGGCCGGTGTGGGCACCCTGGTCCTCGGATGCGACCCCAAGGTTGCGGGCGACTACGACATCGACAACTATTTCGGGTTTCCCGAGACCATCACCGGCAAGGAACTGATCGAACGCGGCGCGGCTCAGGCCCGGCGCTTCGGGGCCAGCCTGCGCTGCGAGCGCGTGCTTGGGGCCCACTACGGGGACGCTGGCGGTTTTACGGTGAAAACCGACAAGAACGAATACGCGGCCGACAGCATCGTCATCGCCGCAGGCGTGGCCCGGGTCCGCCCGGGCATCACCAACATCGCGGACTACGAGGGCAAGGGGGTGTCCTACTGCGTCAGTTGCGACGGGTTTTTCTACCGTGGAAAGACCGTGGCCGTACTCGGCGAGGGCGACTACGCCGCCAACCAGGCCCTGGAACTGACCACCTTCACCCAAAAGGTCACCATCTACACCCAGGGCAAGGCCCCCAGCATGAGCGGGGAATTCGCCGAACGCCTGGCCCAGGCGGGCATTGCGGTGCGCCAGGAGACGCTGAAAACCCTGTCCGGCGAACCGGCCCTGACCACGGCGCACACCAACGACGGCCAGGACGTGCCCTTGGACGGCATCTTTGTGGCCATGGGCCAGGCCTCGGCCCTGGACTTCGCCAAGACCCTGGGACTGCCGCTGCGCGGGGCCTTCATCGACGCGGACCATGACCAGAAAACCGGGGTTCCCGGGATATTCGCCGCGGGCGACTGCGTGGGCAGGTTCTTGCAAATCAGCGTGGCCGTGGGCGAGGGGGCCAAGGCCGGAAAGTCGGCCATCTCCTATCTCAAAGAGACGGGCAAGGTCGGCAAGGCGGAAAAATCTTGACGACGTAGCATACCGGTGCTAAAAAACCAAGTTCCCACAAGACATTTTCATCGGGCCTATAGCTCAGTTGGCAGAGCCACCGGCTCATAACCGGCAGGTCCCAGGTTCGAATCCTGGTGGGCCCACCAGAAAGGGAAACCATTGCGCATCGTTTCTCCCAGACCCGAATCGAAAAAAGGCCGGATGCGGCCTTACGGAGTGAAAAGGCGCTTTCTTGAGGTGTGTCCACAGGAAAGCGCCTTTTGTTTTCGCGCATGCAGATAGCCGAAATCATCCGCCGCATCGAACGCGCCGCCGATCCGCGCCACGCCGCCGCCTGGGACAAATGCGGCATCCAGATCGCCGGATCGGCCGATGCCTGTGACAAGCTGGCCGTGGGCCTCGACCCCACACCGGCCACGGTCAGGGCTGCCCTGGACTGGGGCGCCCGTTTCATCCTGACCCACCATCCCCTTTTGCTTGCCCCCCGTCTTCCCGACCGCCGGGACGCCTACCACGAGGTGTTGCGCCTGACGCTTTCCAGCGGGGCCTGGCTGTACGCGGCCCACACCTCGCTGGACGTGCGTCCGGACGGCCCCGCCGGATGGCCGATGCGGGATTTCGGCCTGAAAAACGTCTGCGTCCTCGAACCGACCGGCCCCTTGCCCGGGCACGCCGACCCGGCCCGCCTGCCGGACGGCCTGAGGGAGATGGGATTCGGCTTGGCCGGAGATCTGCCCGCCCCCCTGCCCTACGGGGAATTTTTAGACACCCTGGCCGGGCTGACGGGACGGACGTTTTTCACCCTGGCCGGACGTCCCCCGGAAAACGTCGTCCGGGTGGCCTTCTGCCCCGGTTCCGGGTCGGATCTGGCCCAGGCGGCCGCAAAGGCCCGGGCGGACATCCTGGTCACGGGGGATCTCAAATATCACCAGGCCCTGGAGGCCCCCATCCCGGTGCTGGACGTGGGGCACTTTTGCCTGGAAGAACGGATGATGCGGCTTCTGGCCGACACTTTTGCGGAAGAACTCGGCCCCTTGGGGGTCGAGGTGCGACATTTTCCCGGACGCGACCCCCTGGCCCCCTGTCTTGTGGGCGGACAGACGTGGCGCAAGCCGGAATAACCGTTTGGAGCGTGCCATGTACATGAAACAAATCGAACAACTGGTGGTTTTGCAAAAGGTCGACGACGAAATCGTCCTGCTTGAAGAAGAACTCACCACGGCCCCCAAGGAGGTCTCCACTCTGGAGGCCAAATTGCAGGTTCTCGAAGAGGAAGGCAGCGTCCTTGGCGAGAAAATCCAGTTTTTGACCGAACAGCAAAAGCGCCTGGACGGAGAAATCGAGACCGACTCCCTGCGCCTGAAAAAGAGCAAGAACAAGCTCATGATGGTCGGCAACAACAAAGAATACCACGCCATGATGCGGGAGATGGACAATCTGGAAAAACAGAACCGCACCCGCGAGGAAGAAAAGTCCGCCGTCAGCGAGGAGCTTTCGCGCCAGCTCGACGCCCGCCGCGACCTGGACGAGCGCCTGTCCGCGCTTATGGCCGAACTGGATACGGCCAAGGCCGGGCTCGACGCGCGCATGTCCGACGCCAAGGGCCGTCTGGACGAACTGGCCTCCCTGCGCGGCCAGGCCGGAGACGCCGTGCCCCTTCCGGTGCTCAAACGCTATGAATTCATCCGCTCGCGCTTGAAAAACCCGGTCATCGTCCCGGTCACCGCCGGCATCTGCTCCGGCTGCCATATCAGCATTCCGCCCCAGTCGTTTATCGAACTGCAAAAGGGCGTGCAGATTTTAAGCTGCCCCAACTGCCAACGCCTGATCTACTGGAGCAACCATGTGCCCGCCGAGGAACCCGCTGAAACGGCCCCGGCCGAGGCAGCCCAGGAGGCCTAGCCCCGGGCGGCCTTGGCGACCCGCCGCCGGGCTTTTTTGACCGGGCCGGGTTGCGGCATTATGTATACGATTTGGGAGTTGGACAGGCCATCGCCGCGGACGCGTGCGTCCGGGGAGGAAAGTCCGGGCTGCGCAGGGCGGGACGCTGGGTAACGCCCAGAGGGAGCGATCCCTGGAAAGCGCCACAGAAAACAGACCGCCCGCGAGGCTTCGACCTCGCAGGTAAGGGTGAAACGGTGGGGCAAGAGCCCACCAGCGGTCGCGGCGACGCGACCGGCTAGGCAAACCCCGTTCGGAGCAAAACCAAATAGGGGGGCGTTTGAGGCTGGCCCGGCCGATGCCCCCGGGTAGGTTGCTTGAGGCCGGGAGTAATTCCGGTCCTAGAGGAATGATGGCCGCCCCGGGTCTCCCGGGGAACAAAACCCGGCTTATCGTCCGACTCCCTTCTTTTTTTCCGCAGGACGCGCCCGCCGTCCTGCGGCGCATCCAGTCCCACACGGCCCCATGGGCCCCACGGCAGGCAACGCCCGAAAGGAACCCGAGCATGTCCAATACGCCCCAACCGAATGTCTGGGCCGTGATCGTGGCCGCCGGGAACGGCTCCCGGCTGGCTGCGGCCGGGGCCAGCGCCCCCAAGCAGTTTCTGACCTTCGCCGGTCGTCCCCTGTTCTGGCATGCCGCCCAGGCCCTGGCCGCCTGTCCGGCCCTGGCCGGGCTGGTGCTGGTCTTTCCCGCTGACCGTCTGGACGAGGCCACGGCCCTGGCCCGGCAATGCGCCGCAGACGACGGCCTGCGACTGCCGCTGGTCGCCGTGGCCGGCGGGGCGCGCCGCCAGGACTCGGTCCTGGCCGGGCTGTCCGCCCTGCCCCCCGATTGCCGCCACGTCCTGGTCCATGACGCGGCCCGGCCCTTCGCCGACCCGGCCCTGGTCGGCCGGGTGGTCCAGGCCCTTATGTCCGGCCACGCGGCGGTCGTCCCCGGGGTGGCCGTCACCGACACCATCACCCGGGTGTCCCCGGACGGCATGGCCCTGGAGACCCTGCCCCGGGAGGAGCTTGTGGCCGTGCAGACCCCCCAGGGCTTTGCCCTGGCCTCCCTTCTGGCCGCCCACGAGGCCGCCCGGGCCGATGGATTCACGGCCACGGACGACGCCTCCATGACCTCGCGCATCGGCATTGCCGTGCATGTGGTGGAAGGCTCGCCGGACAACGCCAAGGTCACCCATCCCGCCGATCTGGCCCTGCTCTCCCGGCGCACGCCCCCTGCCGCGCCGCGCATTCCCGTGGTGGGCCACGGCTACGACGTGCATCGCTACGCCGGGCCAAACGAGACCACGGCGGCCAACGCCCGGCCCATGAAGCTCGGCGGCGTCCCCATCGCTGGCGGCCCCATGGTCCTGGCCCACTCCGACGGCGACGTGCTCCTGCACGCCATAACCGACGCCCTGCTGGGCTGCCTGGCCTTGGGAGACATCGGGACGCTTTTCCCGGACACGGACCCGGCCCTCTCCGGCCTGGAATCGGGCATATTTTTAAGCGAAGTGCTGATGAAACTGGCCCGGGCGGACATGGCCCTGGTCCATGTGGACGCCACCATCATCGCCCAGATCCCCAAGATCGCCCCCCACCGGGAGCACATCCGGCGCAACCTGGCCTCGCTTTTGGGGCTTGACCCGTCCCGGGTGGGGCTTAAGGCCACCACCGAGGAAGGACTGGGGTTTACCGGGGAAAAACGCGGCATCAAAGCCGTGGCCCTGGCCACGGTCCTGCGCCCGGCCTGATCTTCCCTGCTGCCCCGGGTTTTTCACCGCTTCCGGAAAAGAAATATCCTGTCGACTACCCTGACCGGCGAATGCGTGGTACGTTTCGGCCAAAGGACAACCTTTTTTCCAGGAGGTGTTCATGTCCAGGCAACATTCCTTCACCCGCATCGAAAACGATCTGCTCCCCGCCTTTCGACTCAAGCTCGGCCTGGCCGAATCCACCGAGGACGTGCGCAAATTTTTCGGCTACGCCATGGCCGACCTGCTCTCCAAGGTGTTCGAGGGACGGTTCCCGGCCGCCTACGAGGACTTGACCCTGGCCCCGGTGGACGACAAGGGCTTTGCCGCCAGCACCCGTTTGCAGGAATTTCCGGAATTTGAGGCCATGTGGACCGCCTCGGACCTGTCGGCCATCATCGGCCGGTTCGCCGGGGTGGCCGTGAACCGTTACCGGCATCTGGAAAAAAATCCGGACAAGACCGAGTCCAAGATGTACCCCACCCCGGATCGGGTCGGCCAGGGCAGACAGCCGTAAGGCCCGGGCCGCGCCGGACGCGGGCGGATCAGGACTGGCCCAGGGTCAGGCTTAAGCCCTTGTGGTCCGCCGTGGCCTGGAACACCCGCGAAAGCGCCGGGCGATAGGGACTTGTCGCGGCGGGTCGGCCGTTTATGCGAACCACGGCCACCCGCCGGACGGGTTTTTCACGCCGGGTCAGCAGATGCGCCAGGGGCGCGAAAAGCTCCGGCGTGGCGGGATCGTCCGGCCCCGGGCCGATGAAGAGATCCTTGCCCCGGCCCTCGGAGACAAGCGCCAGCTCCCCGCCGCAAAAGGCCAGATGCGTCCCCTCGGCCCGGCGCGGCGGCCTTCGGGGCGCGCCCTCCCCGGGCAGGACGAGTCCGGCCAGGACGGGCGCGGCCGGGTCCAGGGCGCACAGCCAAAACACATCCCGGCCCGGGGCGGCACTGCCGCGGCCATCCGCATCCGCGCCGAACAGCCGCCTGAAAACCGCCAGCCCCCGGTGGGAGAGGAACTGCAACCCGGCCGGGCCGTCGAAAAACCGTCCGGACACGGCCTCCCCCGACAGTTCCAGAAGCCGCAGGGCCCGAAACGCCGCCCCCCACTGAAACGGCCCCGACTCCCGGACCAGCATGTCCCGAAAAACCACACCGTAGCGGTCCAAAAGCAGCCGGGCCCGCTCCCGGGCCTGTTCCTCGGCCTCCAGCCGGTCCTGTGCGGCCGGGGACGGGGCCACGCGCCGCCACATCCCCGTTTGCGGCATGGCTGCACGCCAGCAGGCCTGCCGTCCCCGGCTGACCCGCTCCCGGCCAGCCCGGGGAAGCGCCGTGCGCCCCGGCGGCAGTCCCGCCAGCGGCCGACCGGACCCGCCGCCGGACCCACCGCCAGCCCCCCCGACGGACAGTTCCGGTAGCCGAAAATCGTGATGCAGGCCGTGGCGCAGGGCCTCAAAGGCAGAGTTTTCCACCTCCCCGCGCCACACCGCCGCCCACAGCCTGGCGGCCAACTCCCCCGGACGCAGCCCCGAGCGGCGCAGCAGCGCGGAAAAATCATAGGCGGCCAGGGGATCGGGGAAAAGCGCGTCCAGCCCGTCAGACATATCTCCGGACAGAACCCCGGGCAGAACTCCGGGTAAATCTCCAGGCGTATCCCCGGGCATATCCCCGGACGCTTCCACGGGCGTAACCGGGGGCCTGTCCCGGCCGTCGTCCGCCACAAGCAGATCGAGATCGCCGGGAAAGGCAAAGCTCACGCGCTCCGGGCCGCTTCCCCGCCACGACAGGCCCCCGTGCCGCAACACCTCGTCCAGGATCTCCGGTGCATATCCGGCCATCCGGGCGGGCAGCACCTCGGCCTCCCACAGGCTGGCGGGCAGGGACAGGCAGGTCAGCCGCCGCAGCCGCTCGAAAAGGGCCTCGGCGGACTCGCCTCTGGGGGCAACCCCCTGGATGGCGGCCAGAAAAGGCGTCAACCGGGACAGGGGCACGGCCCGCACCCGGGGGCGGCCAGGGAGCGGCCAAGGCGCAGCAGGCGTTCGAAATTGGCCGTGTCGCACACGTCCCCGCTGCCGCCGCCGGAAACCAGCCGCCCGACCACCAGCGAACCATCCCGTACCAGGGCGGAAAGCATCGCCTGGCCGCGTCCGGGAGCAAGCCCCAGGGTCCGGGAGGCAAAATCCGGGTCCACGGGACCGTAAAAACGCAGCCACTCGGCCAGCACCTCTATGGCCGTATCCTCCGCATTCGGCGCGTCATCAAGCTCGGACAGCTCTGGCAAATCAGCCAGATCGGGCGTTTCGTCAGCATCCGGCGCAGATGGCAAAACCGGGGCAGCGGGCGGCCCGTCCAAAATCCGCGCTGCGCGTAGCCGGGGCAGATTCTCCACGGCCACAACCAGCATCCCGGCCCGGGGTTCGCCCCCGGACAGGGGGATGCGCACCAGCCTGTCCGAAAGCTGGCGCTCCAGATCTCCCGGGGAAAGCCCGTGATCCCGGGACATGGCCTGCAATAGCGCCTGCCATTCGCCCAGGGGGATGGCCAGCCGCTCCACGGCATGCTGCAAAAGCTCCTCGCCGCTCCCCGGGGAATGCCCCGGGGCCGTGCGCCGCACAAGCTCCCCCAGCCGCGCGACCGCCTCGGCCGTGGCCTGGGGCCGTAGCGCGGCATCGACCGCCGCCTCGGCCACCAGATCCGGGGAGACGCCCGTGGCCGCCGGAGAGCCGGACTGATCCCCGGCGTACATGAACCCGGCCACCACCCGCCAAACCATGTCCCGGGCCAGGGGGCTTTGCAGCACGGTGCGGGTTTCGGTCCAGGCGACCCCGCCGCTTTGCAGACCCGCCAGCACCCGCACCAGCCCGGGCACGTCGAAACGCTCGGTCAGGCAGGTCCGCCAGGCCTCGATGACCAGGGGGAAATCCGCAAGATCCCTGACCGCTGCAAAAAGCTTCTGGGACGCAAGGCGGGTGATCCAAAGCGGCATACGCCTGCCGATCTTCGACCGGCCAAGCACCAGGGAACGCCAGGCCGCCTCGCGAAAGGCCGCGCCGAACTCCTGGGAGCCCTCCAGCCTGCGCCGCAAAAGCCCTTCCACGTCGGCCGGGGACACCAGGGAAAAAAGCCGTTGCGCATCCATGTCGCCGGATGCGTCGGGACAGACCAGGGCCACGCCCTCGTTGGCGGCGTGGCTGCGCACCTCCTGCCCCAGCCTGTCGGCATAGGCCGCCTCCAGGACCAGGGCCATGGTCCGGTTGACGCGAAGCCCAAGCGGCATGTGCAGGATGGTCTGCCGCCCGGGCACGCCGCCCGGGCCCGTGGCCGTATGCTCCACCACGATGTGGGCCGGATGCGGCAGGGGGGCCCGGGTCGCCTTCCGCTGGGCCGCCAGGGCCCCGGCCAGCACCCGGGCGGCATGGGGCTCCAGGTGATAGTCCCGGGCCAGATCGGCCAGAAAGTCCGGATCGTCCGCACCGGCCCCACGCCCCAGGCGCTCTTCGGCCCACTGGAAGAACTCCCCCACCCGGGACGCAAAATGGGCGTCCCAGCCCCGCTGATCGCCGTGCCAGAACGGCGGGGCCGCAGACGCGGCCGGGGCCGGGGACACGAGCACCTCGGCCGGGGTGATGCGCTCGATGCGCCAGCCCTGGCCGCCTGCGGCAAAGGCCTGCCCCAGCCTGGCCTCGAACACGAATTCCTCGTCCAGTTCGGCCACCACCCCCCGGGACGGGCCCTCCCCGGCCACCCGGGCAGTAAATGTGCCCCGATCCGGAATCACCCCGCCCGAGGCGTAAATGGCCAGCGCCGCCCCGGGCCGGGCGCGCACCGTGCCCGCCACCCGGTCGTGGAACACCCTGGCCGCCAGCTCCCGGGGCCGGGACTCGCCGTAGCGCCCGGCCAGCATGGAAAGCACCAGGTCGAACTGGCGGCGCGGCAGATCGTGATAGGGGGCGGCGCAGCGTACCTGCTCGAATAACCGGTCCACGGACACGGCCTCGTGCGCGGTCATGGACAGGATCACCTGAGCCAGGACGTCGAGCGGCCGCATGACCACGGAGATGTCCTCAATGTCGCCTGCGGCCACGGCCCGGGCCATGACCCCGGCCAGGGCGGTCTCCAGGTCGGACAGCGGAAAAAAAACGCCCTGGCGCGTCGCGCCCACCCGGTGCCCCGAGCGGCCCACGCGCTGCACGGCGGCGGAAATGCACGGCGGGGTCTGGATCAGGGCCACCGCGTCCAGATCGCCCACATCAATGCCCAGTTCCAGCGACCCCGTGGCCACCACGCCGCGCAGCGTCCCGGCCTTGAGGCGCTTTTCCACGGCCCGGCGCACCTCCCGGGACAGGGAGCCGTGGTGGGGATAGACCAGGGGCGGATCGGCCTCGGCATTGATCAGCCTGGCCACCTTCTCGCACAACCGGCGGCTGTCGATGAAATAGGCCGTGGTCCGGTTGGCGAAAAGCATCTCCCGCCAGGCAGCGGCATAGGGCTCGTAAAAATCCCCCGGGGTGCGCTCGCCTGTGCGCTCGGGAACCCGCACCGTCACCGTCAGCGGCTTGACCGGGGTTCCCCGGACCACGGACACGGGACGCGGCGTATGCGCAAGATGCCCCGCATCGCCCGTGAGCCGGTAGCCGCCCACGAACCGGGCCAGAACCTCCTCGGGCCTGGCCGTGGCCGACAGGGCCACCCGCTGGAACTCCCCGCACAGGAAGGCCAGCCGCTCCACGCCAAGGCTCACAAGCGTCCCCCGCCGGTTTCCGGCCACGGCGTGGATCTCGTCGAGAATCACCAGCCGCACCCCGCCAAGCATGGCCCGGCCGCCAAGGGAGGTGAGCAGAAGATGCAGGCTTTCCGGGGTGGTGACCAGGATCTCGGGGGGACGGCGGGCCATGGTGCGCCGCTGGGACTGGGGGGTGTCGCCGCTGCGGGTCATGACCCGCACCTCGGGGACAGCCCGTCCGGCGGCCTGGAACCGACGGCGCAGTTCCGCCAGGGGCCCGGCCAGGTTCTCGCGCACGTCCGCGCCAAGGGCCTTAAGCGGCGAGACATACAACGCCCGCAGCCCGCCCGTGGGCATCCCGCCGGTCAACAGGGAGTTTATGACATGCAGGAAGGCGGCCAGGGTCTTGCCGCTGCCGGTCTCGGCCGCCACCAGCACATGCTCGCCCCGGGCCACCCGCTCCCAGGCCTCGGCCTGCACGGCCGTGGGCGTCCCCAGCCGCTCCCGGAACCAGGCCGCGACCAGGGGGTCGAAGAGGTCGAGGGATGACATGGCGACGGCGGATTACCCGGCGGCCAGAAGGGTCCGGGCCAACTCCACCGCCGCCCGGAAGCTGCCCAGGTCGGCCTTGCCCGTGCCCACGAGCCCAAACCCCGTGCCATGCCCCACGGAGGTCCGGATGAAGGGAAGCCCCAGCGTCACGTTGACGCATTCGTGGAAGTGCAGAAGCTTCAGCGGCCCAAGACCCTGATCGTGGTACATGGCCAGGACGGCGGAGAATTCGCCCGCGGCGGCCCGGAAAAAAACCGTGTCCGCCGGAAGCGGCCCCACGGCGTCGATGCCCTCGCCCCGGGCCTCGGCCATGGCCGGTTCCACCACCTCGATCTCCTCCCGGCCAAGCAGCCCGCCCTCCCCGGCATGGGGATTGACCCCGCACACCGCGATGGGGGTTTTCAGGCCCAGGGCGGTGACGAAGCCGTGGGTCAGGCGCAGGCAGGTCAGGATACGCTCACGGGTGATGAGGTCCGGAACCTGCCGCAGGGGCGGATGTGTGGTGGCCAGGCTGACCCGCAGGCGCGGCCCGCACAGGTGCATGCACACCCCTTCGGGGCCGACTCCGGCCCGCTCGGCCAGAAACTCGGTATGTCCCGGGAAGGCGAACCCGGCCCGGTTGAGCGCCAGCTTGCTCAAGGGGCCGGTCACGATGGCCCCGGCCAGACGCCCCATGAGCAAGTCGCAGGCGACGTCCAGGGAAAGTCCGGCGGCCAGTCCGCCGCTGACGTTCTCCACCCCCGGCAAAACGGCCATGCCCTCCAGCCGCTCGGGCACGTACAGGTACACCCCGGCGTCCCGGGAGGCTGCCTGTTGCGGGGCGGCCAGGCGCTCCCAGAACCGTCCCCCGCCCAGGCGGGCCACATGCCAGGTAAGGGCCGTTTCCGGCCCGATAAGCAGATAGCGGCCGTCCACGGGACTGGCGCCTTCCAAAAAATGGCGGCACACCAGTTCCGGACCCAGGCCGTTGGAATCGCCCAGGGTGATGAGCACGGTCTTCATGCGGGCTCGCTCCATGGCAACATGCTCCTTTGCCCACACAAGCGGGATGCCTCAGGGAAAAAGGGTCTAGGACGCCGGGCCCGGGGCCTGCGCCGGGCCGGATTCCGGGGTCAGGGCCAGGGCGGCCAGGGGCGGCAGGGTCAACTCCAGATAATGGGGCCAGCCGCCAAGGGCCGAAGGCCGGGCCTGCACGCCTCCGGCATTGCCGACGTTTGAGCCGCCGAAACAGGCGGCGTCGGTATTGAAAAGCTCCCGCCAATATCCCGGCGCGCGGCAGCCCACGCAGTACTTTTCTCGGACCACGGGGGTGAAGTTGAACACCCACAGGATCTGGGCGCCGTCCGGGGCCTTGCGCAGAAAGGAGATGACCGAAGAGGCGTAGTCCGTCAAATCCACCCACTCAAAGCCCGTCCAATCGTTGTCCCGGACATGCATGGCCGGGGTGCGGCGATAGAAGGCGTTGAGGTCGCGCACCAGGGCCATGATCCCCTGGTGGGTGGGGAAATCCAGAAGCGCCCAATCCAGGGGCTCCCGGGAGCTCCACTCCCGCCACTGCCCGAACTCGCCGCCCATAAACAAGAGCTTCTTACCGGGATGGGCCCACATGTAGGCGTAGAAAAGCCGCAGATTGGCGAACATCCGCCACATGTCCCCGGGCATCTTGGACAAAAGCGCCCCTTTGCCGTGGGTGACCTCGTCGTGGGACAGGGGCAGAATGAAATTCTCGTGGAAGGCGTAGAGCATGGAGAAGGTGAGGTTGTTCTGATGGTGGGAGCGGTGGATGGGCTCCTTGGCGAAATAGGACAGGGTGTCGTTCATCCAGCCCATGTTCCACTTGAAAGTGAACCCCAGTCCTCCGGCGTAGACCGGCCGCGACACCCCGGGCCAGGAGGTGGATTCCTCGGCGATGACCGCCGCGCCGGGAAAATGCTCATGCACCACGGTATTGAGGTCGCGCAGAAACTCGATGGCCGGGATGTTCTCCTTGCCCCCGAATTCGTTGGGCACCCACTCCCCGTCCTGCCGGGAATAGTCCAGGTAGAGCATGGAGGCCACGGCGTCGATGCGCAGGCCGTCGATGTGGAATTCCTTGAGCCAGTAGAGGGCGTTGGCCAAAAGGAAATTCCTTGCCTCGTGCCGGGCGAAGTTGAAGACGTAGGTGCCCCAGTCCGGGTGCTCTCCCTGGCGTGGGTCTTCGTGTTCATAGAGCCCGGTGCCGTCGAAGCGGCCAAGTCCCCAGGCGTCCTTGGGGAAATGCCCGGGCACCCAGTCGAGGATGACGCCCACGCCCCGGTTGTGGCAGGCGTCGATGAAGAATTTGAGATCCTCGGGCTGGCCGAACCGGGAGGTGGGGGCGAAATAGTGGCCGGTCTGGTAACCCCAGGACTCGTCCAGGGGGTGCTCGGCCAGGGGCATGAACTCGATGTGGGTGAACCCCAGGTCGGCCACATAGGGCAGAAGGGTCTCGGCCAGTTCCCGATAGGAATAAAACGAGCCGTACTGGTCGGTCTTGAAACGCCAGGAACCGGCATGGACCTCGTAGATGGACACGGCCTCGTCGATGGGCAGGCCCCGCTCCCGGCGGGCCTGCATCCAGGCCACGTCGTTCCAGGAATAATTGTCCAGATCCCAGGCCAGGCAGGCCGTCTCGGGCCGGTACTGGGCGAAAAAGGCGTAGGGGTCGGCCTTGAGCGCCATGTCCCCGCCGTGCTGGCGCACGGCGAACTTGTACAGCGCCCCGCGCGGCACGCCGGGAACAAATCCGGCCCACACCCCCGAGGCGGCCACGGGATAGAGCTTGTGGAGGCCCGGGGACCATTGGTTGAAATCCCCGACCACGCTCACGGCCCGGGCATGGGGGGCCCAGACGGCGAAACGATAGCCTGCATGGCCGTCGCGGACATCGGGATGCGCCCCAAGCACGCGGTAGAGATCGAAGTGACGGCCTTTGCCGAACAGATACAGGTCGAATTCAGCGATGTTAACCGGACTCGACGCCACAGGAGTAAGATCGACTGTCATGGCCGGTCCTCATAGGTCCGCCCCCAGTTCCCGATAGACCTGGATGTAGGCCTTGGCCGCCTTCTCCCAGGAGAAGTCGGCGCGCATGGCCCGCACGACCATCTCCCGCCACTCGTCCGGGCGGGAATAGACGTCGATGGCGTTTTGGATGGCCGCAAAAAACAGGTCCGGGTCGGCGGCGGCAAAGGTGAAGCCCGTGGCGGCCGGATCGGGCCAGGGGACGATGGTGTCCCGAAGCCCGCCAACGGCCGTGGCCACAGGCGGAGTGCCGAATCGAAGGGCGTAGATCTGGGTCAGGCCGCAGGGTTCGTAGCGCGAGGGCATGAGAAAGATGTCCGACGCGGCCTGGATGCGGTGGGCCAGATCCTCGGTGTAGCCGATGCGCACCCCGAGGCGTCCGGGATAGCGCTCCACCATGTCCAGGAGCTTGGCCTCGAATTCGAGATTGCCCTCGCCAAGGACCACCACGCCGATGTCCTGCTCCATGAGCCTGGGCAGGATGTCGAGCAAGAGATCAATGCCCTTTTGGCGGCGCAACCGGCCGATGAATCCGAGCACCGGCCGCTTGGCCAGCTTCTTTTTCATGCCCAGTTCAGCCAGGAGGTTGCGCTTGCACAACTCCTTGCCCGCCAGCTCATCCGGGTTGTAGGTGCAGGGCAGATACTTGTCGCCCGAGGGATCCCACACGGTGTAGTCCGCGCCGTTTAGGATGCCGCGCAGATTAAAGACCCGCTTGGTGAGGATGCCCTCCAGGCCGCAACCGCACTGCCGGAAAAGGATCTCCAGGGCATAGGAGGGGCTGACGGTGGTCACCAGATCGCTGTAGGCGATGCCAGCCTTGAGCAGGTTGAAGTCGCCCCAGTATTCCGCGCCGTCCATGGTCCAGGCCTCGGGCGGCAGGCCCGACCCGAAAAAGAGCCGGGAGGCGAAGCGACCCTGGAAGGCCAGGTTGTGGATGGTCAGGATGGTCTTGGTGTTGCGCCAAAACGGGGCCTCGGGTCGCAAAAAATGCAGATAGGCCGGAACCAGGGCGGCCTGCCAGTCGTGGGCGTGGACGATGGCCGGGGCCCCGTCCAGGCGGCTGGCCCAGGCCAGGGTGGCCCGGCAGAAAAAAATGAAGCGTTCGCAGTTGTCGAAATAGTCGCCGTCGTGGGTGTTGTAGTAGTAGCGCCGGTCGAAATATTCCCCGCGTTGCACGAAATAGACCGGGACGTCCTCGTGCGTGGCGGTATAGATGTCGGCGGTGACGGGCGCCCAGGGGTAGCCCACGCGGCATTTGGAGTAGACCAGCCGCAGTTGGTGGTCGCCGGTGTTCAGGCGGCCGTAATAGGGAGAGATCAGCGCCACGTCCACGCCCTGGCGCTTGAGTTCCACGGGCAGGGAGCCCATGACGTCGCCTAGACCGCCGGTCTTGGAGAACGGATACATCTCCGAGGCGACAAACAACACCTTGTGGTTAAACTTCATCACATTCCCCGAAATGGCCTGCGACCATGCGTCCTCATCCCTTTTATCCTTCGCATCATGCCGGTCCCGTGACAAGGCCGAAAATCATCTGGGACGCGGATTGTGTTTTCGATACAACCGGGCGTAATCTTCAAGGATGCGGCCGTGGTCGAAGGCCAGGGGCTCGGGCAGCCCGGAGAGGGGGAAGACCTCCGCGTCCCCGGCGTCGTCCCCGGCGGCCAGCTCGTCTGGGTCCAGGCATTGGGCGGTGAAGACCACGCTTATGGTGTGTTGCCGCGCGTCGCGCCGGGGGTCGGAGTAGACCCCGAGAAGCCCGGTCAGTTCCACGGTCAGCCCGGTTTCTTCCTTGGCCTCGCGGATGGCGGCGGCCTCCACGGTCTCGCCGTAGTCCACGAAGCCTCCGGGCAGCGCCCAGCCGGGCGGATCGTTTTTCCGCTTGACGAGCACCACCCCGCGCCCGGGAATATGGATCAGGGCGTCCACGGTGGGCACAGGATTTGCGTAATGCACCACGGGCTGGCCGCAGTGGGGGCAAGGCTTGGTCGAGGGCATGCCGCCTCCCTGGCCGACACCCCTGGCGCCCGTTGGCGGGGCTTGCGGGGCAACCGGCCAAAAACCTTCATTTTCCTTTTTTCAAAGTTACGCCAAACGAATATGACTGACAAGAATGATTTCGGCCGCATCGTTTTCGAGCACAACGGAGCCCTGGGCGACATGCTGGCGGCTTGGCCTGCGGCGTTCAGCCTTTGTGCGCATTTTCGCACGGTATCGCATTTTTTCCGCACCCGCCCGGGCCATGCCCCCTTTTTCGCGGCCCTGGGCGCGGCCCCCTGTCCCCCACTCCTTTGCCGTGAACTGGATGCCCTGTACGGCGCGCCCCGCTGGCCTGGATCACTGGCCGACACCCTGGTGGTCCGTCCGGGGCTTTTCCGGCGGCCGGACATCCCGGACGACCCGCGCTTCCTGTTTCTGTCCGGGGTGGTCCCGGGCCGCTTCGACCCGCCCTCTGCCCTCTACCGCGAGGCCCTGGCCGCCCGGGGCATCCCCTGGCGCGACGACTGGCTGGCCGTCTTCCGGGATCGCTTCGGAGGCCGGACGCCCTCGGCCGGTATGGGAAAACCAGGCCCGCCCGCCGTGCTTCTGTTCCCTGGCGCGGGGCACGTCAAAAAGACCTGGCCCATGGATAATTTTCTGCGGCTGGCCGGGATGCTGGCGAAATCCGGTCTCGAACCGATTTTCGTGCTGGGACCGGCGGAAGTGGAACGCGGCGTGGATGTCGGGCCGTGGCCGCGCCGCGTCCCGGACAGTCTCGAGGAACTCATGGCGCTTCTGCGCCCGGCCTGGGCCGTTCTCGGCGCGGACTGCGGCCCCATGCATCTGGCGGGCCTGCTCGGCGTTCCCGGGGTGTCGGTGTTCGGGCCCACCTCGCCCCGACAATGGGCGCCGGAGGGCATGGCCGTGGTCACGGCGGACATGCCATGCAGCCCGTGCGTGCAGGTGACTTCAGGGGATTTCGCGCCGGGCTGCCCCGTGTCGCCGCCGTGTCTGACCGGTGTCAGCGTAGAGCGGGTGCATGAGGCCCTGAAGAAGTCGGGGCTGCCGCCCCGAACCCCGCCCGGGGAAAATCATTTCCCCCGGACCCCCTGATCCCGGACAAGCGCACATCCCGCCGCCATCAACGCCTCGGCCGTCACCGCTCCCCGCCGCGCCACGGCCGCCTCACGGCCAGCCGCGCGCCTCCCAATAGGCGTACTGGTTGCGCCACACGTCCTTGGCGGCCCGTATCTTGGCCTGGAACTCATGGCGGTTTTTGTCGATGTCCTTGCGCTGGTCGAAATAGGCGCGCTTGTCGCGGATGTCCGCAAAAAGGGCCTGGCCCAGCGTGGTGGCGGTCTGTTCCGCCGCCTCCACGGCCTGCGGCCCCTGGGTCACCACCGCGCCCACCGTGCCGGTGACGTAGGCCCCGAAATCCAGGAAATTCATGGACAGGTAGCGGGTGATGACCGTGTCGTCGCGGCCGCCCGTGGCCGCTGCGCAACAGTATTTGCCGTCGAAGGACTGCAGGTGGATCACATCGGCCATGCGGTCGATCAAGGCCTTCATCTGGGCCCTGACGCAGAAGGAATAGTTGGGCGAACCCCAGACCATGCCGTCGGCGGCCAGCATCTTGTCCAAAAGCCCCTGATAGTCGTCCTTAAAAAAACACGACCCCGTATCGAAACACTTGCGGCAGCCGATGCAGAATTCGATTTTAAGTCTGCACAGGTCCACGAATTCCACCTGTGCGCCGCAGGAGGCCGCGCCGTCCAAAACCCCCTGGACCAACCGCCGGGTCTGGCTCTTTTTGCCGTTGGGGCTGGCGCAGATACCCAGAATCCTCATGTCGCCCTCCGTTTCGGCGGCCCCGGCTGCATGCTCCGGCCTACCATGGTTGCGGCGCGGATCACTCCCAGCCGTGTTTCTGAAAGATGCGACGGGCCGCGTCCGTGCCAAGGAAATCCACAAAGGCCCTGGCCTCGTCGGGACGCTTGGTGCGCCGGGTCAGGGCCACGGGCGTGCCGCGAAGCCCGCCTGGGCCGTCGATGGGCACAAACGCCTCCCCGCCGGTCAGGCGCACGAACCAGGACCGGTAGGTCACCCAGGCGTCCAGTTCGGGATGCGCCGTCCAGGCCGCAAATCCCTCCTCGCCGGAGGTCACGTGCAGGCCGACATTTTTCGTCCCGCCCGGCGCATCCCCGCGAAAGGCCTCCATGTTCTCCAGACCCACGTCCAGAATGGACACTCCGGGCCGGGACAGGTCAGCCGTCCCCCGGATGCCCTTGGGATTTCCCCGGCGCACGATGATCCCGATGCGGCGGGGAAAAAGCTGGCGCACGGTCGCCTCGTCCACCACCCCGGGATAATCCAGGATGAAATCCTCCATCATGTAAGGCGCGCCGCCGTAATAAACGTCGCCATCCGTGGCCACGCGTCCGGCGATCTGCTCCGGCTGCCCTTTCACCACCTGAACCGGGATGGAAAACTCCCGGGAAAAGGCTTCGGCGCATTCGCGCATGGGCAGATACGGCCCGCCGGGGCCGTAGACGAGAAGCGGCGGCCCGGCGTGGTCTTTGGTTTTCATTTCGGCAAACATCGCCCAGCCTCCCAAAAGGGCCACGGCCAGGGCCAAAACGATCAGCTTCGCCCGGGGCGCGGGTTGCGGGGGGGATTGTTTTTTGTCTTGCATGCCATGTTCCGAAGGCTTTTCACGCGCTTGGCGAAATTACGACTGGGGAGCCGCGAAGGTCAATACGAATCCCGCCGCAACCAGGGCCTCGGCCGTCACCGCCCCCGGCCGGACCACGGTCAACCGGCCGCCGCCGCCTGGCACAGCCACGGTGGAGGCCGGGCCTCCGGCAGGATCGGGCAGGGCCACGACCACGGCGTCGGCCAGGGCGCACAAATCCGCATCCAGATCGGCAGGATTGGCGGCCGGAGGTCGGCCGCTTATGTTGGCGCTGGTGGCGGCCAAGGGAGAGTCGGCCAGACGACACAGGGCGGCGGCCACGGGATGGGGCGTCACCCGGATGGAGGTACGGCCCTGGGCGTCTTTCACCAATGGCGACAGATCCTCCCGGGTGGGAACGACCAGGGACAGCGGCCCCGGCCAGAAATCACGGGCCAAACGCAGCATGTCCGCAAAGGCCGCCGAGGCCGTAAAACCCGGGGACAGTACGCCACGCACCTGTTCCATGTCGGCGGCCAGAAGCGGCAGGGGCTTGCCCGCCGGACGCCCCTTGATGCCCGCCACCCGGGCCAGGGCCTGCGGAAAAGAAACGGCCGCGCCCAGGGCGAAATAGGTCTCCGTGGGATAGACGCACACCCCGCCCCGGCGCAGGACGTCGCCCGCCCCTTCAAGGTCCGCCACGGGAACCAGACCGCAATTCATGATGATTTCCCTCGATTCGACGCCCCGTTCTTTACAAATCGCCGGGCATCGGCCATCACTGCCCCCAAAAGGCCGCATGCTTCCCCGGCAAGCCTGATCGTACGGATCACGCCGGATGCACCATATCTTTGCTGTAGCACCATCGGCCCTGACGGGCAAAGGCCGCCTCATGACAGCAACCGTTTCCGCGCCCCCTGGGCCCCTGCCCCCGCTGCCCGAACTGCCGCCGGACATCCTGTCCCGGCTGGCGACGGCCATGCCCGTATGGGCCGTCTCCTCGGAACACGCCGGTGTGCGGCTGTCCATGGTCCGATCGCTTTTGTCCCGAAAGCCCCTGGACCGGGGGCTGGCCCATGCCGTGGCCGGGTCGCTCTTCTGGGCCTGGCAGGAAGACCCCCTGGACCCACAAGTCACGTCGGCGCTCCTGGAACTGGATGCGGCCATGCCCTTTCTGCCCGCCCCGGCCCGGGCCCTGGCGGCCGCGCTGCTTCCCCGGCTGGCGGTCCCGGCCGATCCGGATCTGTGGGAGGCCGTGGCGGCCTGCGACGATGCGGACATGGTCCGGGTCTACCTGGACAAGGCCACGGCCGATCCGGCCCATGGGCTTTTCCGGCTGCGCAAGGCACTTGGGGCGCTCATCGATGCCGGGGACATGGGCCGCTTGCTGCGGGTGCTCGCAGGCTCGCCGATACGCGATTTCCCGCCGCTTCTGGAACGGCTGTGCGCCGAGGCGGCCTTTTTCTGCGAATCGCCGGACAAGGCCCTGCGGCGTCTTTCCCGGCTGGAGCGGGAGTTGTGGGGGCACCTCGCCGATGCGCTGTCCGCCGCCCTCCTGGCCCGGGAGGGCGATACCGGCGCGGCCCTGGGCTTTCTCGCCCCGCTTGGCCGGGCCATGCCCTGGCATGTGAACCTGACGCTTGTCCGGCATGATCTGGCCTGCGGTCCCCGGCCCGCCGCGCCGCCGTCGCCTGGGGACATACACCCGGGCGAGGCCGCGGTTTTGCTCTACACCTGGAACAAGGCCGGTTTTCTCCGCGACACCCTGGAAAATCTGGCCCGCACCCGGCTTGGCCCCGCGCCGGTGATCGTCCTGGACAACGGCTCCACCGACGACACCCCGCAGGTGCTCGCCCAGGCCGCCATGCAGTTTGCGCCGGGGCAGTTTTCGACGGTGACCCTGCCGGTCAACGTGGGCGCGCCTGCGGCCCGCAACTGGCTTTTGTCTCTGCCTGCGGTGCGCTGCGCCCGGTATGCGGCCTTTGTGGACGATGACGCCCGGCCGCCCCGGGACTGGCTGACGCTCCTTTTGGACGCGGCCCGGGCCAATCCCCAGGCCGGGGCCGTGGGCTGCGCCGTGGCGGACATTCCCGCGCCGCACCGGCTGCAATCGGCGGATTACCACCTGTTGCCGCCCGAGACCGGCCAGAGCCTTCTGGCCGAGGTTCCCGAACGCATCTTCGTCATGGACACCTGCGCCGGAAAACTCGATTTCGGGATGTACCGCTACCGGCGTCCGGCCCTGTCGGTGTCGGGCTGCTGCCATCTGATCGCAAACGCGGCGGTGCGAGCGGCCGGACCCTTCGACATCCGGTTCACGCCCACCCAGTTCGACGACCTGGAGCGGGACATGCGCTCCTGGCTGGCAGGGTTTCCGGCGGTCTACGAGGGTCGCTGCGTGGTGCATCATGTGCAGACCTCGAGTCTGGCCCGGGCCAAGACCACGGCCCAGTCGGCGCATGTGGCGGGCAACAAGTTAAAGCTCGAGGGCGCGCTGGCGCACGCGGATATCGGCAGGCTGTGCAGCGAGAATTACGCCGTGCTGTGGAAGGATTTGCAGGACAAAAACGAGGCGTTACGGGAGGTTTGCCGCTAATGGGATTGTTTTGCTTGGAACCCCAGGCCGTCGGATCCGCCCAGGCAGGCGGCGGATTCCCGAGGCGATGTCCCGCCGTGGCCCATGATCCGGGGTGGCGGCCTTGCGCACGCCCTTCCCCGCGCTTGCCGGATGACCGATGAAACTGACGCTTGTGGCGTACGGAACCCTTGGCGATGTCTACCCCTTTCTGGCCGTGGGCCAGGAACTCAAACACAGGGGATATGACGTCGCAGTCGCCACCCTGCCCCAATACCAGGAAACAGCCGCCTCCCTGGGGCTTGATTTCGCGCCGCTGTGCGACGGACGCCTGCTGGACGACTTCACCCGGAACCGTTTTTCCTGGGACATCGCCAAAGGGTCAAACAGCTTCTTTTCGGATCTGATCATCCCCTTCGTGGACCCGGTCTTCAGGTTCGTGACCTCCCTGGACCTGGAAAACACCTGCGTCCTGGCCTCGGTCCTGGCCATGGGGGCGCGCATCGCCCGGGAGACGACCCCGTTTCGGCTGGCCACCCTGTGCCCCTATCCCGTTTTTTTCCCAAGCCGGGTACGTCCCCCGGCCCTGCCCCGGATCGACTTCACGGGGCTTGGACAATCGTGGCGGAGTCGGCTGTTTTTCCGGATGCTTGGCGGGCTGGACTGGCTTTTGATGGGCCCGCCCCGGGAAAATCCGCGCTCCTATGTGGGAATCAACCGTTCCGCCTTCAGGAAACGCCTCTTCAGCGAGGCCTACATCCGGACATCCGATTTCCAGTGCGCCGCTTTTTTGAACCGCTACCGGCGTGGCCTGGGGCTTCCGGAACGGACGCGTTACTTCGAGGACTACCTCTTCTCGCCGGACCTGGCGGTGGGCCTTTTCCCCGAATGGTTCGCTCCCGTCCAGCCGGACTGGCCGCCAAACGTTGCCCTCTCAAGCTTCCCCAGGCTTATGCGGCCAAACGCGGCCACATCAGAGACGTTCCAACGGTTCATGGCGACGACGCCTGACGCGCCGATTCTTTTCACCTTCGGTTCGCAAAAAAGTCACAACCATGACCTCTTCCGTTTGGCCGCCAGGGCCTGCCTGGACCTGAACCAGCCCGCTGTATTCCTTTCCGGAACCCGCGCGGACATCCCCGCCGGACTTCCGGACAGCATCATTCATCTGGAATTCGAACCGCTGCCGGAGCTCCTCAGGCACATGCGGCTGATCGTGCATCACGCCGGCATCGGCACCTCGGCCGACGCTTTGCGGGCCGGGGTTCCCCAAATCCTGCTGCCGTTTTGCTACGACCAGCCGGACAACGCCACCCGGCTGCAACGCATCGGTGTGGGGAAAATGCTTTCGGCCGGGAACCTGACCGTGGACGGGCTGAAAGAAACCATCCGGCTGGTGCTGGAGACGCCGCGCTACACGGAACGGACCAGGCATTACGCCCAGGCCATGGCCGACACCGAGCGGGCCTTCCCGACCTCGCAGGCCGTCCTGGACTGGATAGGAGTTAGTACGCGTACCGAAAAAGGCGCTGGCGGGTGATCCGTCGCGTGGCCGCTCGCCGCCCCGCGCCGCACGTCCCGCATGCGCCTCGCCAGCACCATGTTGGACAAAATCACCCCGGCCAGGAGGCACCCCGTCCCCGCCACCTGTCCAAGTGACGCGGCCTCGCCCAGCATCAGCCACGACAACCCCGCCATCACCACACGCACATTCGCCCTGAGCGCCTGCGCCGGGATGCTCAATCCCCAAAGGAGAGAGATGAGGGGCGATCTTTCCGATGTCTCTTGACGCATACCCACACCATGAGTACACACTACTCATGCCCTGGACGGTTCTCATACCCAAGCGCGTCGCCAAGCAGGCCCGGAGATTGCCTGCCGTCGTGTTGGACGCCGTGGCCCAGTTGGTGGCCGATCTTGAGCTTGACGGGCCGATCCAGAACGGGTGGCCGAACTACGGCAAGATCACGGGAAGGCCGAATTGCCACCATTGCCATGTCAAAAAAGGCCGCCCCACCTATGTGGTCATCTGACGCATGATCGAAAAAGACACGATGGAGGAGAGCTATGTCGGCGCCCACGAGGGAGCGGATTACGAACGGATGTGTTGACCTGTCGTATCGCGTCCCGGTCAAAAAGGCGGAGATGGTCAAGCGGGTCATGCGGGCGCTGCTTGAGGACGACGAACAGGATGACAGCGCCGGGTATGTCACCCCTGAAGAGGCCTTCGGCCCATCGTCTCCCGCACGGGCGTTGCGCGGCTACCGTTACCGCGAGGCGCTGACCCAGGCCAAACTCGCCGCACTGGTTGGCGTCACGGCGCAAAACATCAGCGACATGGAGTGCGGCAGGCGCGGCATCGGCAAGGAGATGGCCCGAAAGCTCGGGGAAGCGCTCAATGCGCCATGGGCTCGATTTTTATGAAGATTGCCCAGAGACTCGAACTCCTGGTCTACGGATTACCGCCTCGCCGCACATCCCGATAGCGCCGCATAAGCACCACATTCGGCAAAATCACCCCGGCCAGGATGCACCCCATGCCCGCCACCTGCCCAAGGGACACGGCCTCGCCCAGAACCAGCCACGACAAGACCACCGTCACCACCAACTCCAGAGACGAAAAGATCGAGGCGTAGGCGCTGCCGATGCGCGCCACCCCGGCGTACAAAAGCGGCATGGACAGCGCCGTGGGCACGATTCCGGCCAGAAGCGCGAACACCACCTGCTCCGGCGTATAGACCAAAACCGCCGTCGGTCCCCGCATGGCCGCAAAGATCACCGCCGCCATCACGAAGATGCACAGGGTGAACTCCATGGGGTTGTCGTTTTTTAAAAACCGTTGCAACACCATAAGGTTCGCCGAAAAAACCAGCATGGCCCCCATCGAGGCCGCAATCCCCGGCAGCGGAGCGGCCGAGGAGAAGGCATCCACGGAGACGAACACACTCCCGGCCAAAACCAACCCAAGCGAGACCACGAAATCGCGACCGGCCGTAAACCCGAAAAAAATCCGCGACAGCACCGCCACGGCCAGGGGATAGAAGTACAGGATCAGCGAATTGGTGGCCGCCGGGATGTACGTCAGCGCGGTGACGAAGAGAAAGGTCTGGGAGCAGTTGAAAACCGGGGTCACGACCGCCGCCCGGAGCATGGTCCGCCTGGGAATGTGCAGCCGCCCCCGATTTTTTACGAGCAGGATAACGGCCACGATCACGGCCGCCACCGAGAACCGGCACATGAGCAAATCCAGCGGCATAAGCCCCGCCGCCATGCCCGACTTGAAGATGATCGGCCCCACGCCGTAGCACACGGCCGACCCGAGTACGTAAAGCACCCCGCGAAGCATGGTGACGCTCCTTGCCGGGCCGTGGAAGCATCTTGACGACCCGGGGTCACGGGCATACCCAAGGCCACCTGGCGACGCAAGCCCGGACACGCCGACACGGCCGTTCCAATCGGCCACGGCCAGCGACAACGCCTCGAACCCGTGACGGGATTCCAAAGGGCGCACGCCCTTTGGCCGCCGGAGGCTTCCCCCAACCACACCGGCCACACCCATAAAGGACCACGCCATGCCCGCACAGACGCCCCGTTTCAGCCGCCGCGCCGGACGCATCAAAATATCGGCCACCAAGCTCATGCCCATGCTCGCCGCCGAGGTGGGCGGCTGCGTGTCGCTGGGACAGGGCGTGCCGTCTTTCGCCACCCCGGGTTTCGTGGCCGACGCAGTCTGCGACGCCCTTCGCCGCGACCCTGCCGCCGGGAAGTATTCGCTGCAACCGGGCCTGCCTGCCCTGCGCCGGGCCGTGGCCGGGCTTTTCGCCCGGGAAAAGGGTCTGACGGCCGACCCGGACAGCGAAATCCTCATCTCGGTCGGGGCCATGGAGGCGCTTCTGGCGGCCATGCTGGTCTTGGTCGACGAGGGCGACGAGGTCATCGTACCCGCGCCGTATTATCCCTCCCATGTGGAGCAGGTGCTCCTCTCCGGCGGCCGTCCGGTCTTTGCGCCGCTTCGCCCCGATTTCAGCCTGGACCCCGGGGCCGTGGCCCGGGCCGTGACGGAAAAGACCCGGGCCGTCATCATCACCTCGCCGCACAACCCCACAGGCGCGGTCTTTGCCGAGGCCGACCTTCGGGCCGTGGCCGAGATCGCCGTGGCCCATGACCTCACCGTCATCTGCGACGACACCTACGACAGCCTGTCCTACGACGCCCCGGCCACAAGCCTGGCAATGTTTCCCGAGCTTCGCGAGCGCATGGTGGCCGTGGGCAGCTTCTCCAAGCGGTTCGCGCTCACGGGCTGGCGCGTGGGCTATGCGTTTGCCCCACGCCCCATCATGGACCAGATGCTCAAGGTGCACGACTGCGCCGCCATCTGCGCCCCCATGCCCGGCCAGATCGCGGCCCTGGCCGCCCTTACCGGCCCGCAGGACGTCTTCGCCGGGTTCGCCGCCGCCCTTTCGGCCCGGCGCGATCTGGCCTGCCGCCGCCTGGACGCCCTGTCCGGGCATCTCTCCTACGTGCGCCCGGCCGGGGCCTTCTACATCATGGCCCGCTACCGGGGCGACGCGCCGCCCATGGACATGGCCGTGCGGCTCATCCGCGAGGCGCACGTCATCACCATCCCGGGCGACGCCTTCGGCCCCGGCGGCGAACAGTCGCTTCGCCTGTCGTTCGGCGCGGATGAGGCGGAACTGACCGAGGCCTTCGACAGACTCGACCGATTCTTCGGAAAATAATTTTCCATAGACGGGCGTTTTCCCGGCCGTTCCTTGCTCTTTTGTGTCTTATGCTTACATCCACAGACAAGCCCAAGGAGGACGCATGGCCGGAGAAAACCGTCTCGCCGCCGAGGTCAGCCCCTATCTGCGCCAGCACGCCACAAACCCCGTGGACTGGTATCCCTGGGAAGATGCGGCCTTTGCCAAGGCCTTGGCCGAGGACAAGCCCGTGTTTTTGTCCATCGGTTATTCCACCTGCCACTGGTGCCACGTCATGGCGCACGAGTCCTTCGAGGACGCCGAGGTGGCGAAGGCCCTGGCCGACGGGTTCGTGGCCGTCAAGGTGGACCGCGAGGAACGCCCGGACGTGGACGCCGTGTACATGGCCGCCTGCCAGGCCCTGACCGGCCGGGGCGGCTGGCCGCTGACCATCCTCATGTTCCCGGACGGCCGTCCCTTTTTCGCCGGAACCTATCTGCCCAAGGTCGGCGCGCCCGGCCGCCCCGGTCTCCTGGACATCCTGGCCGCCGCCAGACAGGCCTGGAACGGCCGCCGAGGCGAACTGGAAAGCGCCACGGGCCGCATCCTGGACCATCTGCGCGACAGCGCCGCCGCCCAGGGCGACATCCCAGGCCCGGACATCTTCAAAACGGCCCTGGACCAACTCAGCCGCAGCTTCGACGCCGCACGCGGCGGGTTCGGCCCGGCTCCGAAGTTTCCCTCGCCGCACATCCTGCTTTTTCTCCTGGATCAGGCGGCGCGTACCGGCGACCCGGCCCCCCGGGCCATGGCCGAACGCACCCTGACGGCCATGGCCCTGGGCGGCATCCACGACCACATCGGCCACGGCTACCACCGCTATTCCACGGACGCCGACTGGCTCGTGCCGCATTTCGAAAAGATGCTCTCCGACCAATCCATGCTGCTCCTGGCCCATGCCGAAACGGCCCATGCCGCGCCGGACGACGCCTCCCGGTCCTTCCACCGCCAGGCCGCCCTTGATCTGGCGGGCTACATGGACCGCGCCCTGTCCGCCCCGGACGGCGGCTTTTTCACGGCCGAGGACGCCGATTCCGAAGGCGTGGAGGGAAAATTCTACGTCTGGACGGCAGATGAAATACGCGCCGTCCTGCCGGAGTCCGACGCGGCATTTTTCATGGACCTTTACGGATTCGCCGAGGACGGCAATTTCCACGACGAGTCGACCCGTCGAAAAACCGGGGCCAACATCCCGCACCTGACCCAGCCCGTCCGGCAATGGGCCGCCGCCCGGGGGCTCGATCCCGACGCCGCCGCCGACCGGGCCGAGGCTATCCGGCAGCGGCTTTTCGCCGTGCGCGAACTGCGCGTGCATCCAAGCCGCGACGAAAAGATCCTGGCCGACACCAACGGGCTGGCCATCGCCGCCCTGGCCCGGGCCGCCCGGCGACTCGATCAGCCCAGGCTGGCCGAACGCGCCCAGGCCGCTGCCAATTTCGTCCTAACGCACATGCGCGACGGCAACGGCCGCCTGCTGCACCGCTTCTGCGACGGCCAGGCCGCCGTGTCCGGGTTCCTCGACGACTACGCCTTCCTGGCCTGGGGGCTCTTCGAGCTGCACCAGACCACCCTGGACCCCGGCCACCTGGACGCCGCCCTGGCCCTGGCGGACATCCTGGCCGCCCGGTTCGCCGACCCAAAACGCGGTGGTTTCTTCCTCACTGCCGACGACGCCGAATCCCTGGCGCTTCGGCCCAAAGACCTCTTCGACGCCGCCGTGCCCTCGGGCAATGCCGTGGCCCTGTTCCTTCTGACCGCCCTGGGACGCCTGGCCCATCGCCCGGACCTGGAAGACGCGGCCCGCACGGTCATCCCGGCCCTGGCCCCCCTGGCCGCAGACTATCCCGCCGGTTTCACGCACTTCCTGTCCGCCCTGGCCTTCGCCACCGGCCCGGACGCCCTGGCCACGGTCACCGGCGACCCGGACGCGCCGGACACCATGGCGCTCCTGGCGGCCCTGCGCCGGGCAGGCGCGCCGGGACTGCTCGTCACCCTCGTGCCGGACGCCGAACCGGCAAAGGTCAGCCTGTGCCGCGACCGGACCTGCCTGCCGCCCGTGGGGAGTGTTGAGGAGTTGGAGGGGATATTGGGAGAGGGGATAAGTGGGGGCGCTGCCCCCACGCCCCCGGCAGGGGCCTAAGGCCCCTGCACCCCATGTATCGTCGGTCTGTTCCGGGCGCGCTGCGTCCGGAACAGACCGCCGGGGGATGGAAGGAGGGGATGGGGGGGAGTGGATGAAAGGGGGGTGACTTACATTGAGGAGTTACGGGGTGGAAGGAACCGGGAAAACCGGTTCGGGTCGCCCGCCCCGGTTGAAAAACACCCGCTCCGGACGCCCCGCCGCATCGAGTTCCACCCGCATGGAAAAGGTCGGATGATCAGGATTGCGCCAGCCCTCGGGCAGAATCGGACTCGTGCCCAGAAACCGCATGTCGGAAAAGATCAAGGTCCGGGCAGGTGCGGATATCCGGGGGGATGTGTCGCCTGATGTCGCGGCCTGCCCGGCCTGGGCCGCAGGAATGAGGCCGTCGCCTGGGCTGGGAGCGGCCGTGGAGGTCGGAGCGGTCGGGCCTGCGGCGCTGCTGACGGCCGGAAATTCCGCAAACCAGTCGTAGGTGGCCAGGATCGGGGCGTCCCGGCCCAGCCGCCGCAGTTCCCTGCGGTCGGCTTTTTCGCGCACGGCCACATCGGGTCCGCCGGAGGGCTCCAGAAGGCTGGCCCCGCGCACCCGGTAGCTCTCGCCGTCGTCCACCACCACCTTCCAGAAAAAAGGGCTTAGGGCGTCCGTGGTCACATGGGCCACAGCCCGGGGCAGGCCCTCGGCCGCCAGGCGTTTCTCCTGGGCCGCCGCCACGATCTCCCGCAGCCCCAGGCTGGCCGCCGGATAGAGAAAGAGCCAGCCCAGGGCCAGGGCGGCCACGGCCTTTGCCCGGGGCTTCATGAAAAAGCCCAAAATCACGGCCACCAACATCACCCCGGTATAGATGGGATCCACGATGAAAACCGCCGGAAGCCCGATGCGCGCGTCGGAAAAGGGCAGAAAAATCTGCGTGCCGTAGGTGGTGATGACGTCCAGGAAATCATGCAAAAGGATGCAGCCGTAAGCCAGGGCAAAGACTTTGGCGAAGGACGCCCCCCGCGACAGGGGCCGAAACGCGGCGGCCAAAAGGACGGCCATGGCCGCCCCGCCGAGGATCGAATGGGTCAGGCCCCGATGATGACGCATGTAGGCCTCGGGCCCCAGGTAGGTCACGAGGTTGTCGATATCCGGAATCCAGGCGCAAAGGACCGTGAAGAAAATCAGCCATCTGCCGCGCGGATACCGGTCGCGCACGGCCTGGCCGACCAGAATGCCGCTGGCCACATGGGTTACGGGGTCCATGGGGTGCTCCTGATGAGGCGTATGAGGGACACGCGGGCAGTTTGCCGTTGCAGACGACTGAAAGCATATAATGCCCCAATGCGCCTTGTCACGCTCCATGCCGCCACGCCCCCCATCCTTGCGGGGCGGCAAGGAGTCCGCCGCAGCTCCCTTGAGCAGCCCCAGGCGTTCAGCCAATTCGTGCGTTCCCGAAATGGGCCATTTTCAAGTGTCATTAACGCCGCCGTCAAACAATCTCGCGGGCGGGTCGCCAAACATTTCGCTTGCCTTTTTCGGGAGGCGCGTCTAGAGTTTCGAGCTTTCGGAGAGGTGCCCGAGCGGCCGAAGGGGCACGATTGGAAATCGTGTGTACTTTTACCGGTACCGAGGGTTCGAATCCCTCCCTCTCCGCCATATGACAACGACGGAAGCCGGGCGGCGGCGACGCCGCCAACCCCGTCAGGTCCGAAAGGAAGCAGCGGTAACGGTTGTTGCCGGGTGTCCGGTTTCCATCAAAGGCGCGAGGAGCGATCCCCGCGCCTTTTTTTGTGGCCTGTCCCCGGAACCCGTCAGGCGGCATGGGCTATTCGATGCAGTCGCGTTCCAGCGCGATCAAATCCTCGTAGGTCTCGCGTTTTCTGGCCACCACCGCCACATCCCCGTCCACCAGGATTTCGGCCGCGCGCGGCCGGGAATTGTAGTTGGAGGACATGGTGAACCCGTAGGCCCCGGCCGAGAACACGGCCAGTAGTTCGCCGGGTTCGATTTCCGGAAGCTCCCGCCCCCGGGCCAGAAAGTCGCTGGATTCGCAGATGGGGCCCACCACATCCACGTTTTTCTCCGGCCGTCCGTGTTTTTTGACCTCGCCGATGGCGTGGTAGGAATCGTACAGGGCCGGGCGCACCAGATCGTTCATGGCCGCGTCCACGATGACGAAATCCTTGCTCGGCGTGCTTTTGGTATACGTGGCCTCGGTGACCAGGATGCCTGCGTTGCCCACGATGACCCGGCCGGGTTCGAGAATGAGCGTCATGGGATGGTTCTCCAGGGCGGCGGACAGGGCCTCGCCGAACTGGGCCGGATGCGGCGGCTCCTCTTCGTTGTAGGTGATGCCCAGGCCGCCGCCCAGATCGAGATAGCGTAGCGGCACGCCCCGGGCCATGAGCTTGTCCCCGAAGCTGACGATCTTGTCCAGAGCCTCCAGGAAGGGCTCGATGCTGGTGAGCTGGGAGCCGATGTGGCAGTCGATGCCCACGGGTTCGATGCCGGGCAGATCCATGGCCCGCTCGTAGGCCCGAAGCGAATTGTCCATGTCCAGGCCGAACTTGTTTTTCTTCATGCCCGTGGAGATGTAGGGATGGGTCTTGGGGTCCACGTCGGGATTGATGCGCAGGGCGATGTGCGCGGTTTTTCCCATGCGCGAGGCAATGGCGCTGATGCGGTCCAGTTCCCCCATGGACTCCACATTGAACATGAGGATGCCCGTGGCCAGGGCCTGCTCGATCTCCGCCGGGCGCTTGCCCACCCCGGAATAGACGATCTTTTGCGGGTCCACCCCGGCGGACAGGGCCCGGTGCAGTTCCCCGCCGGAGACGATGTCCATGCCCGCGCCGCATTCGGCCAGAAGCCCCAGCACGCACAGGTTGGAGTTGGCCTTGACCGAATAGCAGGTCAGGTGCGGCAGGCCGTCGAAGGCCGAGTCGAAGGCCTCGAAATGGCGGCGCAGGGTGGCCGCGCTGTAGATGTACAGCGGCGTGCCGTGGCGCGCGGCGAGATCGGCCACCGGGATGTTCTCGGCGAAAAGCTCACCCTGCCGGTAGGTGAAATGATTCATGACGCGTCTCCTTTTACGATGCGTTTTCCCCGCCGTAGCGTGATTTGAAATCCCCCAGCATCCGCAAGGCCTCAAGCGGCGTGATGCGGTCCACGTCCAGGGCCGCCAGTTCCAGGGACAGGGGGTGGGCCGTGCAGGGCAGGCACGTCTCCCCCGTGGTCCCGGGGTTGGCGAAGATCCCGGGCAGGGCTGGCTGCCCGGCGGACTTCGGGCCATGACCGGCCCGTTCCCCGGCGGCGGCGTCGCGGGTCTTCTCCAGCTCTTCCAATATCTCCCCGGCCCGGCGCACCACGGCCCGGGGCACCCCGGCCAGCCTGGCCACCTCGATGCCGTAGCTGCGATCCGCCGGGCCCGGCACCAGGCGGCGCAAAAAGATGATGTCCCCGCGCCACTGCTTGATGGCGATGTTATAGTTGCGCACCCCGGGGAGCACGCCTTCCAGGCGGGTGAGTTCGTGGTAATGGGTGGCGAAGAGCGTGCGCACCCCGCCCTCCTCGCGGTCGGCCAGGGCCTCGGCCACGGCCCAGGCCAGGGCCAGCCCGTCGAAGGTGCTGGTGCCGCGCCCGATCTCGTCCAAGACCACCAGGGACCGCTTCCCGGCCTGGCGCAGGATGCGGGCCGTCTCGCTCATCTCCACCATGAACGTGCTCTGGCCCATGGCCAGGTTGTCCGAGGCCCCCACCCGGCAAAACACCCGGTCCACCAGCCCCACCCGGGCCGACGCGGCAGGCACGAAGGAACCGATCTGGGCCAGGACGGCGATGATCGCGGTCTGCCTGAGCACCGTGGATTTTCCGGCCATGTTCGGGCCGGTGATCAACAGCACCCGGCGGTCGTCGTCGAGCGTCAGGTCGTTTGGGATGTAGTCGCCCCCGGCGGCGGCCTCCACCACGGGATGGCGTCCGGCCCGGATCTCCATGGCCAGGCCCTCGTGGATCTGCGGCCTGGTCCAGTCCCAGCGCACGGCGGCCTCGGCCAACCCCTGCCAGACGTCGAGGCGGGCCACCACCCCGGCCATGGACGCCAGGCGCTGCCGACAGGCGGCCACGGTCTCCCGCACTTCCCTAAACAGGCTGTATTCCAGGGCCTTGCGCTTCTCCCCGGCCTCCATGAGCCGCTCTTCCAGCTCCTTCAAGCGGGGGGTCACGTAGCGTTCCCGGTCGGCCAGGGTCTGGCGGCGTTCGAAGTGTTCGGGCACGTAGCCGCCGGACTTGGTCAGCTCGAAATAATAGCCGAAGACCCGGTTGAACCCCAGTTTTAAGCGCGGCAGGTTCGAGGCCTGCTGCTCTTCGGCCAAAAGCTCCTTGAGCCTGCCCTCCCCGTGCTCGGTCAGCTCCATCAGCTCGTCGAGTTCGGGACGGTAGCCCGGCAGAAACAGCCCGCCCTCGGTGACCAGGGGCGGCGGCGCATCGACAAAGGCCCGGGTCAGAAGATCACGGATGTCGGACAGATCGTCCCACTGGGCCAGGACCGCCGCAAGCCCGGCCAAGGCCCCGGAGGCCGGGGTGACCGGCGAGTCGGGCGTGACAGGCGAGTCTGGCGCGTATGGGCCGTCGGCCCTCCCCAGGGCCGAATCCAGGCCAGAAATGTCGCCAAAAACGTCGCCAGACACGCCGCTCGATACGTCTCCGGAAACGTCACTCAATACGTTGCACGATTCGTCGCTAGACATGACGCCAACCGAGGCGGGCTCTGGGTTTTCGTCATCCGCACGGCAAGCGTCCGAGGCAGGCGCGTTCCCGGGCACGGCCAAAAGGGCCGCACGCAGCGCCGCAAGCCCAAAAAGGCTTTGCCGCAGGGCCACGAAGTCCTTGGGGGCGCACCGGTTGAGATAGATACGCGCCGCCAGCCGCTCCAGGTCGTAGACCGAATCCAGGGCGCACCGCACCGCGTCGCGCAACGCCCCGTCCGTGACGAAAAGGCTGACCGCCTCCTGGGTGGCCAGAATGGGGGCGGACTCCAGCCAGGGCTGGCGCAGCATGGACTCCAGCAACCGGCCGCCCATGGGGGTGATGGTCCGGTCCAGGACGTGGACCAGGGTGCCGGGGCCCTTTTTGCCGTCCAGGCGGCGAAAGATCTCCAGGTTGCGCTCGGTGACCTCGTCGAGCAGCATGTGCTTTGAGAGGTTGACCGGCCGAAACGGGGACAGATGGGTGATGTCCTGCTTCTGGGTCTGGATGAGATAGCTTAAGATCGCGCCCATGGCCCGCACCAGGGGCGGCTTGTCGGCCACATCCAGAACGGCGAGGTCGGCCACGCCCTGGGCGGCGAGGATGCGCTGGGTGGCCGGGGCCAGGTCGAAATGGGGTCGGGCCGGGTAGCGGCTGATCTGCAGCCCCACCGCCGCGATCTGGCGTGGAGGCTCGAAGCCGTCGGGCAAAAGCAGCTCCCGGGGGGACATTTTGATGGCCCACTGCCACAGCCGGGCCTGATCCCGGGAGAAAAGCCCCGACCATTCCCCGGTGGAGAAGTCCGCCCAGGCCAGCCCCCCGGCCTTTTCCCGCTCGTCCCAGAAAAGCGCCGCCAGATAGTTGTGTTCCTTGGCCCGAAGGCTGGCGTCCTCAACGGTGGTGCCCGGGGTCAAGACCCGGGTCACGGCCCGCTTGACCAGCCCCTTGGCCAGCTTGGGGTCCTCGATCTGGTCGCAGACCGCCACCCGGAAGCCCTTCTCCAAAAGCTGGCTCAGGTAGCCGTCGGCGGCATGGTGCGGCACCCCGGCCATGGGCACGGGAGAGGCGGCCCCGGGGTTGCGCGAGGTCAGGGTGATCTGGAGTTCCCGGGAGGCCGTGACGGCGTCCTCGAAGAAAAGCTCGTAGAAGTCCCCCATGCGGTAAAAAAGGAGCGTATCCGGATATTCGGACTTCACCCGGAGGTACTGCTCCAGCATGGGAGTAAGTTTGACGCCGTTCATGCCGGGGGCGTTCACCTCGTGGCGCGTCCGTCGGAGGGAGTTCCCCCGCTTCGGGAACACATCGGGAAGGCCGCTATTGCAGCGGACCAGGACCGGGCTGTCACGTCCCTACTTCTCTTCCGCCTTGTCCCTGGCGTACCCCGCGTCATCGGACGCATCGGACGCATCGGGCGTCTCAGCGGACGCGTCGGAGCCGGACATCCCGCCGGACATGGAGTCGCTGGATTCCGAACCCGGGGTCGAGGTCGTCTCGTAGGTCGAGGCAGAATACGAAGAAGCGGTTCCCGTGGACAACCCGGAATAGCTCTTGGAGGCCGCCAGCTCTTTCTCCAGGGAGGCGATGCGGGCGGCCTGGGTCTTGATCACCCCGGCCATGCGCATCTTTTCCAGCACGAAATAGCACAGGCTAAATATCCCGCCCACCACGAAGGCCAGCAGCAGCACCACGTAGAACGGAACCTCGGGCGAGGTGAACGACAGGGAGAAGACATCCATCTTGAGTAAAAGCGGCGTGGACAGGATGGCCGTGTTCTGCACGAAAAAGATCATGCAGAAAAAGAAAAAGAGAATCAGCAAAAGCACCTTCAGAACACGCATGGTCTTTTCCTCCCTGGTTTGAGCAACCGGCGCCGCCGTCGGCCGCTGGAAAAAGTCCGTCGAGAAACGATCCGCCCCCCGTGGTCAGCAGGCCGCATCGCCGCGTTGGGGATAGTCCGCAAACAGGGGTTTGATCCGGTCATAGGTGGACAAAAGCAGTTCCGGCACCACCCGGGTTTCGCTGAAAACCGCCATGAACGACGAATCCCCGTTCCAGCGGGGCACCATCTGGAAATGCAGATGGGCCGCGATGCCCGACCCGGCGGCCTCGCCGATGTTCAAGCCGATATTTATGCCCTGGGGATTGAAGGCCTTTTTCATAGCCGCCGTGCAAAAGGCCAACCCATTCGACACCTCGAACATCTCCTCCGGGGTCAGTTCCGTCAGGCAACTGGTGTGCCGGTAGGGAGTGACCATGAGATGCCCGCTGTTGTAGGGGAATTTGTTCATGATCACGAAGGTGTGCGGTCCCCGGGCCAGAATCAGGCGCTGCCTGTCCTGGCCCGTGTCCGTGGGAATGCAGAAAACGCAGTCGTCGGCCTTGGGGCCGAGAATGTACTGCATGCGCCAGGGAGCCCACAGAACTTCATTTTTCACGGGTGCGCCTTTTTTCGTAATTTTCCGTCGGCCTGCGCCGCAGACGGAGTGCCGACCGGGAACAGTCCGCGCCCGCCGCATGGCGACATGCGGGCAGTGCGGAAAGGTACACGCCAACGAGCCCAAGGGCAAGAACCCGGCCGCCCGGTCCAGGCCCGCCCGGGCCGCTTTCGCCGCCTACTCCACGCACAGCATGTCGTAGCGCGTCCCCGTCAGGCATACGCCGCCGGACGCCGTGACCTCGAAGGTGTTCTCCACCCCCACCATGCCCACCCCGGGGATGCCGTGCTTGGGCTCCAGCGCCAGGGTCATGCCCTCGCACAGCGGCTCGTCGAAGCCCTTGGCGATCACCGGCCAGCCGTCAATGGCCAGCCCGATGCCATGCCCCAGGAAGTTCACCTTGTTGCCGCCAAGGCCCATGAACCCCTCCTGCATGCCCGCCGTGCGGGACATGTCCATGGCCATGGCGTACAGTTCCGACGGGACGGCGCCGGGTCGCAGGCTCTCGGCCAAACGGGCCTGGACCTCGATGCAGAAATCGTGCGCCTTTCGGACCTCCTCCGGGATGCCCGAGGCCGGTCCCGCCCAGTACACCTGGGTCTTGTCCGTATGGTAGCCTTCGAGCACGAACCCGATGTCCATGGTCAGCGGCTCCCCGCGCCTCCAGACCTGCCCCGCGCACCCCATGAGCGCCAGGGCCGGGTGTTCGCCGCGAAGCCCCACCGGGCCGTTGAAGACGCTTGGATAGTTGCCCGAATCCCCGGCCGCCACATGCCCCAAAAAAATCTCCTCGCCGTGGGCGTTCATGCGCATGTGCCCCATGTGCCCCAGGGAAAAAAAGGCCTCCCAGGCCTTGTGGGCGGCCTCCCGCTCGGTCATGCCCGGATGCAGCATGGTCGGCAGAAGCTCCTGCAGGGCCTTGTCGTGCCGCGCCCCGCACAGGCGCATCTTGCCAAGCTCCCAGTCGGATTTGACGGCCATGGCCCTGGCCAGGGCCGCATCCCCGGGCACGAAACGCACGTCTTTCACGCGCGCCCGCAAAAGATCCGAAAGCGCCCAGGTCAGCCCCGACATCTCGGCGGCCACGACCGGGGAAAGCGGGCTTCCGGCCTCGGCCAGAAGCCCCGGCAGTTCCGAATAGGACTTATACGGCAGCATGGTCCCCAAAGGCGACTCGAGCCGGGCGCGTTCAAGGCCTTTGCGGCATAAAAATACCGGCTCGCCCGACTGCGGCAGCCACAACACGCCGTTGCCCCAGGTTCCCGTCAGATAGTAAATCCCCATGCGCGAAAACACCGCAAGGCCCCCGGCCTCGGGCGCGACCTCGGCCAGGCGCTGTCGGCAGGCCGCATGCCGCATGGCCATTTCCGAAACCGGCAACCGTTCCAAAGCCTCAAACATCCCTGCCCCCTTGTCGCTGTTCAATCGGTGCAAAACGGCCTATAAGGCCTTCCCCGCCGGTCGTTCCGGCCAACATGGCGGACTGCCGCCGAATGACTCTGCCCGTGACGTAGCGCCATGCCAAAAAACGCCTCGCTGCCAGCCCTTGCGGCCCTGACCCTGGCCACCATCCTGTGGGCCGGGTCGTTTATCGCCATGAAACTGGCCATGGGCGCTTTTGCGCCCCTGCTCGTAGTCTTCGGGCGCATGGCCCTGGCGGCGGCGGTCTTTTTACCGCTTCTGCCGCGCATGGGCGGATTCGCCCATGTCCGCCGGGACATAAAGCCCATCCTTTTTATGGCCCTGTGCGAACCCTGCCTCTACTTCATCTTCGAGGCCAACGCCCTGCGCTTCACCCAGGTTTCCCAGGCAGGCATGGTCACCTCCATGCTGCCGCTCATGGTGGCCGCCGCAGCCGCCCTCGTGCTCAAGGAACGCCTCACCCGGCGCACCCTTTTCGGCCTGATCCTGGCCGTCTCCGGGGTTTTGGTCTTAAGCGCCATGGGGACCACCACCGAATCGGCCCCGGCCCCGGCTCTGGGCAATTTCCTGGAATTTTTGGCCATGTGCTGCGCCGTGGGCTACATCATCACCTTAAAAAAGCTTTCCGCGCGTCACAAGCCGCTTTTTCTCACGGCCGTGCAATCCTTTGTGGGCACGATTTTTTTCACCCCGACGCTCTTTTTCATCCCCCTGCCCCAGCACTTCCCGCTGATTCCCACCCTGGCCGTGGTCTTTCTGGGGCTTGGGGTCACCTTCGTGGCCTACGGACTCTACAATTACGGCGTCAGCCAGATACCGGCGGCCAAGGCCTCGGTATTTATAAACCTCATCCCCGTGTTCACCCTGCTTTTTTCCTGGCTGGTCCTTGGCGAACGCCTGACCCCCGTCCAGTACGCCGCCGCTGGCATCGTGCTGGCCGGGGTTTTTCTGACCACGTCGGTCGGGGAGAGGGCGAAGCCGTCCTAATCCCGGGGGCTGTAGTCCATGTTGCGGCGCATAGGGGTGAATCCTGCCGTATGCACCAGCCGCCGCAGCTCGTCCTCGGGCAACCGGAAGCTGACCCCGGCGGCAGCCACCACATTTTCCTCGATCATGGTGGAACCGAAGTCGTTGGCCCCCCAAAAAAGGGCCAACTGGCCGATTTTGGGGCCCTGGGTGACCCAGGAGGCCTGGATGTTCGGGATGTTGTCCAGGAAAAGGCGGCTTAGGGCCAGGAAACGGAGATATTCCCAGGAGGACAGCTCCGGGGCGGGCAGATTGGTGTTGGCGGGTTGGAAGGTCCAGGGAATAAACGCCGTGAATCCGCCGGTCGCATCCTGGAGGACGCGGATTTTTTCCAGGTGCTCGATACGGTCTTCGATGGTCTCGCCCATGCCGAACATCATGGTGGCCGTGGTGCGCAGCCCCAGGCCGTGGGCCGTGGCCATGACCTCCAGCCATTCGCTGGCCGGACACTTGTTGGGCGAAACCTTGGACCGCACGGCGTCGACCAAAATCTCCGCGCCGCCGCCGGGTATGGAATCGAGCCCGGCCGCCTTGAGTTCGTCGATGATCCAGGCTATGGATTTCTTTTCTTTTTTGGCCCAATAGACGATCTCCGGAGGCGAGAAGCCATGGATGGCCACCTGGGGAAAGGACGTCTTCAGGAAGGCCAGCATGCCGGTATAAAACGACAGATCCAGGTCAGGATGCATGCCGCCCTGCAGGAGAATCTGGTAGCCGCCAAGCTCCACGGTCTCGCGGACCTTGGCCGCCAGTTCCTCCCGGGAAAGCACGTAGCCGCCGGGCTGGCCCGGGGCCGTGAAAAAGGCGCAGAACCGGCAGCCGCAGGCGCAGATGTTGGTATAATTGATGTTGCGGTCCACGATGTAGGTGACGACGGTTCCCGGGTGCAGGCGTCGGCGCATGTCGTCGGCCATGCGGCCCAGGGTGAAGACGTCGGCCTCCTCCCAGAGGCGGACGGCGGCCGACGCGTCCAGGCGGCCGGACGCGGCCTGGGAAGCGGATGGGGGCGCGGAGTGTGGCATGGAGGCGTCCTTTTGCCGCACGGGAAGGCGCGGCGGCGTTTCCCGGCGGATACACCTTTTTCAAACGGACGAAAACCCAAGGAGCAGCCATGCTGGAAAATGACAGCGCCCTGCGCGCCCTTCTGCGGCAATGCCGCAGCGTGGCCGTGGTCGGGGCCAAGGACCGGCCCGGTTCCCCGGTGGACGGCGTGGGCCGGTATCTGCTCCAGGCCGGGCTGACGCTCTATCCCGTGCATCCCGTGCGGAAAACCGTCTGGGGGCTTGCCGCCTATCCGTCCCTGGCCGACGTTCCCGGCCCAATCGACATCGTGGACCTGTTCCGGGCCCCGGAGCACTGCCCGGCCCATGCCCGGGAGGTCGCGGCCCTGGCGGTTTCGCCCAAAATCTTCTGGATGCAGTCGGGGATCGCCAGCCCCGAGGCCCGGGCCATCCTGGCCGGACGGCCGATCACCGTGGTTGAGGATCGCTGCCTCATGGTTGAACACCAAAGACTTCTGGCGTAAGGCAACCACATGTCTGAAAATTCGGCCTTCACCTGCCGCCTGTGCGGCCATTGCTGCCAGGGCGAAGGGGGCATCGTGCTTGCCGAGGCCGACATCGTCCGGCTGTGCGACCACCTTCGCCTCTCGCGCGAGGAGTTGTTGGCCCGGGCCGTCACGACGGTCTGCGGCAAACATCGGATCAAAAGCCGTCCCGACGGCTATTGCCTGTTTTTTCAGGAAGGGACGGGATGCGGCGTGCATCCGGCCCGGCCCGACATCTGCCGGGCCTGGCCCTTTTTCCGGGGCAACCTGATCGACGCCATCAGTTGGGAGATGGCCCAGGACTTCTGTCCCGGCATCGCCCCGGACGTGCCCCATGCGGAATTCGCCCGCCAAGGCCTGGCCTATCTGCGAGAACAGGGCATCTGCCGCTGCTCGGGGCCGTGCGACCCGGCCGCCGCAGGATCGGAAGGAAAATGCGCCGACAAACGCCGCGAGGCCGACACCCCCGAGGCCCTGGTCATGAACGATACGGATGCCGACGCCATGGCGAAACCTGCGGGAACCGCCCCCCATGCGGCTTGACGAAGGCTACCGCATCCTGGGGGTAAGCCCCCGGGCGGATATCGAGGAGATCAAGTCCGCCTACCGCAGGCAGGCCTTTGCCCTGCATCCGGACTTAAACCCCGACGACCCTTCCGCCAAACGCAGGTTCCAAAAGCTCAACGAGGCCTATCTCCTGGTCAAGCACGCCCACCAGGAGCGCCCCGAAACCTCCCCCCCGCCGCCGGGCGGCGACGGTCCCCAGGCCAGGGGACAACGCTTCGATCCCGGCCCCGAGTCGCGTCCGGGCGGGGCCACGGGCCCAAGCCCCGGCTACCAGAAACACCGGGGCCAGGAGGCCTACCGCCGGGCGGCCGGAAGTTCCGGCGCCCAGACCGGATTCTATTTTCGACGCGAGGAGGTGCTGCAAGACCTGCTCAAGGATCCCTTCGCCCGCCAGGTGTTCCAGGACATCTACCGCCAAGTGCGCAGCGCCGGGCGGGGCGTGACCCCGCTTGGGAAAAAGGAGTTGACCTTCAAGTGGGGGGAACGGGCCTTTTCCCTGGACCTGACCAAGGGGCTGTGGGGCAACATCAAGTCCTGGTTTTTTTCGCAGCTCGACGATGAGCAGACCGTGACCGTGCCCGGGGCCAGCCTCATGCCCGGCGCACGCATCCGGGTGGGCATCCGCCACGGCGTCTTCACCCAAAAACCCATCACCGTGGAGGTGACCCTGCCCGGCGACTACCTCCCGGGTCGTCCCCTGCGGCTTCGCGGCATGGGCCGCCGCTTCGGCCCCTGGAAAGGGGATCTGTATCTGCGCATCGTCTCAAAATAGAAGAGGACACCCCATGAAGCGAACCTTTGCCGCCGCCGTCGCCCTGACTGCCGCCATGCTGTCGGCCTCGTCGGCTTTTGCCGCATCCAACGCCTCACCGCCCCCGGAAAAAGGGAGACCGGAGCCCATGGGCATCCGGGTGGGCGGCCCCTGCACCTACGCCGACCATCCGGGAACGGCCACCATCCTGGCCGTTTCCCCGGCGACGCCGGACAAAGACGTCCCCACCCCGCCCTATCCGGGCCTGACCGTGACCTACGCCTTTGCGCCCGTCGGCCCCCTGCCGCCCCAGGCCAGCCGTCTGGCGGGCAAGGTCCAGACCATGACTCTGGTCAACGGCTGGCCTCCCGGCCCCCGGTTCCTGGAGAAGTACGGCATCCGGCCCGGGGCCGCCCTGCCCTGCGTGCTGCGGGTCATCCAAAGCGGCACCTGCACGCCGCTTCTCTTCGAGTTCCCGGGCATCGACCTGGCGGACTATTTCGAGATCGAGAAATAGGGCGCGGGACCAAACGACCTTCACGCCATGAAAAACGGGGCGTCCGGAATGCACTCCCGGACGCCCCGCGTCTTTTTCTGAAGGTCGGCGACAGCCTAGAACATGTCCTTCTCGGTCTCCTGGATGGTCCGGTCGATGACCTCCTTGAGTTCCGCAGGCAGGCCCATGATGTCCACATTGAGGAATCCCCGCACGATGGTGGAGGTGGCCTCCTCCTCGTCCATGCCCCGGGCCATGAGGTATTCGATTTCCTCCTGGGCGATCTTGCCCACGGCGGCCTCGTGGGACAACTCCACGCCGTCGCGTGCGCCCAAAAGCTCGGGAATGGCGTGGATGATCCCGCCGCCCAGGATCAGCCCCTTGCACTCCAGATGGCCCCGGGCCGGGACGCTGTGCCCGCCGATGTAGCCCCGGGCGATGATGGTCCCGCCGGAGGCGATGGTCCGGGAGATGATCTCGCCCCGGGTATCGGGGGCGTTTAAGAGGATCTTGCTGCCCGAATCCACCTTGGAGCCCGTCGGGGCCACGATGACCGAGTTGAAGCGGGCCACGGCCCCGCGTCCGGCCAGGGTGATGGCGGGGTAGCTTTGCAGATCGTGAACAGGCTTTAACAGCACGTAGTTGTTGAGAAAAACGCCGCCCTCTTCCACAATGCCGCCGGTGCGCGGCCTGACCACCGTGGTCTCGGCCCAGTTGTGGATCATGGTGAAGGTCAGCTTGGCGTTTTTTTTCACGAAAAATTCGGAGATGCCCAGGTGCGCCGCGCCCTTGGAGCCGTGGGCCACGGAACAGCCGGTGATGATGTGCAGTTCCGAGTCCTCCTCCACGATGACCACGTTGTGGACGTTTTGGCCCACCATGTCGCTTTTGAGGAACAGACAGGACTGGACCGGATCGGCGATCTTGGCCCCTTTCTCGGTGCGGATGAAATAGCCGCCGTGCAGGTTCTCGGCTGCGGCCCGGGTGTATTCGTCCTTGTCCTTGTCCACCTGGGTCCAGAAGTAGTCCGGCAGGCCGTCGTACTTGGCCAGGGCCTCCTTGATGTCCAGGATCTCCACCCCGGGCTGGGAGGCCCGGCAATGCACCTTGCCGTGGTCGATCTGGAGGTAGGTGCCGCTGCGGCCCTTGCCGCTCACATCCACGCCGGACATGAGCATCTCGGTCTTGTCGGCGGCGTCCAGGGAGGTCAGATCGGGAATCTCCCCCCGGTTCATGCCGCTGAAGGTGAAGGCGTCGAGATTGATGTCTTTCATGATCGGACTCCGCGTCTTATTTCAGGCAGCGCACGCATTCCTGGTAGCCGTACTTGCTGATGTGGTCCAGGATGTCCCGGGGATTGGCCTCGCAGCACAGGTGGCCGTCGTAGAGCACCTGGCCCCGGTCGGCGTTGATGTATTCCAGGATGTAGCCGGTATGGGTGATGATCAACCCCGAGGTGCGGCGGCGGGCCTTGAGTTCCTTGAGCTCCTTCATGCTTTTGTCCGGCTGGGGAGCGGCCGCGCCGGTCAAAAGCTCGCGCACGGTGGTGCCGATGAGCTTCATGTTCTCCAGATCCACGCCCGATTCCGGCTCGTCGAAGAGCAGCAGGTGCGGCTGTTGGGCCATAAGCTGCAACAGCTCCGAACGCTTGATCTCGCCGCCGGAGAACCCGGAATTGATGTCCCGGTCCAGGAAGGTCTCCATGTTCACCCGCCGGGCCAGATCCTCCACCGGAACCTCGCGGCCCTGGCCGCACATGGACACCAGATGGCGGGTTTTCAAGCCGTGGATGGTGGGCGGCCGCTGGAAGGACATGCCGATGCCCAGCTTGGCCCGGTCATAAATGGCGGCGTGGGTGATGTCCTGGTCGCGAAACAGGATGCGCCCCTTGGTGATCTCGTAGTTGCCAAAGCCCATGAGCGTCATGAGCAGGGTGGTTTTTCCGGACCCGTTGGGGCCGAACAAAATGAAGGTCTCGTTGTCGGCGATTTCCAGGTTGATGCCCTTGAGCACCTCGCGTTCGCCGATCTTCACGTGCAGGTCTTCGATGATGAGCATGTGCGTCCTCGCTGGCTCTCCATGTCCCGCCGGGGCGATCTCTACCGTCCGGCGCGCAAACTGAAATGTTTACGGAACTTCGCAGGCAAAGTCCATACGCCCTGCCCACGACGCGCGGGGTTCGGGCCCCAGCATGCCGCGCCCCTGGCCGAACGGCCTCCTGACGAAAAAATCAGAGCTATTTCATAGGAAATATGAGTGACGGACGGCTTGGCGGGGGGTGCAGCCAGGACGGCCCATCAGGCCCGGGCCTGGTAATTTCCCACCCGGTCCAGGAGATTGTCGCAGTCGTAGGGTTTGTCCAGATAGTCGCGGATGTGGTAGCGCTGAAAAAGCTCCCGGTGCTGGCTGATGCCGTAACCGGTCATGACGATGATGGGGATGTCGGCAAATTCCCGGCCACAGGTGCGAACCCGGCGGATGAATTCCCGCCCGTCCATGCCGGGCATGCGCATATCCAAGATCACCACGTCGAAGTCGTGGATGAGCAAAAGGGCCAAGGCCTCCTCGCCGTCATCGGCGGAAAGCACCTCATGCCCATTGTCCTCCAAAACCTGACGGGCCAGCTTGCGGTGGTTGGGATCATCCTCCACCACGAGAATGCGAAGATTCCGGATACAGCATTGTTCGGAACTCGCCACAGAGGTCAACATGTCATCGTCCTTAAAAAAGGGTCTCCGGGGGGCGGCCTTCATCAGATGAATGACTCGCGCAGTCAGACCCTCCCGAGAAATGTATGACAGCATGAATCATGCCGTCCAGCCAGCCTCCGACGCCCCGCCGCCCGGGCAAGGCGCGAGGTCAGGACAAAGCGGCGAAACATAAATGCATGTTTTTTGTCACCGGGGCGAAAAACAGGCCATCAGGCGCATTCTTGCGGAAAAATCGGAATCATTTTACTGGAAAACCCCTCTCCCGCAGCCTTCCCCTTCTCCCCGGCGGCTGTCGACACCGTGGCCGCCCTACCGCCAGCTCCTTCCCCCGTGGCCTGGGCACGGCCCATGCCGCATGAAATTCGCATACACGAATTCCAACAAAAAGACGATAGCCACTCCCTCTTTATTACAAAACGAACGTCTCGCGGCCGTGAAGGGACGCCCACAGCGACGGACCTCCCCGGGGTTTCCTGTCAGCGCCGCCTCCGGGCTCCCGTGGCCACGGCATACGTCCCGGGTATGATGCGGGACAGAATGGCCCCGATGCTTCCCAGCAGCAGCATGGTCGCGATGCCGGACCCAAAAAAATAGACGATTTGGGATAGGCTGCCGTGCGGCTGGTAGACGGACAGGATATTCGTCTGAAACCAGGAGAGGGTCGGCTCGTGCGTCAGATAAATGAAAAAACTGTAGGTAGCCCCGATATGCAGGAACTTGCTGTTCTTCATAAAGGAATACCTGGAAAGGCACCAAAAAAAGACCACCCCGAAAAGCATGTTGCATTTAAAAAGCAGCATATAGATATCATGCTTCATGCCGAGTTCCGCATGAAAAATGAGAATCACCGTTGATGCCAGAAATCCCGGGAAGACATATTTGTCCAGGGGGCCGGAATCACGCAGGTTGACGTTATACCGGGACACGAGCCCACCGGCGTAGAACGCAAACATATTCCCAATAAGCGAATAGGAGGTCTCCGGCGCCAGGAGCACCCACAGGGAAAAAAAGGTGACCACCCCAATCAGGGGGGCTTCCTTGTAAAAAACCAGCAGAATGGGACTTAGGATGAACACGATCAAGAGATCCCGCAAAAACCAGAGGGGATAGTTGACCGGAACCGTGCCGATCCCCAACAGCTTGGTGACAATCCCCTCTTGCAATAAAAAGGTCTTGGAGCCGAACATCTCGATGCTGCCCACAAAATACAGCCACAAGACCCAGATCAGATTGAAAAGGATGTAGGGAACCAGTATGGAAAAGAGTTTTTTGCGACACATGGAGACATAGGCGTCCATGGAAAGATCGAACTTCCGCATAAACAGATAGCCGGAGATGCCGAAAAACAGCGGTATGGCGGCATGGGTGACGTTGTTGTTGAAGATGTCCATGACTATGCGCATGCCTGGACTTTGGTCGGGAACCAGGGCGGAGAGGACGCGGTAGCCATGCCCGATGACGACCAGGGCGATGAGGATCAGGCGCAACACGTCGATGCGTTTGGAAACGTCCCCGTCAATGGGATCGAGGGCCGGTCCGAGGGCCCAGGAAGTCTGTCGTGCCGTGTTCAAACGGTGTACTCCTTTGGAGGAATTGGGATCAGGGATGGGGAAAGGCCGAATCGTGGAGCCGGAAGCCGGGGCGCGTGGCGGGCTCCCGTCGCAGTCACTCATGATAGACGAGTTTTTTCTTCAGGCCCGGGGAGGTGACGGAATATCCTTCATGGCGCAAGATATCCCGAAAACTGTCCACGATCTTGTCCATGGCGTACTGTTTATCCGCGATCTTCGGGGAGTTGACGATTTCCCGAATGACCAGATCGATCATATAGACGCAATGCTCGACCTCTTGGAGATCCTTGGCGGCCATAGCTCTCTCGAAACGGGGAGGACGGGCCTCCCTCCGGTTGAAATTTCATGCGCCCTATCCCGTGCCGACGGGGCGACACGCGGCTTACAGGTCTGTCTGCAGTTGGAAGCCGTCGCGCAGTCCCTGGCGGTACGACATGTCCACATAGCTTCGCCGGACGCGATGCGACAATTCGATCAGTTCCTGCAGCACAAGCGCCGCCGATTCCCGGTTTTCCTCGGAGGCAAGCTCCAGCAGATGCTCGGCTTTGCGTTGCATGTCCGCCATGTGGGCCAGGACTTCTTCATCGGAAAGCTGTGCATTGTAAAGATCTTCCACCCGGGCGTTGATCATGTCCGGCAAAACGGCCTTCATGGAATCCATACGCACCTCCATTTGGCGCAGTTTTCCTCCGGCGGGCGCTCCCCGGGGGATGGCCGGGAACACCGGATGAGCCCACCACACGCCTCCATCGGCCGTGTCGGCGCCCATCACCCGGCAGGCGGCTCATTGCCGTCCATCCCGGGCGACAACGAAAAAACGCGGGGACAAGGCGGACGCGGCATCCACTCCGGGCGCCCCGGACGCTCTAGGCTCCCCAGGCACGACGCCCCACGCTTGGCCCGGGAGGAGTCTCGTCTCGTATACTCGAAACGGCGCAGGCAAATTTTTTATAACAACTTGAAATAATGACTTTTTCTAGATTTATCGCATCATAAAGGGAACGCGACGTTAGGGATTTCCCTTGGCCGCTGGGCGGAGTTGGCTGACCACCAGGCGGTCGATATCTCCGGCACGGCCGACGACCTCGCCGACCACGGTGCAGGCCTCCCCCTTTTTTCCCAAGGCAAAAAGCTCTTCCATCACCTTTTTGCTCGTGGCGTCGTCGCACACCACAAACATCCGATCTCCCGGCGTCGACCGCACCTCGGCGCAAAAGGCCCGACTGCCTTGATCCAGGAAAACGGTTATCGGAATGACCGCCGTCTCGATCTTTTCCCCGGCAAGACCAAAACTACCATGCAAAATGCCCACGACAGCCAGAACAACCGCAAAAAAAAATCGAATCACGGCTACACCTCTTGATCCCTGCTCTCTCCAAACCAAAACGCACCTTCCGGCCAAAACCGCACGGCCTCACCGTGAGTCATGCATCCCGGTCATCCCCTCCCGGCCAGCGGTCCAACACGGCCAGAATGATCGGAAACGGCAGCATGTACAAAAGAACATCCTGGGACAAAAGCCAGATCACCATGGTTTTGAGGATCGACGGCCGCATGCCGATGACGGTCATGACCATGGAATCGGGGAGAGCGTTGCCCACGGTCCAGTCCAGCCAGATCCCTTCGGAATACCTGACGTATATCCTGTATCCCAAAAGACCGTAAATGACCAGGATGGAAACCCACAGGCACATGTCGCCCAGGATGCCGCGTGATGTTTTCATTTTCATGACGGGAAAAACGGCCCACGCCCTCCCATAAAAAACGTCGGCGCTGGGCGAGGCTGCCGCTCCGACGCCCTGTGATCCTACAAGAGGTTGCATTCTTTCACAACCAAGGGCCAACATATTGAAAATAAAAGCTGTCCCCCCGTGAAGGAAACCGCTGTGTCCCGCGCCGGGGCCGCTCCCCCCAAATGTTACCGCCAGCGGCGTCCCCATGCACCGGTGTTCTTCGTTGCCCATGCCGAGGGAGAATGGTATGATATAATATGGACCGTTTACGAATGCCGTCCGGTCGTTTTGGTCGGCGGAAATGGGGAACGCCAACGAGTTCGAGCCAATGACCAACCCCCGATGGACGAAAACACGTCCATGATTCCATCCCTGTCTCGTTACGACGACTGGCGCCACGCCGTGGCCCATTTCCGGGCCGTGGCGGCGACGCTTGTCTTCTACGGCCTTGCGTGGGCCATCCTCGTCGCCGCCCCGCCTGCCTCTGCCGGGCCGCCGTCCATCGTGACCCCTGTACCCTTACGCGACCTGGACACGCTCATCGCCCAGACGGAACGCGGCGTACTGGTGGCCATGGCCTCCTGGTGCGGCCCGTGCAAAGCGGAATTGCCCCATTTGGTCAAGCTCCACAAACACTACCACGGCCAGGGTCTGGCGCTGTACGGGGTGAGCGTGGATTTTGCCGGGGCGCAGGCCATGCAGCCCATGGTGAACAGGTTCGGCGTGGAATTTCCGGTCTACTGGGTCGGGGAGGCCGGTGTTGAGCGCTACGGCTTAAACCCCATCCCCATGCTGGTATTTATTCAAAACGGGCGGGTGGTGGATCGGCTGCAAGGGGCGCACAGCGAAGAGGAACTGCGAACCATCTTTGACAATTTCCTGACCCCGCGAGAGCCGTAGCAACACCGCGAATGGGCCGATGTCATGCCCCCTGACGGCGAAAAACCAGCTTTCCCACCCCCGGCAGATCCGTGGTCAACGCCTCGCCCCGGACCACGGCGCGAATGATCCCCCCGGCCTTGGTGTGCAACAGAACCTCCCCGTCCCGCACGTCCCACTTGAAGGCAATGCTCTCCCCGTCCGCCGTCCAGGAGCCCTGGCCCCCCTCGCGCAATTCCAAGACAATGGTTTTGTCGCGGCCGCTCTCCCCGTAGGAGGCCTCATAGTGCCCGGATACGGGCGAAGAGCGGCCACAGGCGACCATCACGAGAACCAGGAGCACGACCCACGGCACAGGGAAAGATCGCATTACAATTCCTTGATTTTCATCATGAACTGTTCTTCGAGGTGAAAAAGCCGGTCATAGGCGAAGATGTACGCGGTCATGGCCAGCCAGCCCAGATCCCGGACCAGGGTCTTCCAGGAGATGGGATCCTCAATGGTGTGAAAGCAGCCGCATCCGATGGGCACGCCTTGGAAAAGCACCCAGGCGATGGCCAGGGTAAAAAGGACCAGCAGTCCGCCCAGGATGGCCGTGGCGGCCCGGGGCCGAATCCCGGCCAGGAGCAGGGTTCCGGTAATGAGCTCGATCCAGGGCAGAACCACGGCCGTGATATTGACCAGGAAATAGGGCACCACCTGGTAGGAGGCGATGGTTTCGGCAAACTCGGCGGGATAATTGATCTTGTAGATGCTGGCATAGATGAACAGGCCTCCGATGTAGAGCCGGAAGGCCAGGGCCAGCCAGGCATGCAGGCGGCACAGGTATTGTCTGTCAAATGCGCTCATGGCGTAACCGGGAATCCGCGTTTTTCCCAGGCGTCGAGGCCGCCGGACAACAGTTTCACGTCCTCGTGCCCCCGTTCGATCAACAGTGCGGCCACGTCATCGTCATAGCGGCGGCTGATGTTGCCCCCATACACCACAACCTCCCTGGCGGGATCCAGGTCGGCCATCTCCATGCCGTACACGAAGTCGAACAGGGACAGGGGAAGGTTCACCGCCCCAGGGATGTGTTTTTGCTCGAAAAACTCCCGGGGTCTGGCGTCCACGATGATCATTCCGCCCTGCTCCAGCCGGGACCGGGCCAGGGAGGGATCCACTGCCTGGATGGCGGGTCGGCTCCAACCGGCAGGCCACAGGCTGACGCCGCTTGGATTGGCGGAATTGAACAGGATGCCGATGGCCAGCGACACGCACAGGATGAGCACGAAATCCATGACCGACACCCGTCCCACCCGGTCCATCTCGCAACGAACAAGCTCCGTGATCCGCTGCTTGGCCGCCTTGAGAACATCGACCTCCTGCCGGGAACGCGTCAGGCAGTCCAGGGTTTCCTGAAGCTCCCGGTTCTGGGAGGCCAGCGTGTCGATGAGACGATTTTTTTCTTCGTAGAGCCCGGCATTTCGTAAAAAAATGGTGAACGCGCCGGTGGCAGTCAAAAGAAAGTCGCCTTCCAGGGGGTCGAAGGCCGTGGCCGACAGACGCTCCCCCAGTCCCAGGAACCCGAACCGGGTGTCGTCCACCACGAACCATACCCCGGGCATGTCCGTCGGCAGCCCGGCCTGGGACAGGATGTCCGCATCCTCGGCCAACCCCAGGCGCAGGCCGACGCTTCCGGCCCCCCGGCCGCCCGAAAAGAGCATCCTGGTCACCAGACGGCTGATGCGTGCCCCGCTGGCCTCGGCCAGGGACGATTCCTCCATTCCCCGGCAGACCAGCCGCCGTTGATCTCCGGGCGGCGAAAACAGCGCCAGATATCCCCGGGCAGCGCTCACCGCCCCCATGGCCAGCAGCAAATAACGCTGCATGAGCTCGCCGGAATCGAGCAGGCCGCTCAATTCATTGACCGTGTCGTTGACGGACTTCAGGTGGTAGACGCGGCGGTCGAGTTCCGTTCCCAGGCGGCGAGAGGCGGCCAGGGACTCCTGCAATTCCGCATTTCCGGCCTGCAGGTCGTCGTTAAGGCGTTGGATTTCCTCGACAAACGACGCCCTTCCCAGAAAATGCTGAAAGGTGGTCGTCAGCGAAATGAGAAAGTCGCGATCATCGCCGGTGTAGGTATCCTTGAGTTTCGCCCCAAGACCGACAAAACCGCATTCCTCATCCAAGACCCACTTGACCAACATCGCGGTGCCTGAGGGGAAAAGCGTCGGGCCGCCGCCTCTTCCGGCGAAAAGAATATGCGGACGCGACGGGGGGGCAGGCTGTCCCGTTTTGACGGCGGAGCAGTAGGTCTGCATGATTTGATCAGGATCGCCGCGCAGACCTTCCGTCTCGGCCTCGGGAAAACCCCGGACGGAAAGAACCCGCCGACTCCCGGCGGCGCTGATGACCAGAACGAAACCCTGCACCGCGCCAAGCGCGCCCATGGCCGTCAACAAAAAGGAGTCCGCGATCTCATCCGCCGAGGCCAGACGGCTCAATTCAAAGGAGGCCTCGTTGAGGGTCTGCAGTTGAAACAGTCGGCGGGCAAGGGTTCCCGTCGGATCGGCGTCCGGATCCCGGCAGAAAAGCGGCTGTACGGTGGAAGTGGAATCGGCTTCCTTGCTCATCGACACAGTTTCTCGAACTCGCGGAACAGGGCTGCCGTGTCCGCGATCACGCCCAGATGGGCAAAAACCACCTTGCCCTCCCGGGTCACGATCATGGTGAAGGGAGTTTTCGGTTCGCCAAGGATTTTATGGGCGACATAGTCCGGATCGTTGACCACGACAAACGGATAATTTCCCTTGGCCCGCAGATACTCCACTTCCTTTTCCGTGGCCCCGGCGGCCATGGCCAGCATCTTCACCCGCCCGGCCAATTGCTCATCCTTGGCCAGCCGGGCATGCAGCCTGCTGAAAATCGGGGCCTGCTTGTGGCATTCCACACAGTACACGCCGATGACCTCGAAAAGGACGCATTGGGCATCCATATCGCCGAGTGCGAATGTCGGACTGTCCGCCAGCCCGAGCGCGGCCCGGTCCTCGGCCGATCCCGGCGTCGGCAGGGTGAACGTCGGCAACGTGTCCCCCACCCCGGGCAATTCGGCCGCCGCCACGCCTGCCCACATGACGGCCGCCGCGCCCCACAGGATCGCCAAGGCCCAGGGGCGCCGCGTCCAACACTTCCAGCCTCCGGTCATGGCGCTCCCTCTGTCGTTAAACCGCGTGCCTTGCCTTGCAGCATGGCCACGGCCGCCTCCTCGGTCTCGAAGATGTCCACAAACTTGGTGATGCCCACGATCTCAAAAACCTTGGTGAAATTCTCCGAGGGACCGGAGATGGCCACGGGTTGCCCGAGTTTGTCGCTCTCCAGGAGAAGCTGGGTCAATACCGCGATCCCGGCCCCGTTGATGGAGGCGCTTTGTTCGAAATGCAAAAGCAGCGGACGTGTCCCCTGGGGACCGGAGGCCTCCTTGTAGGCCTTGAGCAGATACGGTTCGGAACGCGAGGTGAGGTTGCCCCGGATGTCGATGGCGGCCACGCCCCCCACTTCGCGCACGGCAATCTCCTCATCCTTGTTGCGCAGGGTCGCCAGCCGCTCCTCGGCCCGGCGCAGGGCCGATTCCAAGGCCTCCTGGCGAATGGGCTTGTCGATGAAATCCGTGGCGTTGAGATTTAAGGCCTTGAGCGCCAGATCGATGTCGCCATGGCCGGTGATGACGATGACCTCGGTGTCCGGACTCTCCTCCTTGATCTGTTTGAGCACCGCCAGCCCGCCCATGCCCGGCATTTTGATATCCGTCAGCACGATGGACGGGTGGTGTTCGCGAAAGATTTCCAGCCCCCGCTCCCCTGTCTCGGCCGTCAGCGGCTCGAAGCCGTAGGCCTCAAGGTAGAGCGAAAACATGGACAAGGTCGGCTTTTCGTCGTCAATGACCAAAATCCGTCGCATCTGTGCATCCTCTTTTTCAGTTGTCCGTCAGGGGAAACGTCAGTTTGAAGGTGGTGCCTTCCCCGGGTTCGCTGCCCACCTCGATATCGCCCCCGTAATCCTTGACGATGCCGTAGGAGATGGACAGTCCGAGTCCCATGCCGTGCCCCATGGTTTTTGTGGTGAAAAACGGCTCGAAAATCTTCTGGAGATCCTGTGGCGTAATGCCGCACCCGGTATCGGAGACGGTCACGGCCACCCGGTCGTTCTCAAGCCAGGAACGAATGGATATCTCCCGGGGTCCGGACCCGTTTTCAGCGGTATTCTGACGCATGTTCACGGCGTCCCGGGCGTTGGTCACCAGATTGAAAAACACCTGCTCGAGCCGGTTGGAATGGGCGTGAATCTGGGGGAGAGAATCGCACAAATCCAGGGTCACGTCGATGTTTTGCAGGGCCAGTTGTTGGCCGATGATGGTGAACACGCCCCGGATGGGGATGTTGATGTCCACCTTTTCTTTTTTCAAGTCCGACTTGCGGCCGAATTCCCGCAGGTGGTTGATGATGGTTGCGGCCCGGTCCACCTGGACGCTGATCTCCCCCACCACCCGGCCCAGGTGTTCCTTGGGGATGTCCCGTTTCTGGCCCACCATGAGGCTTAAAAAATCGCTGCCCATCTTGATGGCGTTTAAGGGCTGGTTGAGCTCGTGGGCGATGCCCGCGCTCATTTCGCCCAGGGTCTTCATCTTGCTGGCCTGGATGAGCTGGGCGTCCTTTTCCACCATGTCCGTGATGTCCGTGGTGGAGAAAATCACCGCCTCCTTGCCCCGGTAATGGGTGCGGCAGGCGTGCAGGTTCACGAAAAACGGGACGCCGCCCTTTTTGATGTGCCGCACTTTGGGAAAGAGGATGCATTCCCCGGCCTGGGGCATGTTCAGGAAACGGCAGACGCCGGTCATGCCGTCGGGCGGCTCCAGGTCGGCGATGGGGCGGCCCAGAAGCTCGGGCTTGGTATAGCCGTAGACCTCCTCGGCCCGGGGGTTGGCGTCCAGAATGCGCTTCTTTTTCAAATCCACCACAAAGACCGGATCGGGGTTGCTGTCGAAAAGCGAGCGGTATTTTTCCTCGGATTCGCGCAGCCTGCGGCGATAAAGCTTGATGGACCAGATCATGTTGTTGAAGGAGTCGGCCAACTGGTCCACCTCGTCGCCCTTGCGCTTTTTATAGAACACGCACTCCTTGCAGGTGCGCACGTTTTCCGCCGTGGCCTCGGATTCGGCCATGAGGTTCTGGTCGAAATGCCAGCACGGCAGGTCGGTGTTGTTGTAGGCCGGGCAGTCCCGGGGTTCGCGGCCCTGGGCGTCGAGCAGGGCCATGGGGAAATCCAGGTTGCCCCGGCTGATCTCGTCGGAGATGCGCGTTAAGCGGGTGACGGGCTGGGTGATGTAGTTGGACAGGCGCAGGGCGATGAGAAAGATGATGACCACGATGGCCGAAATGAACCCCAGGAAGGTGAAGCGCAGCTTGCCCACCAGATTGTCGATGTGGTTTTTATTCAGGCCCACATGCACCGAGCCCAGGGTGTAGATGCCCTCCTTGATGGGCACGGCGATGTCGTAGGCCTGCTCCCCGTCCACCTGGATGAGCGTCACGGCCTGGTCCTTGTCCGGGGGCAGGATGTTGACGGACAGGAGATCCCGGGGAAAGGGCTTGATGAAGGTGTTGGCCAGGACGTTGCCGTCCATGTCCACGATGTAGATGTAGGAGATAAGGATCTTGCGTTCGCCGAGCTGGGCCGCGTCGAAGATCAGGCTGACCAGGTTGGGGGTGTCCTGGTCCAGGACATAGCCGCTGCCGCCCTCGGCGATGCTCTGGGCGATGGCCACGCCGCGCAGCTCCAGCTCGCGGGTGAGGCTTGAGACCAATATCCATCTGGCCAGCATGGCGATGGTCACGCTGATCAGGAGCACCACGCCAAGCGTGCTCAGAAAGATCTTGATCTTAAGGCTGACGTGCCGGAACGGCTTCATTTTCACCACGCGGCGTCCCTTCGACGGATTCAGGCTGCGCTTCCCTGGCCTCGGGTCGATGAATTCGAATCTTGGTCCAATCGGTGATGAGCGCGAACTTCCCGTTTTCGAGCTTGTTGAAATACACCCGCTCCAACCCCTGATGCTTTTCCGGACTGAACGAAATGGTGTTGGCGATGCCCACGGAATAGTCGCGGATGGATTCGATGGCGTCGATGAAATGGTTGCGGGTCAGGTCGCGGCCGGCCCGGCGCAGCCCCTCCACCAGCACCTTGGCGTTGATGTAGGCCTCCAGGCCCACGGTGTTGGGCATTTCCGTGGGATAGTACTTTTTCAACATGTCCGAATATTCCACCACGCCCCATAAAAGCGTGCGCGTCTCGGGCAGATCCGGCGGCGGCACCACCTGGGACATGATCACCTCGCCCTTGTTTTCCGGCCCCAGGATGCGGGCGATCTCGTCCGCGCCCACGAACGACACGGCGTAGAAAACCGGATTGGCCCCCCGCTCCTCGGCCAGCTTGATGAACCGGGCGCAGGGACCATAGGTGCCGATCATGACCACGGCCTCGGGGTTGGCCTCCAGGATGCGGTTTAAGCCCTCCTCCACCTCCATGGTGCCCCGGGCGTAGGTGCCCCGGGCCACGGGGGCCAGTCCGTAGTCCTTGAGCGCCAGCTCCGTGCCCTTGAGGCCGTCGAAGCCGTAGGTGTCGTACTGGTAGAAGACGGCGATGCGCTTGATGCCCAGGTCGTCCACGAGATGCTGCACGGCGGCCTTGGTTTCCTGGTAATAGGAGGCGCGGACGTTGATGATATGGCGGTTGAAGGGCTCGCGAAGCGCGTTGGCCCCGGTGAAGATGCCGACCAGCGGTACCTTGGCCTCATCGATGAGCGGGATGATTTTGAGCGTCGTGGGCGTGCCCACGTAGCAGAAAAGCGCGAAGACGTTGTCCTCGACAATGAGCTTTTGGGTGTTGGTGACGCACTTGGCCGGGTCGTACTGGTCGTCTAGGGCCTTGACCTCGATGGTGCGGCCGTGGACGCCGCCCGTGGCGTTGACGTAATTGATGTAGCTCATGGCCCCGTAAAGGGTTTGCAGGCCCAGGTAGCTGGCGTGGCCGGAGAGCGGCAGGGAGGAGCCGACGAGGATGGTGTTGTCGGTGACCCCGGGGGTGATGAGACCCGCCGCATCCCGGGCGGAGTCTTTTTCACAGGAGGTGATGGAAAACGCCAGCAGGACAAGAACCCATACGATCAAACATCGTGGACTGAGGCTCACCTCGCGCTCCTTGCAGGCGGTTTGTGAACAGGCGGGGCGGTGTCGCGTTATTTTTCACAAAGGTAACATACGGGGGCGGCGCGTCAAGGTTTTCCGGGGGAGAGGGGAGGTGAGGCAGAGTTCACGAATAACAGATGAAAATGATTTGAAATCCATCTAGTCGTAACAAACCCTAGACAGTAGCAAATAGTTCATATAAAATAAAAAAATGAACTGAGCAAAACACCATGAAACATTGACATGACATACTGTCACATGGTAAAATAAAAAAATATTTAAGTGACATAATCAAAAAATTTATTACTTTGCTTCTCAATTTCACATCGTAACTACACTCAGATTTGCAACAACAGTATAAATCGATAACAATTGATGCGCTCAAACTATGTACAGCAACATCCCACCACTTCATAAATTACATTACAATTATATGTCCACGTGAGACTCAAAATGTTACTCAAAGAATATTTAAACGCCGCACGTCGCCACCTACATACATGCGATTACATATTAAGCGCTATCAAAATAAGGCACATGCACCGCAACGATTTAATTAAAAATTTATATTATCTATCAGGATACATAATCGAATGCTCGGTAAAATACGGAATTATAACGCTAAATGGACATGATCGAAATCGTGATGTCGAGGACTTCAATTCGAATGGGATAATTTATGCTCGTGACTTGAAGCACCATGAGTTTAAAAAATTTGAATTACTTATAAAACGCTTTAGCATCCAGGCACCATTGATTAGTACGCAAATACACGTTGAACCAGAAGTCAAAAAACTATACGAAAGCTGGCGTTCAACGATTCGATATGACTGCAGTATCAACTGCAATCATGACTGCTATATAAAATTTTTTGAATGTTCTAAATTGATATTCACTGAAATCGAAAAGAGAGCCATCGCATAATGCTAAAAGCAACACAAGAACTCAATACAATTGCAAATAGTCTTTCAAATTATATTGATGAATCTAAAATTACTGATTTTAGAGCTATATTAAATTTTGACATGGGTGCAAACATATACATACTTTGTCAAGAAACTGAACAATGCAGCGAAATTGTTAAAGATCTTAAAAAATTGACAAACATGCGTCTTGACATAGAGTGCATCTCAGTTGAACAATTTGACGATGATGCTTATTATAAATCGCTATTCGAAAGGACTTCAAGAATCGACTACGGCGCTCGCAGATCGTTATTTTCTTTTTCATCAAATGGCAGCACCACCAAAAAATTTAAACCATGGATAGTATCATTTTATAGTTACAAAGGTGGTGTAGGAAGAACAACATCACTAGCACTTTTTGGCGCGCACGCTGCTTACAACCATGGAAAAAAAATATTTATAATTGATCTAGATATTGAAGCCCCAGGAATTACTAATTTCTATGGACTTTACAGAAATGGCAATTTCAACAATGGAGTCATAGAGTATTTGAAAGATAAAGAATACGACAGTAGCACGGCACTAGATGAAACATATGTATATGAGGTTTCAAAAGATATATCTGGACCTGGTTCAATACATGTAATGTCTGCTGGAAATATTCACGAAAAAAATGATAGAGATGATTTTATAATTGGGCTAGCTCGATTAGATCTGATTGGATCAGAGGCATTCATTAATAGCATATATAATATGATTAGTGAAATAGAAGATACATATAATCCCGACATAATTCTGATTGACTCGCGGACTGGATTAAATGACATATTTGGTTCAATAGTAAATCATATTTCATCAACAACCATAGGAATTTTTGGTATTGATGTACAAAATGAACCCGGACTACATTTTTTTCTCGATACATATATTGAAAGTAGCAAAATCGACTCTGTCATTCTTGTTAATGCCATCGCCACACGATCATTTTCAAAAAATTTACAAATTTTTAAAAATAAAATTGATTCCTATTTAAATGAGAATTTGCCTAGCAGTATTGATTCTATCCCCGCCATACCAACATTTCAATTTTCTCATAACAGCACACTAGAATGTGTTGGCAAAGACGATGAAGACTTAAATGATTTTATAGATGTCATTGTCAAGAAGTCAACTACAGATTATGTGAATTGCTTTGAATACCTTTTAAAAATGGCAAAAGATAAAACATCGTCAACTCCAACATCACGTTCAGCTCATTGCGAGGAAGCAGTTGAGGAACCTGATGAACATCTCAGCGTAGCCAACAATGATAGTGATGAAAACTTTTCTGAAAACAGCATTATAAATTCAGCTGACATATTGTTTTCAAAGTATCCCAACAAAGAGGCCATCCTCAACAACCTTTCAAAAAATTATCCCGAGCCATATGCGGAAGATATTTGTTTTTCTGATGATTTTCTTGCAAAGAAATTTTATATTCGGAAATCAATGGAAGACATTTTCCTCCCTGATAAATTTATGTTTTTAGGCGGAAAGGGTACCGGAAAAACTGCGTTGTATCTTGCTTTGCAGAATAATACATTTTTTAAAAATATTAAGCTCCGCTCACAAAAATTAAACACAAAGTATTTGCGACTTGAGTATACATCTTTGCTGACAGCCGATGGAAAACTCAGTGATATTTTCTTTTCAATAGACAACTTTGATCAAAGCAGCATTCCAGATAAAGATTATTTTTACAAACGATTCTGGATCGTATATATTTGGGCAATATTATTCCAACCAAGAAATAAACTCGGCATCACTCCATCAATTCCAGCTTTTGTTATTGGGAATAATGCACAGACTGCCGTGTTAATTAAAAAACACATTTACGACGATCAATTATTTTGCTCTATTGAAAATGACTTGACGTCGTTTGACAACTACATGAACAGTCAAGATTCAAATCTTATACTTGCATTCGACCAGCTTGACAAGATTGTCAAACCCCGCCTCTGGTCAAGCGCGATAACACCATTGATAAACTACTGTCTTTCTGTAAATTTCAAACGTCTTCAGTTAAAATTATTTATCCGCCGTGATCTATTCAATAGCCTTGGGAACATTACCAACAAATATCAGCTGGAAAATCGGTCTATCAATCTTGAATGGAGCGTAGATGAAATTTTTGATTTTTTCTTTAAAATAATCATTGCACACTCTCGCGATGCTTTTTTTAACTATATAAGCGACTATCATCATGCTTATAACAGATTTACCACAAGCTTCATAAATAAAATGAAAAAAGTTGTTGAAAAAAAACATAGTTACAATCAATTTAATGCTGACTCGTGCTTCATAAAAGCTTTAGTTGAAGTTTTTTTTGGTGAATTTGCAGATCCGGATGGTTCTAGAAAATGGGGTGAGTCATATGAGTGGTTCTATGTAAATCTAAAAAATGCTGACAATACCATTAGCTTGCGTCCATTTCTTGATCTTGTAAAGTTTGCATTGGACCGCGCCAAAGATGATAACAACTTTAATATTTCGTATTTTCCCGCAATTAACCAGAGATACTTTAGCGCAGCTGCTCGAAGCTATGCTGTGGAACGGCACCTAAAGGACTTAGCCAATGAGGAAGGCAACGAACCTTTACAAATCATCATAAATGAAATTAGAAACGATAAAGTACCACAAAACACTAGGATTACAACTCTTTTGCAAACTGAGTTTGAGGAACTTGCCAATTATATTATCAAAAACAATAAAACTTTATCTGATAATGGCTACACTGTGGAGAAATTCGAAAATGATTTAACGTTAAACGGAATTATTTCTGTAAAATACAAAGCTGGTGGCAGAAAGATGTACTCTTTCGCTTTTTTATACAAATACTATCTCGGATTAAAGAAACCGATGGCGACCAAGTACAAACCCCGTAAATTCAACTCAAAATACTAATCTAATTTCTTCCAAAATAAGCAATTATCAGATTAATTCATACGTTACGTTCGAAACAAAAAGCGGCCGCCGGAAGATACTCCCGGCGGCCGCAGGTAACCAGCCCGAGGGTGGCGAGCCAGATTACGACAGGATACGGGCGAAGGGCTTGGCCAGCTTGGCCAGCATCGCCTGACGGGTCATGGTCCGGGGCGCACCCGCCTCGGCCGTGACGTATTTATAGTAGTTGTCCCCAGGGAACAGGCACAAAAAGATCACCCGCACGTCCTTGGGATCGGCCAGAACGGCCTGGGGATACCTCTTTTTCACCTCGGCCAGCCGCTTTTCAGCCAAAGCCAGCATCTCGTCCCGATCCCCGAAGTTCATGGTCCCCGTGGGACAGGTCTGCACGCAGGCCGGCAGAAGCCCCGCCTGCACCCGGTCGATGCACATGTCGCACTTGTACATGACCTTGGTTTCGGGGTTGACCCGGGGGATGTCGTAGGGACAGGCCGGACGCACGTTGTCGATGCTGATGCCCTTGGTCTTGTCCGTGAAGATCACCGCGCCCGTGGCCTCGTCCTGCAGGATGGCCCCCTCCACTTCGGAGTCGGCCACCATCTTGCACGGCGCGTCCAGGCAATGTCGGCACTGGTCCGGGAAAAACAGCCAGTTGAACTTGCCGTCGATGGTTTTTTCCGTGAAGCGCACCAGTTTGAGCGTCATCCAGGACAGATCCGGCGGATTCTGGTGCGAGCCGGTGTTTTCCGTCTTTTCGGCGGGTTTGTTTTTCCACTGTTTGCAGGCCACCTGGCAGCCCCGGCAGGCCGTGCACTTGGACAGATCGACGAAGAAGCTTTTTCCGTTCATGGCTTCCGGCCCTCCTTAGGCCTTGCGCACGTTGACCATGAAGGCCTTGGTTTCCGGGATGCCGGTATTGGGATCGCCCACGGAGGGGGTGAGCAGGTTGGCCGATTCGCCGCCATCCTTGGGGTACACCCAGCCGTAGTGCCAGGGAATGCCCACCTGATGGATGGTCTCCCCCATCACCGTGAAGGGCTTGATGCGCTCGGAGATGATGGCCTTGGCCCACAACTGTCCGCGCATGTTCTCCACGATGACCTTTTCGCCGCCCTTGATGCCGCGCATCTCGGCCAGCTCGGGGCTCATCTCCACGAACATCTGCGGCTCGGCCTCAAGCAGCCACGGCGTCCAACGGGTCATGACGCCCGTCTGCCAGTGCTCCGTGACCCGGTAGGTGGAGCAGATGAACGGATAGCGCGGGTCGCACACGGCCCGTTTCTCGGCCTCGCCCGTAAAGATCAGGGCGGTGGGGTTGTGCAGCTGCTTGGAGAAGGGATGCTCGTTCACCGGGCATTCCAGGGGCTCGTAGAACTCCGGCAAAGGACCGTCATTGCGGCCCGGGCCGAAGATCTGGCCAAATCCCTCGGTGGTCATGATGAACGGATACCGGCCCTTTTCCACGTCGGCCATGGGCGGCCAGGGACCGTCGGGCACATCGCCCACCCACTTGCCGTCCACCCAGGCGATGACCGCCTTCTCGGGCTGATACGGCTTTCCGTTGAGATCCACGGAGGCGCGGTTGTAGATGATGCGCCGGTTGACCGGCCAGGCCCAGGTCCATCCCGGGAACAGGCCGATCTTGGCTTGCATCTCGGTCTGGGTCTTGTCGCGGCGGGCGGCCATGTTCTTGTCGGTGTAAGAGGCGCAGTAGACCCAGCAGCCCGAGCAGGTGGAGCCGTCGTCCTGCAGCATGGCGAAGGCCGGAACCTGGTCGCCGGGCTTGAAGGTCTTGTCCGCGTCGCCGACCTTTAAGGTCTTTTCCTTGAGGAAGTAGCCGTTGATGCGCTTGGCCACCTTGTGCGCGTCGAAGGCGTGGTTGGTGGCCACGTCCCAGTTGAGGTTCAGGATGGGATCGGGGAAGGCCCCGCCGTCCTTTTTGTAGAGCTCGCGAATCTTCTCGAACAGCTCGTAGATGATGTCGCCGTCGGGCTTGGACTCGCCCAGGGGCTTGGGTCCGCCGTAGCGCCACTGCATCCAGCGGCCGGAGTTGGAGATGGAGCCTTCCTTCTCGATGGACACGCAGCAGGGCAGGAAAAAGACCTCGGTCTTGATCTTTTTGGGGTCCATGCCCGGGCCGCGCCAAAACGAACCGGTCTCGGTGTCGAACAGGTTCACCGTGACCATCCAGTCCAGTTTGGACATGGCCTCGCGGGTCTTGTTGGCGTTGGCGGTGCTGGCGGCCGGGTTCTGGCCCCAGGCGAAAAAGCCCTTGAAGGCGCCTTTCAGCATGGCGTCGAACAGCGACAGCCAGGAATAGTCCTTGCCGGGCTCGAGCTTGGGCAGCCAGGAGTAGCCGACCTCAAGCTCCTGCTCGGGATACAGGGACTTGATGAAGCTGGCCATATATTTCGGCCGGTTGCCCCACCAGTTGGCGCTTCTGGGATCGGCGGACTTGGGGGTGTTTATCGCGTTGTAGTCCTTGAGCGTGGGCCAGGCCGCACTCGGGGTCGGCAGGTAGCCCGGCAGGATGTGATAGAGCAGCCCCTGATCCGTGGACCCCTGGACGTTGGCCTCGCCGCGCAGGGCGTTGACGCCGCCGCCGGCCACGCCGATGTTGCCCAGAAGGAACTGGATGATGGTCATGGCCCGGATGTTCTGCACACCCACGGTATGCTGGGTCTGGCCCATGGCGTAAAGCATGGTGCCGGACTTCTCGGGCTTGCCCGTCTCGGCGTAGGTCTTGTAGACCTCCACCAGATCCTTTTCCGGGGTTCCGGAGATCTTGGACACGGTCTTCAGATCATAGCGCTCGTAATGCTTCTTCATGATCTGATAGACGCAGCGGGGATCGGACAGGGTCGGATCCTTTTTGGGGACGCCCTTGTCGTCCTTCACGAAGGCCCAGGAGGACTTGTCGTAGCTGCGTTTTTCCGCGTTGAAGCCGGAGAAAAGCCCGTCCTTGAATTCGTATTTGTCGCTTACGATGAAGGCTGCGTTGGTGTAGTTGACCACGTAATCCTTGAAGATCAGGTTGTTCTTCAGGATGTAGTTGATCATGCCGCCGAAAAAGGCGATGTCCGAGCCCGAGCGCAGACGGGCGAAGACGTCGGCGTGCTGGGAGGTGCGGGTGAAGCGCGGGTCGACATGGATGACCTTGCCGCCGCGTTCCTTGGCCCGCATGACCCACTTAAACGAGATGGGATGGTTTTCGGCAGGGTTGCTGCCGATGATGAAAATGCAATCACTGTTGACCAGATCGATCCAATGATTGGTCATCGCGCCGCGTCCGAACGACTCTGCCAGAGCCGCCACAGTAGCGCTGTGTCAGATACGGGCCTGATGCTCGATATACGTAAGGCCCATAGCCCGGAGCATGGCCTGATAGATCCAACACTCCTCGTTGTCCATGGCCGCCGAACCCACGGAGGCGATGCCGTTCACCCGGTTGACCACCTGGCCTTTGGCGTCTTTGACCTCAAAGGTGGCGTCGCGGGCTTCCTTGGTCAGCTTGGCGATGCGCTCCAGGGCGAAATCCCAGCTTTTTTCCTCCCACTTGTCGGAATACGGGGCGCGGTACAGCACCTTTTGCAAACGCCGGTCGTTTTCGCCGAGTTGGGAGATGGACGCGCCTTTGGGACACAGGGCGCCTTCGTTGATAGGATGGTCCGGATCGCCCTCGACGTTGACCGCGCGGCCCTTGCCGCCGTCGGCGGTGCTGACGATGAGCCCGCAGCCCACGGAACAGTAGCAGCACACCGAGGTGGTCTGCTTGGTCCCGGCCAGTTTCGCCGCCTCGGCCTTGGCATGAACCGGGGTGAGGTCGAATCCCAGGCCGCCGAAGGCGGTGACGGCCATGGCCCCGCCGGTCAGCTTGAGAAAATCCCTGCGTTTCAATTTCATTGATTCCTCCAACCGGTTACGTGTTCAACACCCGCGTATCTCGCGGCCCAGGCGAACCTGAAGTTCGTAGCCCGCCGCAAGCCAGGTCACGGGGAAATTCGCCCGGGGGGCGTCCGCCATCCCCTCCTCCGGCACGGAAAAGGACACCCGTTCGGCGCGCGCCCGAACCATGCCCAGATCGAATCCGAGGCCGGTAAACGGCAGGGAATCCCAAGCCGTCGCCGCAGCGATCCGTTGTGCTTCCATCAGTCTCCCCCTGTCCGCCCCATCTGTGCCTTCGTTATGTCAAAAATGACATAAGTACCTGAAATCACAGATGTTAAATTCTAGTAGGACTCGGGCCGGGGGATGGTCAAAACAAATCGCTTTGTTCGCGTTTTGGCACCAAACTGCAGAGGTAGGTGAGCAAGATCGGGAGGATGTCTTCGTTACGATGGTTGTAGCGGAATTCCAGTTCCTTGAGATACAGGGGGAATCTTCGGGCGCTGACGCCGTTAAAGCGGCGCAGGCGGCTTTGGGCGAAACTCCAAAACCCGCCCCGGCGCGTATCCAGAAACGGCGTGCGGTCCAGAATGTCGGCGTAGCGCCGGACATCGTCGCCGCCGCAGAACATGAGCGCGTCATAATGCTGGTAGCGGTCGGTGTAGACCACTTTGCCCAGGCGGGCCACCTTGAGGGAAAAACTCAGGTTGAAGTGGACGACATGCTCCACGCGCATGTCCGGCACCAAGTCCACGAAGGTCCAGTCCGGTCGCTCGATGATCCCGAAGACCGGGATGGGGCCTTCCGAGGCCGTATCCCGGGACATGACGATGCGGCCGCCGTCGTAGCCCATGGCCCGGCCCGTTTCGCCAAAGAGGATCTGGGAGGCGTCCGGGGCGGCCGCCACGATGGCGAAGCGAAGGACCGTCACGGCCCGGTAGACGGTGTTGTAGGCCAGCCCCAGTTCCTCGGCCATGGTGCTGGCGGTCAGCTCCCGGGCGAAAAGCCGGGTGAGGCGCAGCCAGTCCCGGCAGCTTAAGCCCCCGACATTGACGAACCGGCCGGTCAATTCATGGAAGGTGTAGCGGCACGCACCGCAGCGCAGCCTTCCGTCGGCCAGGATGTAAACCGTTTCGTCCCGGCAACGGGGGCAAAACCGCTTCCGCCCCTTGTAGGCATGGGACAGCAACAGCCGCCGGGCCGCCGCCTCGGAGCGGGCCTGCCGGGCGTCATCGTGCTTCACCGCCCCTGTGGGCGACACGGTCATGCCTCCCCTCCCCACCCCGGTGGTCCTGCCGCCGCGAGGAACCCGGGATCAGACCCCGGCGGCGGCAAAGGCGGCATCCACAATCTGCCGGGCCTCGTCCTGGAGCCTTTTCAGGTGGTCCGCGCCCAGGAAGCTTTCGGCATAGATTTTATAGACATCCTCGGTGCCCGAGGGCCGGGCCGCGAACCAGCCGTTTTCCGTGGCCACCTTGAGGCCGCCGATGGACGCGCCATTGCCGGGCGCGGCCGTGAGCTTGGCCGTGATCGTCTCCCCGGCCAGGGTGTCCGCCGCGACCATTTCCGGCGAGAGCCCCGACAGGGCCTTTTTCTGGGCCTTTGACGCCGGGGCGTCCAGCCGCTCATAAATGGGCGCGCCGAAGCGCTCAGTGAGTTCCCGGTAGTGCTCGGCCGGGTCTTTGCCGGTTGCGGCCGTGATCTCGGCGGCCAAAAGATCAAGCAGGATGCCGTCCTTGTCCGTGGACCAGGCCGTGCCGTCGAACCGCAGAAACGAGGCCCCGGCCGATTCCTCGCCGCCAAATCCGAAAGAGCCGTCGAGAAGCCCGTCCACGAACCACTTAAACCCCACCGGCACCTCGCACAGCCGCCGCCCGAGCGAGGCCGCCACCCGGTCCAGCATGGCGCTGGAGACCAGGGTCTTGCCCACGGCGGCGTCGGCGCGCCATCCCTGGCGGGTCCGGAACAGATAGTCCACGGCCACGGACAGGTAGTGGTTGGGATTCATGAGCCCGCCGCCCGGGGTGACGATGCCGTGGCGGTCGTAGTCGGGATCGTTGCCGAAGGCCACGTCGAAACGGTCCTTCAGGGCGATCAAGCCCTGCATGGCGTAGGGCGAGGAACAGTCCATGCGGATCTTGCCGTCCTTGTCCACGGTCATGAACGAAAACGTGGGGTCCACCACGGGATTGACCACCGTGATGTCCAGGCCGTAGCGGGCCGCGAGGGGCTCCCAGAAGGCGATCCCCGAGCCGCCCAGGGGGTCCACGCCGATTTTCACCCCGGCGGCGGCCACGGCCCGCAGGTTCACGATGTTTTCCAGGTCGTCCACATAGGGGGCCACGTAATCGTGCTCGATGGTGGTGTCCGCGCCCAGGGCCTTTTCGAAGGGGATGCGGGAGACGCCGGACAGCCCGGCCTTGATGAAGGCGTTGGCCCGGTCCTGGATGTCTTTCGTGGCGCCGGTGTCGGCCGGGCCGCCCGAGGGGGGATTGTATTTGATGCCGCCGTCCTGCGGGGGATTGTGGGAGGGGGTGATGACGATGCCGTCGGCCGTGCCGCCCTTGGCCGTCCGGTTATGGCGGAGGATGGCATGGGAGATGACCGGGGTGGGGGTATAGCCGCGCCCGGCCTGGATCATGACCGTCACCCCGTTCGCCGCCAGCACCTCAAGGACCGTGACGAAGGCCGGTTCGGACAGGGCGTGGGTGTCCATGCCCAGAAAGAGCGGGCCGGTGATGCCCGCGATCCTGCGATAATCGCAGATGGCCTGGGCGATGGCCAGGATGTGGACCTCGTTGAAGGAGCCGTCAAAGGCGCTGCCCCGGTGTCCGGAGGTGCCGAAGGCCACCTGCTGGGCCGGGTCGTCCGGGTCGGGGCGGGTGGCGAAATAGGCGGCCACGAGCCGTGGCACGTTGACCAGAAGGGATCTGGGGGCCGGTTTTCCGGCCAGGGGATGCACGGACATGGGGACGCCTCCTTGGGATTGTCGAGCCGACTCCCGCTATGGCCGATTCCCGCCCCGGTGTCCACGGCCCGCCCTGCCTTCGCGTTGCCGGGCGTCGCCATCCCCCGGAAGGGGAAACGCTTCCGCCGTGCCGAGCGAGCTGTGAGGGAACGGGCGGCCCTAAACGAAATCCGGATCAATGGCGGCCTTGCCGCCTGCGGTCATGAGCTTGACGAAATTCACCGTGCGCTCGTCCACGGGCACGATGGGGAACCGGGCCCGGCAGGCGGCGCATTGGGCCAGGGCCGGCTTGACCGGGGAGGCCACGGGCACGGCCTGGCCGCACTGGGGGCAGGGATAGAGGAAGACCAGCTCCATCCCCATGGGTTTGATCGGGGTCAGCGGCTTTTTGGGATTCATGGGGTGCGCCTTACGGATGCCCAAGCAGGCTTTTTCCGGTCATTTCCCGGGGTTTCTCCAGACCGAGCAGTTTCAGAAGCGTGGGGGCGATGTCCCCCAGCACGCCCGGCGACAGCGAGGCCGTCCTGTGGGCCGGGTCGGCCAGCACGAAGGGGACCTCATTGAGCGTATGCGCGGTCATCTTTCCGCCATGGGCATCGATCATCTCCTCGGCGTTGCCGTGGTCGGCGGTCAGGCACAGGCGTCCGCCCGAGGCCAGGACCGCCTGGACCATGCGCCCCACGCATTCGTCCACCACCTCGCAGGCCATGATCGCGGCGGCCAGATCCCCGGTGTGGCCCACCATGTCCGGGTTGGCCAGATTGACCACGTACAGGCCGTAACCCTTCTCCCATTCCCGCAAAAAGGTCTCGGTGACCTCCCGGGCGCTCATCTGGGGCTTTTGGTCGTAGGTGGCCACCTCGCGCGGGGACGGAACCAGGAGGCGGTTCTCGCCGGGGAAGGGCTCCTCCCGGCCGCAATTGAAAAAATAGGTCACGTGGGCGTATTTTTCCGTCTCGGCCAGCCGCAGCTGCACAAGCCCCGCCTCGGACACGGCCTGCCCCAGGACGCCCGTATAGCTTTCCGGGGCAAACGCCACCGGAATGCCGAAGGTGGACTCATATTCGGTCATGGAGACGAACCCGGCCAGATCCGGGGTCGCCTCCCGGGGAAAACCGTCGAAATCCGGCCGGATGAAGGCCTGGGTGATCTCCCTGGCCCGGTCGGCCCGGAAATTGAAAAAAAACACGCCGTCCCCGTCCCGGATGCAACCGTCCGGGATCGGGCCGCCCTCCCCGCCCGGCACGGCCAGAAGCCGCGGGGTCACGAACTCGTCCGTCTCCCCGGCGGCATAGGCCGCGTCCACGGCGGCTGCGGCGTCGGCGGAAAGAAGCGGCGCGCCCGTGCCCGAGGTCAGGGCGGCATAGGCCCGTCCCACCCGGTCCCAGCGCTTGTCCCGGTCCATGGCGTAGAACCGGCCGGTGATCGAGGCGATGGTTCCGCAGTCGTTGTCGTGCAAAAAGGCGTCGAGATCGGCGATAAATCCTCGGCCGCTTTGGGGCGGGGTGTCCCGGCCGTCGAGAAAGGCATGCACCAGGACCGGCGCGCCCAGGGCCTTGGCGGCCAGGGCCAGGGCCTTGAGATGACGGATATGGCTGTGCACCCCGCCGTCGGACACAAGGCCCATGAAATGCAGTCGGCCGCCCCGGGCCTTGACCTTGGCCGCCAGATCCGCCAGGGCCGGATTACTGGCCAGCGACCCGTCCTCCACGGCCATGTCGATGCGGGTCATGTCCTGATAGATCACGCGCCCCGCGCCGATATTCATGTGCCCCACCTCGGAATTGCCCATGAACCCGTCCGGCAGGCCCACAGCCCGGCCCGAGCAGCGCAGCCGGGTGTGGGGAAATTCGCGCCTCAGGCGGTCCACGTTCGGGGTGCGAGCCAGGGAGATGGCGTTGCCGGGACCGGCCGGGGCCAGGCCCCAGCCGTCGAGGATGAGCAGAAGAAGCGGCGCGGCGCGGTTCATTGCGGCCCCTTGCCCGATTCGTCGGAAAAAGAAAGGGGAATGGGCTTGGCCTCAGACCACAACCCTTCGATATTATAGAAATCCCTGGTCTCTTCCAGAAAAATGTGCACCAGGACGTCATTCATATCGACCAAGACCCACTGTCCGGTGCGGTAGCCCTCCATGCCCAGGTAGGCGATGCCCCGTTCGGCGCACATGGCCAGCGTATGGTCGGCCAGGGCCTTGGCCTGGCGGGCGCTCGTGGCGGACACGGCCACCATGGCCTCGCAGATGGGGCTTAAGCCCGTGACGTCCAGGGCCACGATGTCCCGGCCCTTTTTTTCGTGCAGCCAGGAGGCCACGAGCACGGCCTTGCGGACGGTGTCCAGATCGATCTTTTTTTTCTTTTTCCCGCGCGCGGGCTTGGCGTCGTTCGTATCCGTAGGCATGAGTGGCGGCACCCCGAGGCCGCGAAGGTTTTACGTGGAGAGCAACCTCAACCGGAGGCGTTCTACCGGATTCGGAACGTTCCCGCAAACCCGCCGGATGGCCGCTTCCTTGCGAAATTGCGGACAAGCCCTTTTTTTCCCTTCCACTTCTTGACGCGGCCGCGCAAATTCGGGCAGGAATGGCTGGTTACGCCATGGTCTTTTCGCAAGGAGAATCCCATGATTTTCGACGACGACATGGAAACGCTGCCCAGGGAAGAACTTGAAGTCCTCCAGCTTCGGCGTCTGAAAGGCCTCGTGGACCGGGTATACGCCAACGTCCCCTTCTACCGGAAATCCTTCGACGACGCCGGGATACGCCCCTCGGACATCCAAAGCCTGGCCGACGTCAGGTATCTGCCCTTCACCGAAAAGCAGGATCTGCGCAACCACTATCCCTATGGCCTTTTCGCCGTTCCCAAGGACAACGTGGTGCGCATCCACGCCTCCTCGGGCACCACGGGCAAGGCCACGGTGGTGGGCTACACCAAGCGCGACGTGGAGAACTGGGCCACGCTCATGGCCCGTTCCCTGGTGGCGGCCGGGGCCACCAAGCGGGACATCATCCACGTAGCCTACGGCTACGGACTTTTTACCGGCGGACTCGGGGCGCACTACGGCGCGGAACGCCTGGGGGCCACCACCATCCCGATGTCCGGGGGCAGCACCAAGCGCCAGGTGATCCTTTTGCGCGACTTCGGGGCCACGGTGATCTGCTGTACCCCGTCCTACAGCCTCTTTTTGTACGAGACAGCCCTGGAATCGGGCATCGACATCAAGGAGCTGCCGCTTCGCATCGGCGTATTCGGGGCCGAGCCCTGGACCGAGGAGATGCGCCGGGACATTGAGACCAAGCTCGGCATCAAGGCCATCGACATCTACGGCCTGTCCGAGATCATGGGGCCGGGCGTGGGCATCGAATGCATCGAGGCCCAGGCCGGGGCGCACCTTCAGGAAGACCATTTCCTTTTGGAAATCATCGACCCGGTGACCAAGGAGCCCCTGCCCCCGGGCGAGACAGGCGAACTGGTCATCACCACCCTGTGCAAGGAAGCCCAGCCGTTGATCCGCTACCGCACCCGGGACATCACCAGCCTAAACTTCACCCCCTGCCGGTGCGGCCGGACCTTTGCCCGCATGCACCGGGTCATGGGCCGCAGCGACGACATGCTGATCATCCGGGGGGTCAACGTCTTCCCCTCCCAGATCGAGAGCATCCTTCTGGAGACCCAGGGACTCACCCCGCATTACCAGCTTCTGGTCAAGCGCGAGGGCAACCTGGACACCCTGGAGGTGCAGGTTGAGGTGGACGAAAAGATCTTCTCGGACGAAATCAAGAATTTACAACGCCTGGGCGGCAAGATACAAAAGCATATCAAGGAGTTCCTGGGTGTCACGGCTGCGGTGAAGCTGGTCGAGCCGCGTTCCATCCAGCGTTCCGAGGGCAAGGCCAAGCGCATCGTGGACATGCGCAACTCATCGTAAGGCACGGCAGCAAACCGGGTCCGTTCGCCCGATGCGACCAAAGGGGTAACACATGAAAGCCGAACAGATTTCCATTTTCCTGGAAAACCGCGCCGGCCGCCTGGAGGAAGTCGCCAGGCTCCTGGCCGAGGCGAAAATCAACATCCGGGCCCTGTCTTTGGCCGACACCTCGGATTTCGGTATCCTGCGCCTGATCGTCAGCGACCACGAAAAGGCCAAAAAAACCTTGAAGGACGGCGGGTTCACCGTGGGCCGCAACGCCGTGGTGGCCGTGCAGGTGCCGGATACGCCGGGCGGCCTGCACTCCATCCTGAACATGCTGAGCAGCCAGGGCATCAACGTGGAATACATGTACGCCTTCGTGCAGCAAAGCTCCAAGGCCGCCACCATCATCTTCCGCTTCGACCGCACCGACCAGGCCATTGAGGTGCTCACGAAAAACGGCATCACCATCATCCCCGGCGACACCCTCTACAGCATGTAACACGGGTCTGCCGCGCGGCGCGCTTCCCTTTTCGGGACGCGCCGCGCGCCCCACACGGCATCCTTCATGACCACCCCCACGCCTCGACGTCCCATTGACCTGATCCGCTCCATCGTCCGTACCCTGGCCGTGATCTGCCTGCTCGGCTACACCGTTCTGATGACCACGGACGTCCTGTTGTACCATCTCGGGGCCAAACTGTCCTTTTTCTCCCCCACCCAGAAGGAGCTCCTCTACTCCCACGGGGTTTTCGCCGCCTTCCGGCATCCCGACTACCGCCCCTGGCTCAAAGGCTTCGTCAATGAACCCGGGAGGACGGAGACCACGGTCAGCGTGGACGACACCTACCGGGCCTACGGCGTCCCCATGGAGAGCCCCCCCATGGTGCAGCTCTCCGCCGTGGACTCCCTGGGGTGGTGGAACGACAAGTCCCCGTCCCAAGCCAAGGTGCTCTTTCTGGGCGACTCCTTCTGCTACGGGGCGGGCTCCGGCACGGACAACACCATCTACCGCCTCTTCGAAGTAAAGACCGGGATTCCCGACTATGCCGCCTGCAAGGGCGGCTACGGCCTGGCCCACTATGCCCGGCTCCTGGACACCCTGACCGGCGACAGCCTGGGCCCGGAAAACCGGTTCTCGGGCAAGACCGTCTATGTCCTCCTTTATCTGGGCAACGATCTCTCGGCGGACATCCTCGTCTACCGGCAGCGGCAGCAGGACGAAATGGTGGGACCGGCCCGGCACCTGTGGCTGGAATCCATCCGCAACCTCCTCACATATCTCCGCGAATCCAACGCCCTGGCACGCCAGGAGGGCGGTTCGCAGACCCCGGGCCAGCCCCGGAACCCGACCCTGGGATATTATCCGGTCCATCTCAAGGCCCCCGCGCCGGACACCGCCTATGCCTTTCACCCCTTCTACCGCACCCTGTTGAATATGGCCTGGTTTGGCCCCAAGGAAGAGGAGGAACTGCGGGCGGTCTTTGCGGAAATGGCCCGCATCGCCCGGGAACGCGGGCTCGACGTGCGCTTTGTGGTCATTCCCACCGCCTTGCAGGTGCTCTACCCGCGCATCGACGCCAGCCGTCTGGACAAAAACGCCCCCTTCGCCAAAGAGGCCCCGGTGGTGGTGAAAAACTTCAACCAGCTCACGGCCTTTGCCGTTTCTGCGGCCGAGGAGGCCGGGTTTCCGGTCCTGGACCTGGAGCCGCTCCTGGTCGGCCGCGACGACGCCGCCGAGCTGTATTGGCCCACGGACACCCACTTCACCCCCCACGGCAACGCCGTCGCCGTGGACGCCATTCTCAAGGCCTTCCCCGCCAACTGACCCGGATTGCGCTCACCGTCCCGCCGCCGCAGGATTGTCTTGACAAAATTCCTTCCCCATGGACTATGCTTGTCTATGCTGGCGATGTGCGGGTTGATGCATGGCCAGCATGCCCATGGGATGGTTTCGTATGCGGATTTCCGAACTTCGACGCATCGACGGATGGATCTGGGAGGTTCCCCGTACGGGGGCCATGCGTGTCCCAGGTCGCATCTACGCGGACAAGCGCCTGATTGAGGATATGGAAGACACGGTGTTGGCGCAGGTCAAAAACGTGGCCAGCCTGCCGGGAATCGTCACGGCCAGCTTCGCCATGCCCGACGCCCACTCCGGCTACGGCTTCCCCATCGGCGGGGTGGCCGCCTTCGATCCCGACACCGGCGTCGTTTCAGCGGGCGGGGTGGGGTTCGACATCGCCTGCGGGGTGCGCACCCTGGTGAGCAACCTTTTCGCCGATGATCTGGCCGGTCGCGTCCCGGCCCTGGCCGATGCGCTGTTCTCGCGCATCCCGGCCGGGGTGGGCAGCACCGGGGCCGTACGCCTGACGGCCGGGGAACTGGACGCCATGCTGGCCGGGGGGGCGGTCTGGGCGGTGTCCCGGGGGTTTGGAGAAAAGGCCGACCTGGATCGCATCGAAGAGCGGGGCCGTATGGACGGGGCCAGGCCGGAGATGGTTTCCGAGGCCGCCAAGGCCCGCCAGAAAGACCAGATGGGCACCCTGGGGGCCGGAAACCACTATCTGGAAGTGCAGGTGGTGGAGGAAATTTTCAACGACGCGGCCGCAGGGCTGTACGGCCTGCATCCGGGACAGGTGGCGGTCGCCATCCACTGCGGCTCCCGGGGGCTGGGACACCAGATCGGCACGGACTATCTGAAACGCATGCACGACCACGCCGCCAAAACCGGGGTGTCCTTCCCGGACCGGGAACTGGCCCACGCGCCCATCGCTTCGGATCTGGGGCAACGCTATCTGGGGGCCATGCGCTCGGGCATCAACGCCGCCCTGGCCAACCGCCAGATCCTCACCCACATGGTCCGCGAGGTGTTTGCGGAGATGTTTCCCGGCTCCAGGTTGGCGCTGCTCTACGACGTGTCCCACAACACCTGCAAGGCTGAGACCCACATGGTGGACGGCGTCCCACGGCTGCTGTTCGTGCATCGCAAGGGGGCCACCCGGTCGCTTGGTCCCGGGCATCCGGACCTGCCGCCCGGGCTTGCCGCCGCCGGTCAGCCGGTGCTGGTGGGCGGCAGCATGGGCACGGCCTCGTTCATCCTCTCCGGGACCGCCGCAGCGGAAACGCGCGCCTTCGCCTCGGCCTGCCACGGCGCAGGGCGGGCCATGAGCCGAAAACAGGCCGCCCGGCATTTCAAGCCCCGCACGGTACTGGAAGACCTGGAGCACATGGGTGTCGCCGTTCGGGCCCACGACTTCCGGGGACTGTCCGAAGAGGCCCCCGGGGCCTACAAAAACATCGAGGCCGTGGCGGACGCGGCATGCCGGGCGGAACTGGCCGCAAAGACCGCCCGGGTGCGCCCCCTGGCCTGCATCAAAGGCTGATGACGCCAACGAGGAATCCATGGCCCGCGACTCACGATTTCCCCTAAGCCTCCCCGAACTGGAACGCCTGTGCGGATCGGCCCTGTGCGCCGTGGCCCCGGAAGGGACCATCCTTGAGGCCGGGCCCCGGGCCCGGACCCTGCTGGGTGGCGGGGCCGGCAAGCCCTTCCCCGGCCCCTTGCGCGACGGCAGCATCCTCGACCTGCCCGGGACCGGTCCCCTGCGCCTTTTTCCCTTGCCGACCAAGGGGCGCGAGGTGATCCTGGCCATGATTCCCCCGTCCCAGGCCGAGGCGGCCGAGGCGGAGATGGGCCGGGCCCGGGCGGCCACCAAGGCCGCCGAGGCGGCCAAGAGCGTTTTTTTGACCAACATGAGCCACGAACTGCGCACGCCCATGATCGGCATCCTGGGCATGACCGAACTCACCCTGGCCACGTCTTTAAGCCGCAAGCAGCGGGAATACCTGGAGATGGTCCGGCACTCGGCGGCGTCGCTTCTGGAGATCATCAACGACATCCTGGACAGCGCCCGGATCACGGCCGGGAAGCTGGAACTGGCCGCCACGGCCTTCGCCCTGCGGGAGACCGTGGACAGCGCCATCACGGTCTTCGCCCCCCTGGCGGAACAAAAGGGACTGGCGCTCTCGGCCCATATCGAGGACGGGGTTCCAAAGATTGTCGTGGGAGACCCTATCCGTCTGCGCCAGGTGCTCATCAACCTGGTGGGAAACGCCGTCAAATTCACAGACAAAGGGCATGTCGAGGTGGAAGTATCCCTGGACTCCGACCTGTCTTTGCATCCGGACGCGCCCCGTCTGGCGTTCACCGTGCGCGACACCGGCATCGGCATCCCGGCGGGAAAACTCGACGCCATCTTCGAGAGCTTCACCCAGGCCGATCCCTCCCCCACCCGCAAGTACCGGGGGGCGGGGCTTGGGCTGTCGATCTTCAAGGAACTCGTGACCATGATGGGCGGGGAGATCGACGTCTCCAGCGAGGAAGGCAAAGGCAGCGTCTTTTCCTTCCGGGTGAACCTGCGCCCGGCCGGGGAGCGGACTCCGCCCGAGGCCGCAGGCGGGGATCACGGCGCGGCCTGGGAAAACGCCCTGCCCCCCCTGACCATCCTTTTGGCCGAGGACAACCCGGTGAACCAGATGTTCATCCGGGAGCTTTTGGAGCAAAGCGGCCACTCGGTGATCGCCGCCCATACCGGCCTGCGGGCGGTCAAGGTTCTGGAGAAAAGCCGGGTGGACGCCGTGCTCATGGACATCCAGATGCCGGAGATGGACGGCATGGAGGCCACCCGGATCATCCGCAGCGCCACGGACGGCCGGATCGACCCCGAGGTGCCCATCATTGCGCTTACGGCCCACGCCCACAAGGGGGATCGGGAGACCTTCCTGCAGGCCGGGATGGACGACTACCTTCCCAAGCCCGTGGGCCTGCCGGAGATTTCGGCATCCCTTCTGCGGGTGCTGGCCCGGAAGGGACGCCTGCCCGCTGCGCCGCCCTGCGACGATCCGGAGATTCTGGACTTCGGCTGGCTTTTGGAGAAAGCCCGGGGCAACGCCGCCTTCGTGCTGAAGCTGTTTACGGCCTTCGTGGAGGAGAAACCGGGCATGATCGAAGCCATGCGCCAGGCCGCCACGGCCCCGGACCTGGAAAAGCTGGCCTTTCTGGCCCATTCCCTCAAGGGGGCCTCCGCCACCATGGGGGCCAAGCACTTAAGCGCCATGGCCAAGGCCCTGGACACGGCGGCCCGGGCGGGGAACCGGGAAGGCTCCGCCGCCGCCCTGGTGGATGTGGAAAAGGCCCTGGAGCAGGTGTTGGAGCATATGAAGGCCAAGATGGCCCAGCACGCCGAACCGGCTCCGGCCGCCTGACCCCCGCAGGGCCAAGCGGCCGGTCGTCCATCATGGCCGCAGCGCGCGAGGCTCCGGCGTCAGCCCAACATGTCCGGCAGGCCGCAAAACGCCCCATAAAAAATACGAATGTATTTTTTATGGAGAAAATCCTTTTGTCCGGCGTCACCCCAGCATATCGGGCATTCCATACAGCCGTCCCGGCTTCTGCCCCGGCAGCCAGGCCGCAGCCCGAAGCGCCCCCTGGGCCAACGTATCCCGGGAATGGGCCCGGTGGGTGACCTCAATGCGCTCGCCGGGACCGAAGAAATAGACCGTATGGTCGCCCACCACGTCCCCGCCGCGCAGGGCCTGAATGCCGATCTCCTTAGCCGGACGCGGGCCGATGATGCCCTCCCGGCAACATTTCTTCACGGCGTCGAAGTCGCGCCCGGCGGCCTCGGCCAGGCATTGCCCGATTTTTATGGCCGTGCCGCTGGGGGAATCGGCCTTGCGGTTATGGTGGATCTCCATGACCTCCATGTTGTAGGCGTCCCCGAGCCTCTTCACCAGGGCGGGCAGCACGGACAACAGCACGTTGATGCCCACGCTCATGTTCGGCGCAAAAAACACCCGTCCGGCCGTGGCGGCCTGGGCCACGGCGGCGAGCTGATCCTTGTCCAGCCCGGTGGTCCCGACGACCAGCGGATTCCCGGCGGCCACGGCGATCTTGGCCGTCGCCACGGAACAGGCCGGGGAGGTGAAGTCGATGACCACCGCCCCGGGAACCTGGGGCAGCACCGCAGCCAGGTCCGACCCGGCCACGCAGCCATACTCCGAAAGCCCGGCCTCGTTCCCCGGCCGCTCCACCACGGCCGCCAGCCGGTAGTCCGGATTGGCCCGGACCAGTTGGATCAGGGTGGACCCCATGCGCCCCCGCGCCCCCATGATGACCACGTCACACACGCTCATGTCCGTCTCCCGCGTTAAAAAAGGTGCCTATGAAAAACCGCCCGGCCGCGACCGAGTGCAAGGCCGGGATGGATGCCTCCGGCGGCCAAAGGGCCTTGGCCCTTTGGAATCCCTTATAAAAACAAACGGCTGCGCGTCCAACAAAAAGAGGAATCAGCCGGGAAGAAGGCGGCCCTGGACCATGCCCGCCCGGCCTGGGCCGGAACGCACAAGCTCCAGGAAGGCCGCCTTGTCGATGACCTCACACCCAAGCTCCCGGGCCTTTTGCAGCTTCGAGCCGGGCTTGTCCCCGACGACCAGGTAGTCGAGCTTTTTCGAGACGGCCGAAATCACGATGCCCCCGGCGGCCTCGGCCATGGTCTGGGCCTCCTGCCGGGGCAGGCCCACAAGCTCGCCGGTAAATAAAAACCGCTTGCCGCGAAGCGGCCCGGCCACGTCCGCCGGGGCCTTGGACACGGCCACGGGCCACAGCCCCACCGCCTTGAAACGGCCAAGCAACTCCCGCTGCTCCGGCGCGGCGAAAAACTCCCGGATGGAGCGGGCCACCTCGGGGCCGACATCGGAAAGCGCGGTCAGATCCTCCTCCGAGGCCCCGGCCAAGGCGTCCATGTCCGTGAACCTCGCGGCCAGGGTCTTGGCCGTGCGCGTCCCCACCAGGGGGATGCCCAGGGCCGCGATGCATTTGCCAAGCGAAGCCGATTCCCTGGCCCTGGCGATGGCCGTGATGAACTTCGTGGCGGACTTCTCCTTCATGCGCGGCAGCTCCAGAAGCTGCTCTTTCGTCAGGACGAACAGGTCCGCCGGGGTGCGCAGCAGGCCGCGCGCCACCAGTATCTCGATCCACTTGCCGCCCACGCCTTCGATGTCCAGCCCGGCCTTGGACACGAAATAGATGACGCCCCGCAGGCGCACCCCCGGGCAGTCGGGGTTGACGCACTTGCGGGCCGACTCCCCGGGCAGCCGCACACTCGGGGTATGGCAGGACGGGCAATCCGACGGAAATGTGAAGGGTTTTCGGCCTTCCGGCGGCCGCTTCTCCTCCACGGCCCGCACCACCTCCGGGATCACGTCCCCGGCCCGGCGCACCACCACCGTGTCCCCCTCGCGCAGATCCTTGGCCGCGATCTCGTCCTCGTTGTGCAGCGTGGCCCGGGATACGGTGACCCCGGCCAGGGACACCGGGGCCAGGATGGCCACCGGGGTGATGACCCGGGTGCGCCCCACCTGGACCTCGATTTTTTCAAGCACCGTCTCGGCCTCATGGGCCGGAAACTTCAGCGCCACGGCGAAGCGCGGGGCCCGGTCGGTGAACCCCAGGGCCGCCTGTACGGCCAGGTCGTCGCACTTGACCACGGCCCCGTCGATCTCAAAAGGCAGATCGAGCCGCTTTCTGCCCAGCTCCTCGAAGAAGGGATAGACCTGGGCCGCCCGGCAGACCCTGCCCTCCCGGGCCACGGAAAAGCCGTAGCCGGAAAGCGCGGCCATCATGGCCGAATGGGTTTTCCAGGGGGCCGCGCCGCCGGGAAAAAGGGACTCGCCCGTGGCATAGGCGAAAAACCGCAAGGGTCGGGAGGCCGTGATTTTCGGATCGAGCTGGCGCACGGACCCGGCCGCCGCGTTTCGGGGATTGGCGAAGACCTTCTCCCCGGCCGCCCGGCGAGCCTCGTTGAGCTCATAAAAATCCTGGCGGGTGATGACCACCTCGCCGCGCACCTCCAGAAGCTCCGGCGTCGGGAGTCCGGCCGCAGCGGCATGGGGCGCCAGGGTCAGGGGCACGCTGCGCACCGTGCGCAGGTTCTCGGTCACGTCCTCGCCGGTGACCCCGTCGCCCCGGGTCAGGGCCGAAACAAAAAGGCCCCGCTCGTACACGACCTCCAGGGCCAGGCCGTCGAACTTGGGATCGACCCAGAACGCCGCGCCAAGCTTTTCCCCCTGCCGGGCCAGGGCGTTTGCCGCCCGCTCCAGGAAGGCCTCCCACTCCTCACGGCTCATGGCGTTGTCCAGGCTGTACATGCGCTGGCGGTGCGGCCGGGAGACGTAGCCCTCGGCGGGCGCGCCGCCCACCCGTCTGGTGGGCGAGGTCGGGTCGGCCAGTTCCGGATAGGCCGCCTCGATATCTTGGAGCTCGCGAAAAAGCGCGTCGTACTGCGCGTCGCTGACCTGGGGATCGTCAAGCACGTAATAGCGGTGGTCGTGGTGGCGGATGAGGTCGCGAAGCTCGCGAACCCGCGCCGCCGGATCGATGCTGCCGTAAGCCACGCCTTCTCCGTCAGTCGGCCGCATCCGGCCGGTTGAGGTCCGCTCGACCGTTAAAGATCACGTTCCACAGCCGCTCAAAGGCATGCCCGGTATTGTCGGCGTCCCCTGGGTCGGCCGCCGCCAGGGCCAGGGCCTTTCGATAAAAGCCCAGGGGCCGGGCCAGGATGCGCTCCCGGCTGACCATGAAAAGCCCCGCCGGGGCCGGGGTCAGAAAGGTCTCGGGCACGGGACCGGCGAAAAGCGCCGCATAGAGCTCGCCCACCGGGATGTCCTTGCCGAACCCGGCCCAGGAACCCGCCCTGGCCGGATCGGCCATGTCATGGGGCCGCCCCAGCCGGTCGCATTTGAGCTTGAACCAGGCCAGCCCGGCAAACGGCGCGCAAAGCCGGGCGTTTTGCTGCATGCGCCGCCACAGTCCGGCCGCGTCCATGTCCGGCGGCAGGTGGCGGAAGGGATCGCCCTGCACAAAGGCCGTATAGTCGGCGAAATCCGGATACCGGGCCACGATGTGGTGCAGGTAGGTATGGCTCTCCCGGCCGACGTTGGGCAGGGCATACGGTCCGGGCGTGCCGGACTTGTCGTAGACCACGACCGGACAGCAAAGGGCCGCCGTCCAGGACACGTCCTCGGAGTACCGGGCTACCACGCATTCGATCCGGGGATGTGCCGCCACCTCCGCCTCCACACGGCTTCCTGCCTGTTCTCCGAACCAGGGCCAAACGCACATCGGGAAAGGACGCCCTGCACATCCGCTCTTGCAACTGCAGGCCGCGTCCCAGGGACAACAATCCTGCGGGCGAAGACCTTCCAGCTCCGGAACAATCCCCCGGCCCATCGTCACCGGCGTGCCTGCCTTCCGGCTACAGAATCTCCCGCAGCCGGTCCAGATCCTCGCCCTTGCCCACCAGGATCATGGTGTCCCCGGCCTCGAGCACGGTCTGGGGCTGGGGGTTGAACACCATCTCCCCGCTCGATTTCTTGATGCCGATGATGATCAGGTCGAAGCGCGGCCGTATCTTGGACTCGATGAGATTCTGGTTCACCACCTCGGAGTCGGCCTCCACCCGGAGCTCCTCCATCTGGAGGTCGATGTCGCCGCCGCCCAGGGCCAGTTCCAGGAAGCTTGTGACCGTGGGCCGCAAAACCGATTGGGCCATGCGGATGCCGCCGAACAGGTGCGGGATGAGCACCTGGTCCGCCCCGGCCCGCTTGAGCTTGGGGATGTGCGGCGCGGTGTCGGCCCGGGCCACGATAAACAGCCTGGGGTTGATCTGCCGGGCGGTGAGGGTGACGTAGACGTTGGCCGCCTCCTGGTGCAGCGCGGCCACCAGGGACTTGGCCCGGTCGATCCCGGCCGCGATGAGCACATCGTCGTCCGTGGCGTCCCCGGACAGGTGCAGGATGCCCTTTTCCTCAAGCTCCCGCACCACCTCGGGATTTTTTTCGATGACCACCACGCCGTGTCCCTCGTCCAAGACCTTCTCGGTCACGATGGCCCCGATCCGGCCGCAGCCGCAAATGATGATATGTCCGGTCAGCTTGTCGATGGCTTTTTGCACCCGCCGCCTCCCCCAAATTTCTTGCAGACGTCCCTCAATGAGCACCTGGGTGAACGACCCCACCAGATAGGCGAAGCTGCCCACGCCGCACACGATCAAAAGCATGGTGGCCACCCGCCCCTGCTCGGAGAGCGGATTGACCTCCTGGAAACCCACCGTGGAAAGGGTGATGATGACCTGGTAGAGGCTATCGAAAAAGGGCCAGCCCTCGATGATCATATACGAGGCCACGCCCGCCGCCACAACGGCGGACATGATCACGCAGCCGATGACGATGGGCCAGAATATTCCCAGACGGTGCTGCATCGTCAGCACGCGTCCGCGCAGCTTGATGGAGTTCATGCCTCTCCCAGGCTTAGAAGCTTTTCGCGCAGGGCCGTGATGCGGTCACGCAGGGCCGCCGCGCGCTCGAAGGCCAGTTCCTTGGCCGCCGCGCGCATCTCCCGCTCCAGGCGGCGGATGGTCTGTTTCATGGACGCCGGGGTCACCCCGTATTCGCCCGTGTCCTCGGCGGCCAGGATCCGCGCCGCCTGGGCCGTCTCGTCGCGAATCTGGCTGTACAGGGAATCCAGGACGTTTTCCATATCCTTGCGCACGGTGGCCGGGGTGATGCCCCACTCCCGGTTGTAGGCCTCCTGCTTCTCCCGGCGGCGGCTGGTCTCCTCCATGGCCGTGTGCATGGAGCCGGTCACCTTGTCGGCGTAGAGGATCACCTTCCCGGCGGCGTTGCGGGCCGCCCGGCCAAAGGTCTGCACCAGGGAGCGCGTGGAGCGTAAAAATCCTTCCTTGTCCGCGTCAAGGATGGCCACCAGGGAGACCTCGGGGATGTCCAGGCCCTCGCGCAGCAGGTTGATGCCCACCAGCACGGCGAATTCCCCCTGGCGCAGGGCCTGGATGATGGCCACCCGCTCCAGGGTGTCGATGTCCGAATGCAGATACCGGGAGGTGACCCCCATGGCGTTGAAATAATCCGTCAGATCCTCGGCCATGCGCTTGGTCAGGGTGGTCACCAAGACCCGCTCGTCGGCCTGCATGCGCCTGCGGCACTCGCCCAGCAGGTCGTCCATCTGGCCCGTGGTGGGCCGCACCGTAACCACCGGGTCCACCAGCCCCGTGGGCCGGATGATCTGCTCCACCACCAGGCCCTGGGAGCGTTCGATCTCCCACGGCCCCGGCGTGGCCGACACGAAGACCATGCGCCCCACCCGGGTCAGGAACTCCTCGAAATTGAGCGGCCGGTTGTCCAGGGCCGAGGGCAGCCGGAACCCGAAATCCACAAGCGTCTGCTTGCGGGAGCGGTCGCCGCTGTACATGCCGCCGATCTGGGGCACGGTGATGTGGGACTCGTCGATAAAGGTGATGAAGTCCTCGGGAAAATAGTCCAGAAGCGTATACGGCGGCTGCCCGGCGGCCCGGCCGTCCAGGTGCCGCGAATAGTTCTCGATGCCCGTGCAGTAGCCCAGTTCCTCGATCATCTCCAGATCCTGCATGGTGCGCTGCTCCAGGCGCTGGGCCTCCAGGAGCCGGTTGCCCTTCTCGTATTCGGCCAGCCGCAGACGCAGTTCCTCCCGGATGTCCGACACGGCCCGGTTCAGGTTCTCGCGATCCGACACGTAGTGGCTGGCCGGAAAAATGATGGTCCTTTTGAGCGTCCCCAGCACCTCGCCCGTAAGCGGGTCCGTCTCCAGGATGGCCTCCAGCTCGTCGCCGAAAAATTCCAGCCGCAGGGCCGTGTCCCGGCTGTAGGCCGGGATCAGCTCCACCACGTCGCCGCGCACCCGAAACGTGCCCCGGTGGAAATCGATTTCGTTGCGCTCGTACTGGATCTCCACCAGCCGCGACAGCACCCGGTCCATGCTCGTCTCTTCACCCACGGCCAGGGGCAGCACCATCCGCTCGTAGTAGTCCCGGGAGCCCAGGCCGTAGATGCAGGACACCGAGGCCACGATGAGCACGTCGCGCCGGGTAAGCAGGGAATGGGTGGCGGCGTGGCGCAGCTTGTCGATGTCGTCGTTGATGGACGAGTCCTTCTCGATGTAGGTGTCCGTACGCGGCAGATAGGCCTCGGGCTGGTAATAGTCGTAATAGCTGACAAAATATTCCACGGCGTTATGCGGAAAAAGTCCCTTGAACTCGTTGTAAAGCTGGGCGGCCAGGGTCTTGTTGGGGGCCATGATCAGGGCCGGGCAATTCAGGCGGGCCACCACCTGGGCCATGGTGAAGGTCTTTCCGGTGCCCGTGGCCCCCAGGAGCACCTGGTTTTTCACACCGGCCGTAAGGTTGGCCGCCAATTCCTCGATGGCCTGGGGCTGGTCCCCCTTGGGTTCGAAGGGGCTTTTGAGCTGGAAAAGACTGGACATGTAGGGTAAAATCCGGTTTTACGAGGTTTGGGCGGCCGTGTGGCCGCGTCACCGAATGTACGGCCAAGCCGTTTCGGACACAACGGGGAAATCCCAGACCATATTCGCCGCCAGCGGCACACGGGAGAGCATCCATGGAAATCGACATCGTCCCGGCGGACAACACGCTGCCTGTTGCCCGGGCCTACTCCCTGTCCATCGTCATCAAAAGCTTCAAGGGACGCAAGGACGTGGAGGTCCATCTGTTTCGGCCGACATGGGATGCGGCCGAGGAAAAACTCTACGATTGGAACGCGCTCATGGGCGATCTGCTGGTGCCGGACCTGGAGGTCAGCCTGGAGAGCTGTCGGCGGGTGGTTTTGGAGGCCTTTACCGAGGAGGAGCGCGACCAGCTCGTGGAGTATCTCAAGAACCGCTACCAGGACCGGCTGGCGGCCATCCGCTCCTGTTCCCTCAATTTCCCCATCCCCCTGGGATTGGTGGCCCTGTCGGAACTCACCGAGGGCAAGGATTCAGGCTTCGTCAATTTCGACAAGGTGCCCAATTTCCCCCTGCCCTTTGCCGTGCGCGGCTTTTTCGACCTAAGCCAGCACCGCCCCCTGCTCGAGGGCGTCGAATAATCCACGCGCCCGATTCACCCCTGACGACCAACCGGGGAGCCGTCCAGCACGGCTCCCCGCCCTTTTTGGAGCCTGTGCATGAAAAGCGTCTGCGTGTTTTGCGGGTCCAATCCCGGCGGCGATCCCGTGTTTCTGGAAACCGCCAAGACCCTGGGGGCCTTCCTGGCCCATGAGGGGCTGACGGTGGTTTACGGCGGGGCGTCCGTCGGGCTCATGGGGGCCACGGCCAATGCCTGCCTGGCGGCAGGCGGCAAGGTGATCGGGGTATTGCCCGATTTTTTAAAGAAAAAGGAGCTGGAGCACACCGGGCTGACGCAGTTGCACGTCGTGCCGTCCATGCACGAGCGCAAAGCACTCATGGCCGAGCTGTCGGACGGGTTTGTCGCCCTGCCCGGCGGCATGGGGACGCTGGAGGAATTCTGCGAGATCGTGACCTGGGCCCAGCTTGGGCTGCACGCCAAGCCCTGCGGGCTGCTCAACGTGGGCGGGTTCTACGATCCGCTTTTGGCCTTGGTGCGGACCATGGTGGAGAACCGCTTCGTGCGCGACGCCCATGCGGGCATCGTGCTGTCCGCGCCCACGCCCGAGACGCTCCTTTCCGCCATGCGGGCCTACCGGCCGGTCACCGCCCCCAAGTGGATCGACCGGGACAAGAGCTGATCACGACACGCCACGAAACGTAGGCACATGAAAAGCAGCGATCTTTCACCTCGCATCGCGGAGATATCCCCGGCGGACGCTCCACGGGAACTGTTGCTTCTGGCGGACCCGTCCGAGGCCAAGGTCACGGCATATCTGCCGCGCTCACGCTGCTTCGCGGCATATTCCGGGCCGTCGCCTGTCGCTGTATGCGCAGTCATCCCTCTTTCAGATGCGGCGTATGAAATCATGAACATCGCCGTGGCGCCTTCCCGGCAACAAAGAGGAATCGGGACCACGCTTCTCGGCCACGTCATTTCCGTATTCAGAGAGGAAGGGGCCTGCCGCCTTGAGGTTGGGACGGGAACGTTCGGCTATCAACTGGCGTTTTATCAGCGGCAGGGATTTCGGGTCACGGGGATTGACACGAATTTTTTTCTTACGAACTACCCGGAACCCATCTTTGAAGACGGCATCCAACTCAAGGACATGCTGCGGCTTACCCTGGTGTTGCGGCCCTTCCCGGAGAAACGCTGAACGGGAGGGATGGGGCATCGCCCCAGAACAGGGCCGTTGTTGCCGCCGCAATGCGGCCCTTCCTTCTCCTCTTCTCTCCCGGCCCCCGGCCGGTTACTCTCCCGCGCTAGCCCAAAAGCCGCTTCCTGCCGCCGACAAGCTCCCCCGCCACCCTTTCCAAAAGCCCCGCCTCATCCCCCCATTCCGCCTTGGAGGCGTTTTTGAGCGCCTCGCTTACGGCCGTCAGCCGGGCCTCGTCCAGGACCACCCCCAACTGTTCCAGCCGCAGCCGCAAGGCCGCCCGGCCACTGTGTTTCGACAGCACGATGCGGGCCGGTCCCGCTCCCACGGTCTGGGGCGGATACGGCAGATAGGTGTCCGGATGCTTGAGCAGCCCGTCCTGGTGCACGCCCGCCCCCGTGGCGAAGGCGTTTTCCCCGCACACGGCCTTGTTGGGCGGGGTGGGAATGCCCGTCAAGTCCGCCACCAGGCGGCACAGGGGGGCGAGTTTGGCGGCGTCCAGGTGGATGGAGCGGCCGTACAGGTCCGGACGTAGGGTCAGGACCGTCGCCGTCTCCTCCAGGGCCGCGTTCCCGGCCCGCTCCCCGATGCCGCCCACGGTGCAGTGCGCCATGTCCGCCCCGGCCTGGATGGCCGCCAGGGTGTTGGCCGTGGCCAGCCCCAGGTCGTCGTGAAAATGCACCCCCAGCAACACGCCGCTAAGGCCCCGGACATGGGCGCGCAAAAATTCCAGCCGCTCCTTCACCTCGTCCGGGGTGAGCACCCCCAGCGTGTCCGGGAAGCCGATGGAGGTGGCCCCGGCGGATATGGCCGCCTCGTAGAGCCGCACCAGATAGCCGGGTTCGGTGCGGCTGGCGTCCTCGGCGCTGAAATTGACGTAATCGAAAGATTTCCGGGCGTATTCCACGGCCCGGGCGGCCATGACCAGGATGTCGGCCTTGGATTTTTTCAGCTTGTAGCGGCGGTGCAGGGGGCTGGCGGACAAAAAGATGTTGGCCGCCCGGCGCCTGGGCGGCGCGTCGGCCAGGGCCTCGCGCGCGGCGTCGATGTCCCGGTGAAGGGCCCGGCACAGGGCCGCGATGACCGGCCCGCCCGAATCCCCCACGCCGCCCGGCCCCAAAAAATCGCCCGCCGCCTGGGCCACAAGCCCCACGGCCGCCGCCTCGGTGCGCGACACGGCCGGGAACCCGGCCTCGATGAGATCCACCCCGGCGGCAGCCAAGGCCCGGGCCACGGCGAGCTTATCGGCAGGGTCGAGCATGGCCCCGGGCATCTGTTCGCCGTCGCGAAGCGTGGTGTCGCCCAGAAGGAGAGGGGAAAGGACGCGTTGACCGGCCATGCGCCGCTTGTGCGTCATATTCCCGGGAATTGCAACGCGCCAGGAATGGTCCCCATGGCCCGGTCCCCATTTGACGAATCACATCCCGCTGGCTACACATCTGCATCTGCTCCACACGCTACGCCACGTCCACAACGACACAGGAGGCGACCATGCCCACCATCGGCGTCATTTTGGCCGGCTGCGGCAACATCGACGGCGCGGAAATCCACGAATCCGTCCTGACGCTCCTCTATCTGGCCCAGGCCGGGGCCACGACAAAGATCTTCGCCCCGGACGTCCCCTTCGCTGCCGTGAATTTCCTGACCAAAAAGCCCATGGGCGAGACGCGAAACGTCCTTATGGAGTCGGCCCGCATCGCCCGCGGCAACATCGCCGACGTGGCCACGGCCCGGGGTGCGGATTTCGACGCCCTGATCCTGCCCGGCGGCAACGGTGTGGCCAAGAACCTGTGCGATTTCGCGACCAAAGGCCCGGACGGCGCGGCCCATCCCGAGGTGGCCCGGGTCATCCGCGAGGTCCACGAGGCGGGCAAGCCCGTGGGGGCCATCTGCATCGCCCCGGTGGTGCTGGGACTGGTGCTCGGGGCCAAAAAGCCGCGCCTGACCATCGGCAACGACATGGGCACGGCCAAGGCCCTGGAAAAAACCGGGGCGGTGCATGTGGAGTGCGCCGTGGACGACATCGTGGTGGACGAGACGCTCAACCTCGTGACCACCCCGGCCTACATGCTCGGGCCCGGCATCGCCGACGTGGCCCGGGGCATCGAAAAGTTCGTGGCCGAAATCGTGCGGCGCTCACAACAGAATACGAAATGATATGCCTCCGGCGGCCAAAGGGCTTTCGCCCTTTGGAATCCCGTCACGGGGCACGTTTCGCGACGGGAACCCTGATGGCTTGACGCCATGAAGTCTGTCCCGTCGATGCAAGCACAAGGAGCATCATGCGCCGCCTCATGATCAACGCCGATGACTTCGCCCTGACCGACGGCGTCTGCCGGGGCATCCTCCAGGCCATGGAGCACGGGCTGGTCCGGGCCACCACGGCCATGACCCGCCCGGCCGGCGCGGCGGCCCGCATCACGGCCCACGCCGATGCGCTTTCCGGGCGCATGGGCATCCATTTCCAGTTGACCGGCGGCCACGCCCCCTGCCTGCCGCCCGGGGACGTCCCCTCCCTGGTGACCGCCGAAGGCGTATTCCCGCGCAAGCGCATGGACATCGGCCAGGCATCGGCGGACGAGATACGCCGGGAATGGCAGGCCCAGCTCGATCTGCTGCGGTCCTGCGGGGTCAGCCCCTCCCACATGGACACCCATCACCATGTCCACAAACGGCCCGACGTGTTCCCGGTCTATCTGGAGATTGCCGTGCGGCTCGGCATCCCGGCCAGGGCCACCAACCCGGCCATGGCCGCCGCCTTGCGGGCGGCTGGCGCGCCGTACGCCGACGCCTTCATCACCGACTTTTTCGGCCAGGATCTGACCCCCGGGCGGTTCCTGGAACTGGTGGCAGCGGCCTTCGCCCCGCTGCCCGACACGGCCGTGGTGGAACTCATGTGCCATCCCGGGCAAAACGATACGGAACTTTGCCGCATCTCGGCCTACAATCAGGCCCGGGAACAGGAGATCGCTGTGCTGTCGTCCCCCGAGGTCCGCCAGGGGCTGGCCGACATGGGGGTCGCCGTGTGCGGTCCCGAGGGCATCCCCAGGCCCGTGCGCGGCGTCCGCGACGGAAGCGGCGGCCCGCCCTCCTGACATCCTGCGGGAGCGTCTTTTTCCATAACGGCGCTGATGTGTTTGTATTGCGCCAGGGGCCCGTCCCCCTGACGCTTCAGAAGAATGCTTTTCGACGCGGTAAAAGCCGTGTAGCATGCTCCGGCATTCACTTGCAGGAAACCGCAACCGCCTGTTCGCATGAAGGAGTACGACGTGACCCACGAAGCGACGACGGAACTGCGCAAATTCGTGGCTCCGGAGTTCGTGTTCGGCCCGGGCTCGGCCCGCCTGGCCGGACGCTACGCCAGAAATCTCCGGGTCAAGAAGGCCCTGGTGGTCACCGGCCCCAACCTCATCCGCCTGGGCTGGGCCGGGCAGGTCATCGACAGCCTGCGCGAGGCGGGCGTCTCCACCACCATCTTCGCCGACGTCACCCCCAATCCCCGCGACTATGAGGTCATGGCCGGGGCCGAGGTCTACCGCCGCGAGGACTGCGACGCCATTGTGGCCGTGGGCGGCGGCAGCCCCATGGACTGCGCCAAGGCCATCGGCATCGTGTGCACCAACGACCGCCACGTCCTGGAATTCGAGGGCGTGGACAATGTGCGCAAGCCCGGCCCGCCGCTTGTCTGCGTGCCCACCACCTCCGGCACCGGGGCCGACGTGTCCCAGTTCGCCATTATCAACGACACCAAGCGCAAGGTCAAAATCGCCATCGTCAGCAAGACCGTGATCCCCGACGCGGCCTTGATCGACCCCCTGCCCACCGGCACCATGGACCCCGAACTGACGGCGCATACCGGCCTGGACGCCCTGACCCACGCCATCGAGGCCTACGTCTCCAACGCCCATTCCCCGATCACCGACCTCTTCGCCGTCAAGGCCGTGGAATTGGTGCGCGACCATCTGGTGTCGGCCATACGCCATCCTGACGATCAGGCGGCCCGATCCGGCATGATGTTCGCCAGCCTTTACGCGGGACTGGCCTTTTCCAACGCCATTTTGGGCGCGGTGCACGCCATGGCCCACAGCCTGGGGGGATTTCTGGATCTGCCCCACGGCCAATGCAACGCCATTTTGCTTGACCACGTGACGGCCTACAATTATTCCAGCGCCCCCGGGCGATATACGGACATCGCCAAAATCCTGGGGGCGCACATCGAACCGGACATGGCCGAGGATGAAAAAAAGCAGGCCGTGGTCGCCGCCCTGCGCGCCCTCAAGACCGCCGCCGGGGTGGACCAGACCCTAAGCGACCTGGGCGTGCGCCCCAGCGAACTCGCCGAGTTGTCGGCCAAGGCCATCAACGACCCGTGCATGATCACCAACCCTCGCCAGCCAACCGTCGAGGACATCCGGTCCCTGTATGAAGCCGCCTGCCGATTCCGCGCCTGATTGGAACGCCTCCCGGGAAAAGCTCATCGGGCTTGGGGAAGGTTCCCTAAGCAAGAGCTATTATCCGGAGCTGTCCGAGCGGCTTGCCGAGCTTGAGCGGTTCCGCGAACTGCTCGACCAAAGCAACGACGCCATTTTCCTCGTGGACGCGGACAGCGGCCGCATTCTCGACGCCGCCGGCTCCGCCCCGTCCCTGCTGGGCCGGGACAAGGGCCGCATCATCGGCGCGGCGTTCTCCGATTTTCTGCGTCCCAAGGCGGCGGCCCGGGTCGCGGCCGTCCTGGCCGCCCAGGGAACCGACGCCCCCCTGGCCACGGACATGGCCAGCCCCGACGGGGCCCTGGTTCCGGTGGAAATGACCATCCGGGTGGCCCAAAGCCCCACGCAACGCAAGGCCGTGGTGGTGGCCCGGGACATCTCCGAGCGCAAAAAAGCCGAACGCGCCCTGCGCCGGGCCGAGGACCGCTACCGCAGCATTGTGGAAAACGCCGTGGAGGGCTTTTTCACCTCCACCCCGGCGGGCCGCTTCACCAGCGCCAATCCGGCCATGGCCACCCTTTTGGGCTACGGAACGCCCGAGAGGCTTTTGGCCGAGGTCACGGACATCCGCTCCCAGATCTACGCCGACACGGGCGACCGCGACCGGCTCATACAACTGCTCAAGGCCCGTGGCGGGGCCACCAATTTTCCGGCCCGCTTCCGGCACAAGTCCGGCCGCACCATCTGGGTCTCCCTCAATATCCGGGTGGAGCGCGATGCGTCCGGCCTGCCGCTTTTTCTGGAAGGCTCCTGCGAGGACATCACCGCCCGCAAAATGGCCGAAGACGCCCTGCGGGACGCCCACGCCCTCCTGGAAAAACGGGTCGAGGAACGCACCCGGGAACTCCACCAGGCCAACGAGCGCCTCATGCGCGAGGTCCAGGAGCGCCGCCGGGCCGAAGAGGCCGCCGAGGCCGCCAACCGCACCAAGTCCGATTTTCTGTCCATGGTGTCCCACGAAATCCGCACGCCCCTGACCTCCATCCTGGGCTTTTCAAAAATCATCCAACGCAAACTGAAGCAGATTTTCGAAAACCTGGAGGTTCCCGATCCACGCCTGAACAAGGCCACCGGCCAGGTGTCCGGCAACCTGGACATCATCATCTCCGAGGGCGAGCGTCTGACCAATCTCATCAACGATGTCCTGGATCTGGCCAAACTGGAATCGGGCCGCATGGAATTCACCATGGAGGCCATAGATCCCTCCGAGCTCATCAGCCGGGTCATGGCCTCCACCTCGGTGCTCCTGGAAGGCAAGGACGTCCGCATGGTGCGCTGCCTGGACGAAGGCCTGCCCTCCATCCAGGGCGACCGGGACCGCATCATCCAGGTTCTGGTCAATCTCATCTCCAACGCCGTCAAATTCACGGACCACGGAACCATCGGTCTGTGCGCCGTCAGCCAGGACGAGTTCCTGCGCATCAGCGTCTCAGACACCGGCATCGGCATCCACAAAAAGGATTTTGAAAAAATCTTTGAAAAGTTCAACCAGGTGCGCGGCGGGATCACGGATCGTCCCAAGGGAACGGGCCTGGGGCTGCCCATCTGCAAGCATATCGTGGAATCCCACGGCGGCCGCATCTGGTTCGAGAGCACCCCCGGCAAGGGCAGCATTTTCACCTTTACCCTGCCCCTGCCCGGATAATCCTTCCGGCGGGGATTGTCTTTTCTTCGTTTTTCGACGACAAGAGCCGCCCGGCAGGACATTCCTCCCTTTTCCCGTCATGAAACCGTAAAGCCGCGCGGCCTATTCACCCTGCGCGAGGACATCCATGAAAACCCAGCCACGTAACGACTCCATCCGAAACATCGCCATCATCGCCCACGTCGACCACGGCAAAACCACCCTGGTGGACCACATGTTCCGCCAAAGCGGAATGTTCCGCGAAGGCCAGGACGCCCCCGAAAGAATCATGGACAGCATGGACCTGGAGCGGGAACGCGGCATCACCATCGCCGCCAAAAACTGCGCCGTGACCTGGCGGGACACCAAAATAAACATCATCGACACCCCCGGCCACGCCGACTTCGGCGGCGAGGTGGAACGGGCCCTGTCCATGGCCGACGGCGCGGTGCTCCTGGTGGACGCCTCGGAAGGCCCCCTGCCCCAGACCCGGTTCGTGCTCAAAAAAACCCTGGAGGCCGGACTTCGGGTCATCGTGGCCGTGAACAAGATCGACCGCAAGGACGCCCGTCCGGAAGAGGTCTTAAACGAGATCTACGACCTGTTCATCGACCTGGACGCCGACGAAGAGCAGCTCGAATTCCCCGTGCTCTACGCCGTGGGCCGCGAAGGCCGGGCCATGCGCGCCCTTGACGAAGAGGGCGTTGACCTCACCCCGCTTTTCGAGACCATCATCGCCGAGATTCCC